>JBFRWF010000020.1:0-11601 GCA_051439465.1 Xenococcaceae cyanobacterium | reverse complement strand
CTTACTATCGTGAACTGAAAACTTATCAAGAGCAGCCAACTCCCCAAGACAGGGAGCGATTAGAAGTGCGCTTTGATGAAATTTTTGGGCTGCGTTACCCTCATCACTACGGTCTGAACCTAGTGATGCAGCAGTTCTGTGCCCATAAAGATGAGTTACTGCGGGTTCTAGATGCACCCCAAGTACCTCTGCATACCAATGCTGCTGAGACTGATATAAGAGAGTATGTGACACGGCGTAAGATTAGTGGCTGTACCCGTCATGACAACGGGCGTCGGGTTCGCGATACGTTTACTGGTCTAAAAAAGACCTGTCGCAAGTTAGCTTTTTCTTTCTGGCAATATTTACTCTCCCGCTCAAAAGGAGATGAAACTGTTCCATATCTACCAGATGTTATTAGAGCACGAGCACCAGCACCTAATTAATACAACCGATTCTGGTTAGTCGGAGTTTATCATCAAATCCGCCACGATGCAGATCGAGAGTCTTTGAAACACTCGATCGCCGTCTTTCCCGATCGCCATCTTCTCCGATCACCGTCTTCCCCGATCACCGTCTTCCCCGATCGCCGTCTTCCCCGATCGCCTCCAGTAGTTATTGAGCAGTTACGCCATTTCCCCCTTGCGATTTCCCTTCGAGAGAATTTCAAACACCACTTGAGGCGGAATGTTTCCCTCTTTCCACTGTAGATAGGAACGGCGGTCTCCCTTGGGACGACCAAAGACCACCATTACGTCGGGTGCTTGGCGGGTTTGAGAGCCTTCGACAGGATACCAAAACAAGTCTCCAGCGACAAACAGGTTCGGGTCCTCAGCAAATAGGGCGTCGATACCACCCTGAATCGTCGTAATTAATCGAAATTGAATTGTATTGTCCGCCAAGGGTTGTCCGTCACTTTCGGGATAGAGGATGTCGGTCGTTTGGGGCTTGAGTTGTTGAGTCATCAGACAAGCACCTTCCAGGAAAGCTGTGATTTCTATTTTAGACCCGATCGCTAAAGAAAATATTATACAATCCCCATTTCCCGCAAGTACTCCAGCAAGCTATGATTTCTATTTTTGACTATAACTATTGATACATTCGTGACCACACTCTGAAAATCCCATTTGGAACTACTCAGTTTTCTGAAAAGTCTTGGAGATTACTCGAAAAAGAGCAACAACAACCGTTCAGGATGTGAGGAGTGAAAAGATGACCCTAGACCAAATCTTCAAGTGGACAGCAGTTTATGTGTTCCAAACAGCTATGACCTTGACAATTGGAATTTTCCTGATTCAATTAATTAGCCAATTTCCTTAGGTTGCTACTATAAACAAGGCTACCGATCCGAAGCCGGGACAATCCTTCAAAAGTCAAGGAGCGGGCAACGGGGAAAGGGCAAGGGCAACAGTGACAAGTATAGCAGTCCTATAAAGGGTTGTGAATTACTCAAAAGGGAACAGGTAATAGTGCGCCCAGCGTCGACGTTGTCGGCTGGGCGCAACAGGCAACAGGGGGTAATGGTTCTGGTCATTTTATATTCGCGCCTTCGCGAAGCTTAGCGCGAATAATGTTTTGATTTGTCACGACTCATTGTAAGACCGCTCTATTCCCTATTCCCTATTCCCTGTCTAGAGCTCCACCTTTTACTCCCATATATATGCATATGCATTTAATTCGGAAGCTGTAAAATTGTAGCCTTTTTTAGTACCTAACGCTACGGCCAGATTCACAGCTGTTTTTTTGTCAAAAACTTTCCGTAACTGGTTTTCCAGTTCTTTGTCTTCTAGCACCAGTTGGAAAAATTGCTGCAAACTTTCTTGAGACATAAATTTTACTCCGATCTTGTTATGTCTGACAACTACAGAATTTAGGATTTTAACGTTATTCAAGCAAAGAATGAATTCAGTAAGTCACGCCTCGATACTTGAGATTCCGCACAGAGGGGGGTCTGGCAATAATTGGACGACGAATTTTATAAGTTGCCCTCAGGAAATGACCAGTAATTTCTGACTCAATTGTATTGATAGTGAAAGGTTCATAATCGTAGGATGCGCCGTGGAAAGTGAGTTTCATGTCTATCATCTCCAATTGATATGAGCTTTGAGGTAACAAAGTTTAGTTTGCCTCTCCAACCCGATTTGCACCACCAAAGTTTAGGAACTTAAGAAAGAACTTAAGGATTTCTTTTCATCAATCACCCGTAGCTAGCATGGCTTATGGATTTTAGCCTTTGAAAAATTGAGCCACTTTCAGTGACCAACTCTGTTATCTTCGGATACATGTTCCTTATCTTCGGATGCATGAAAGCGATCGCCCGTTCTAATTCTGATAATTCTCATAAAAAGCAGAGTTTCAGGGATTTACTCCAAAGCAGTCAAGCTGCGATAGTCCCGCAAGTTAGTTCGCTGTCAGTTGAAAGCTGCTTGAGGACTGGCGATCGCCCTTTTGGAAAAAAAAACTTTTCGCTCTACTGATACTCTCAATTATCCCTTTCACCTCAAGTTAGATGCTTCAGCCAAATAGCTCAAAAAAAATGAGCTGATTGGCTGAACTGATTACCCTGGTCAGCCGTTACCCAACTAGAGTTTAGACTAAAGCCAAACAGACTACCACAGAACCAGGGATATTGACTGGCGATCGCCAAAATGCGGCTGTGCTACTACTAGGGACAAACTATCTTCTTACTGGCTTATGTTCAAAAGCTTTCAACTAAAGAGCGCCTGTAGCCTTTGAGATGCTAATCGTTTTGCCTACTTTGACAACCAAAATGTTGTTTTACTGGAGATTGAAGAATAGTTTTACAACAAAATAGTTGTTTTATTAATTGAATTTTTATAAAAGAATAAACCCCTTAGAAAAATAGTTGATGTAAGTAGTCGGAAAAAAATAAAAATTTCTGTATTGACGAAAAATTAAGATGAGGATGGCTCCGCTCAAATGCCCAACCGATAAGCTCTTCCCCCCTCTCCCCCTCTCCCCTGAGGTCTTAAGCGAAAATATTTATGTACTACTACTTAGGTACGGAAGAACCTCACTTTCCACTTGCATTAACGAGTAACTTGGGTTAATTAGTTCAGCTATACAGCCCATGAAGATTAAGCTATTTGGCTGAGGCATCTAACTTGAGGTGAAAGAGAAAATTAAAGTAAAAGCGCATTCAGTTAATATCGATAGTAATTTAATTATAACTCGGAAACAATGGTGTCATCTGAATTACAGAGGGAGCTGAACTATGTTATGGCAACTTCGAGATGCTCCCTCAACAAAGTTTTATCTGGCTTGAAAATTCTAACCGCAACTACTTCAAGTCTTCTTGCTTATGGTTGTCATTGCCTGCAAGTTGCTGTCAGTGGTCAAAGCTACTTGGAGGAGGAGTTAGAGTACTGGGAAGAGCAAGAGGATTTTTAGAATAAAATACTCTTGCCTAAGTTCTCCACTCAATTGAACTTTCAGAAAAATATCATAAATCAAGCAATATCTACACCCTATGACTAGCATATATCAGAATTTATCTGTCGCAGCTGCTGTCCTTTTTTTGAGCTCAACTATATTTGCAAGTGTTTTAGCTGCTTTGAAGTCAGATGCAAATGGTTGTAGTATTAGCCCCGATAATGCGGGATGTTTATTAAATAGACCTTTTGAGTAGGGTTTTGATTCACAACCCTTTATAGGACTGCTATAACTGAATCGGTCACCCTTTCACTAAACTGGCATCAATATCTTGTACTGTGGCACAGCCACTCAAAGCCATCGCCACATCCAACTCATCGCACAACAGTTCTAGTACATGCTTCACGCCAGTCTCTCCCTCAACGGCTAATCCCCACAACACCGGACGCCCAACCAAAACTGCTTTAGCACCCAACGCTAAAGCTTTCAGCACGTCAGTGCCGCGCCGGATACCGCCATCCATCAGCACTTCTACCTTGTCTCCTACTGCTGCTACTACTTCACTCAAAGCGTCAATAGTGGCGATCGCCCCATCTAATTGCCTACCTCCATGATTGGACACAATCACCGCCTTTGCTCCATATTCCACCGCCCGCACTGCATCATCCCCCCGCAAAATCCCTTTCACCACCACTGGCAATGCAGTCAATGATTGCAGCCATTCTACATCCTGCCAAGTCAGCCCTGGGTCAAACTGCTGGGCAACATAGGCAAATAACCCCGACTCTCCTGCTGTTTGGGGAATTTTCAAGTGCCTCAAATTTGCCAGTTCCATACCTGGTGGTAAGGTAAACTGATTGCGCCGATCCCTTTCCCGACGCCCCAGAAGCGGCACGTCTACTGTCAGACACAAGGCTCCTACACCGCAGGCTTCGGCTCTTTCTACCAGAGTACGAGTAAGAGCGCGATCGCGATGAATATATAGCTGAAACCACAATCCATTTGGGCTGGATGGTTTCCGGGCGATCGCCACTTCCTCTAAACTTTTTGTGGACAGGGTACTGAGTACCATCCCCGCACCGAAGGATGCCGCAGCCTTTGTGGTTGCCAGTTCTCCCTCCAGATGTGCCAGACGCTGGAAAGCCATCGGGGCAATCAGGATCGGCATCGATAGAGATTGCCCCAGAATTTCTGTGCTTAAATCCCGCTGACTCACATCTACAAACATTCGGGGGCGGAGTTTATAGCGCTCAAAAGCAGCACGGTTATCTGCCAGGGTTACCTCATCCCAAGCACCACTGGCATAATAATCCAGAGCCATCTGAGAAAGATGCTGCTTCGCTAATGATTCATATTCGAAAAGATTGATTGGTCTGGTGTTCATCGGTTTTTATAGTCGAAATTTTTAATAACTCCTGGGCGCTACCAGTTGAGACGATGTCAAAGCCTTGCTGGAAAAGCATTTTGTGTTATTAAAGTAACAAGAGTTTGGAAACCATTAGATTTTGATAGAAACCGATTACGGAGGAGCAACTTGTGCCATCACTACATCATCATTGCCTCGTCCGCGCCCAATGCTCCCTTGAGGGATTATCAATCGGTGACGCTTTTGGAAATCGATTTTTTGTCCCAACTGATCTGGCGCAACGCCTGATTGAAGCACGGGCAATGCCAGCAGCGCCCTGGCGCTTCACTGATGATACCCAGATGGCCCTCTCGATTGTATCAATCCTTCAGCAATACAAAAGAATTGACCAAGACCAGCTAGCGCAAAGCTTTGCTCAAAGATATGACAGTGGACGTGGCTATGGTCCAGCAATGCACGGGCAGCTAGCACGGCTACGGGATGGCGAATCCTGGAAAAATGTAGCTCCAAACCTATTTGCAGGGCAGGGTTCTTTCGGGAATGGGGCAGCCATGCGAGTTGCTCCTGTGGGTGCCTTTTTTGCTGACGACATGGACTCGGTGATCAACCAAGCCCGTGCCAGTGCAGAAGTTACTCACGCCCACCCTGAGGCGATCGCAGGAGCTATTGCTGTAGCAGTCGCTGCGGCTTGGGCTTGGCGACTAAAGAACTCTAATTCTTTACCAAGCTCAGAGGACTTTCTTAATCTTATCCTGCCACTGGTTCCTGAAAGCGAGGTTCATTCCAAGATCCGCCTTGCTCGGGATTTGTCGCAGAAAATATCGGTTCAATCAGCAGTTTCTATGTTGGGAAATGGCTCTCGCATCTCGGCGCAGGATACTGTTCCTTTTGCACTCTGGTGTGCGGCGCAGCACCTGGACAAGTATGAAGAAGCTCTCTGGTTAACGGTGAGTGGTTTGGGAGATAGAGATACCACCTGCGCGATGGTGGGAGGAATTGTGGCACTGTACATAGGTGTGGAAGGCATTCCGGCAGCGTGGCTTCACGAGCGAGAACCGTTGCCCAACTGGGCATTCCAAGAACTCAATAAGGCACAGGAGGAGACAATCACCTTGTTTCGTCCAACAGGCTCCAAGGAACTCGCTCTGATTCAGGAAAGTGGCTATAGGGCGTTTCCACCTCGGCTGCCTGAGCAACCTATCTTCTACCCGGTACTTAATGAAGAGTATGCGGTACAGATTGCACGGAATTGGAATGCCAAGAACAGGGATACTGGATCCGTCGGTTATGTTACCCGCTTCCAAGTGCGGGCAGATTTCTTAAGTCGCTACTCGGTGAAGACTGTTGGAGGCTCGATATATCAGGAGTACTGGATACCTGCTGAAGATCTACCTGAGTTTAATCGAAATATTGTCGGTCCGATCGAAGTAATAGCTGAATTTAGCTCATAGAGGCGATCATTATGAATAGGATTTGTTCTTAGCAAGTTCAAGCAGTACGCTCACCTTTCAGTGGAGTTTCCCCCACACGGGGGTGTCCCTTGCCATAAATATGAATGGAGTCGGGGTCAACGCCTAAATTGACTAACTCTTGAGCCAACTGATTCGCCTCAGAGAAACTTTCTTTAGTTGCCAGGTAAGTATATCGCTGTCATCTATGTTTGACTTAAAACCGAGGGGGGTAAGGAGTCCTCAGCACCAATGAGCAATTCTTGTAACCGCTCAGTAAAAGCCTCCTTACTAAACTTAGCCAGGGCTTGTTCTCGTAACCACTGACCATCACAACGCTGGTCATTCCCTCTCAGAATTTCAATACAAGCGGCGGCGATCGCTTCTGGGTTCCTGTGAGGTACACGCCAGCCCAAACGTCCGTCCTGTAAGGGGTCTGCTGAGCCGTCAGCGTCCCCAGAAAGCACGGGGATGCCGCAAGCCATCGCTTCGAGATAGACGATGCCAAAGCCTTCCTGGGATGGCATGATGTAAGCATCGGCAACTCGATAATGTTCTACCAACTCTTCTGTGGGAACAAAACCGGCAAAAATAACTCGCTCAGCAACATCCAAATCCTTGGCTAACTGAGCTAAACGGGGTTGATCGTCACCGCGACCAATCACTAGATACTTCACCTCTGGGAACACTTGCACAATCTTAGGTAAAGCGCGGATGGTCATATCAACCCCTTTATAAATATCACCAGACCACAACCGTGCTACTGTCATTAGCACCTTAGCATTGGCTAAACCATATTTCTCTATTAATGCAGGCGGCTCAGGAGCAGGGGTGAAGGCATTTCCATCAACGACACAGGGGAGAATCTGCACTTTTTTCGGGTCGATGTCATTGGCTTGGCAGAGGCGATCGCGGCTGTAGCGACTGATTGTCCAAATCCCAGCCGCTTGTTGAAGAGCTTTACGTTGTTGATTGGGTAAGGGTTCCCAAACCTCTTTGCCATAAGTCAGGACTGTATAGGGAATCCCCAATGGCTGACAGACGGTTTTAATTAGCGCTGCTAGGTTAATATGACCGCAAAAAACGTGCTGGGGACGCCGCTGCACTAGACAAGCTAGAAGGGACGATGCCAGTTTTAAACGCCCCATCCAGGGAGGTAAAGTTTTCAGGTAATGAAATCTGATTGAGCCAGTATCAAAAGGGTTTTGGGATCCAGGCCGATCTCGAAGTAAAAAGACTTCCGCCCTGTAGGGGTGAGGGGAGGTGCTAGAAAACTGATTCAGTAATCTCCAAATCTGGGACTGGGAGATTGGATGAATCTTGTCAATAGTATTCTCCCCATCTCCCCTTCCAGTTCGCCCATCTCCCCTTCCTTTTCTCGACCAGATGGGTGAATACTGAATCGATGCTCTAGTATTGCGAGGGGATATCAGTGAAAGATAAGCCTGAAAAATGTCCTTGATGTAAGATTGAATCCCCCCTTCTTGGGCAAAAATTTCTAAAAATACAAATACATGATTAGGATAAGTGTCCGTTGCTTGACCGAAATTGCTCTTGTTCACACTTTATTTGATTAATCAGCAAATATCTAAAGGTTAGCGTTGAGATGAATGCCGACATTTAAGTAGGTGGGCAAAAATAAAGATAAAACCCGGATGAGGTGTTAGGTGTTAGGTGTTAGGTGTTAGGTGTTAGGGTTAGCTGTTCCCTGTTAAGTAGTCGGACATAAATAAAGGATGCTGTGTAAAGAATTGTAAATTAGCTGTAAATCCCCCCTCTGCCTCCTGCCTCCTGCCTCCTGCCTTTCTCAGCCAGCAATTTTTATTTTTGTCCAGGTACTTAGCTATTCCCTGTTCCCTGTTCCCTGTTCCCTGTTCCCTGATCCGAAGTTCCCTATCTCAACCATTTTCTAATTAATTTGACCGACCTACTTAGGTAAGAGATTTTTTGGCAGCTAGAGCGATCGCCTGGGGTAAAATTCGATGTTCCTGTACTTGAATTCGGGCGTGTAAGGTTTCTAATGTATCATCCGCTAGCACTGGGACAGCAGCTTGTAGCAAAATTGGGCCACTGTCTACTTCATGGGTGGCTAAGTGAACTGTACAACCAGTAATTTTCACCCTAGCCTCAAGGGCTTGTTCCACCGCCCGAATGCCCCGAAAACTGGGTAACAAACTCGGATGAATGTTAATCACTTTATTCGGGAAAGCATCCAATAGTACCTGCGTCACCACTCGCATCCAACCTGCCATCACCACCAACTCAACCTGATATTCCTGCAACACCTCGACAATTTCCCGATCTAAATCCTCACGGCGCTTTAATTTCCGGTGATTGAGCAATACCGCAGGAACATTCCATCGCTGTGCCCGCGATCTCACCTTTGCCTCTGGATTGTTATAAATCAAGACTTGAATTTGAGCATTGAGCCGCTTATCCTGAATTGCTTGGGCGACTGCCTCAAAGTTAGTGCCACTTCCAGAAGCCATTATCCCTAATTTCAAAGGCTGGTCTAACTTAAGTTCCTCAGGTGGCACCAGGGGGGAAATCAGGCTTGAAGTAGAATCATCTCGATTTGGGATTTGGGGTTGAATAGTCATCTACAATCCTCCGGGAGTGTGGAAATCGTGCGTCTTTAGACCACGGAGAAAACACGACGCGGCTAATTTATTAGCCGTCCACTTTTCCAAACTACGCATATGAGTAACCGTCCTTTTTGTGAATATATTTGCAATATTTGTAACTGATTCCTTGAACTAAACCATTTTTAGTTGAAATGTTGAAACTTCCAGTGGCACGAGTTGCAATTCTTCCAACATATTGCCCCACTTTTTTCCCTTTAGTAACAACCGCTTTGACAATATCTCCCGTTTGAAAACCAAAATGAAATTTAGTTCTTGAACACTGTCGAATAGGAAATCCAAACTTGTCTGTGCGGCACATTTGACGTGTGCCATGACCATTTGCTGTAATCAACAATGGTTTGACCTCTTTGGTCTTGAGAATTGGTGTTGATTTTCCAATACAGGCTGCATCAATCCAATGTTGCTTTTCTAGTTTTTGTTGATTGCGATTGAACTTCGTTAGTCCACCAGAGCCAGTTTCTACAGGTAATCCAGTTGCTTTTAAAACTTCTAGTAATGCCAATCTAGTTGTGTTTACTGCGGCTGCATCCGAAAGTGGGGTTTTAACTTGTTTTAGAATTTTCTCTAACCTGGAGGGGTCTTTTTTTAGAAAGTCTTTTATCTCCTTAGTGCCTTTCTTTATGTTGCACTTTTCGCAACTTAAAGTAAGGTTTGTAATTGAATTAGAGCCTCCTTTAGCTCTTGGGTGAATATGTTCTATCTGTAGGGGGATGTCTTTAACCCCACAATAAGCACACTGCCTCTTCCACTTTTCAAGTAAATATTCTCTTGTCTCATAACCAGCAAGCGTACCCTGTTGATACTCTTTCCCTTGAATATCAGGATTACGAATTAATTGCATATCAAAATGCACTAATTCTTGGCTAATTGCTTCAATCGGTGCAAATTTACATAACTTCTCAACCCAAGTTTTAATATTTTTTACCCGACTTTGTAAGCTTGGTGGCAACCAACCTTGAGAACGAACTCTATTTAAAAATCGGGATTTTCGGTATCTAGTTTTACGGTTTATTCTGCTACGTCTTAATTGCCTACGTGATCTTAGAGCATCTCGAATTGCCAATCCTCTATGCTTTATTTCAGCAGCAAAAACAACCTCCCCTGTTGAATCGTTTACTAACGCAATTCCTGTATGTCTTGCACCAGGGTCAATTTTTAATCTAAGTGGGGATACAGGAGATTCAGGACGTGATTCTTGAGCCAGTGCGGTGGACGGGTTCCCCGGCATAAAGCAACTGGCGTTTAGTATCAATGTAAATGGGAAACGACGAAATACAGCAGCTTTCTTGTTCCTTAATAATTGCCTCGCTTGTGCTGGATGAATTGGATCTAATGGTCTTTTTTTGGAATCAATTACAAAAACTTTGGACATAAAGTCCCTCCTTTCGGGTAATGTTAGCTTCGACAATGTTAGAGGTCGGTAACTATCCAAACGACACTGGTTTAACCCTTTAAGCCTGTTTAATCGTTTGGTTCTAGAGCAAGGAACTAGCTACGCATCCCTTGGTAGGTCTTTAACTCTTGCCTCTAACGTAGTACTCAAGGTACTTAGTCTGGTCAGCTAGGGCTTAGACGGTAGTCGCCTGAAGCCCCATGTCTTTAGACCGGGGTTGCTGACCGCAGCTTACGAAGATAAAAATTGCCAATGCTAAAAAAACAATATCTCATGTCTTGGCTCGATCGGGATACCTTTGCCGCTTGGGTTTTCCTCACACCTGCTCTGCTCCTACTAGGAATCTTTCTCCTCTGGCCAATTGCCTACTTGTTTTACCTTAGTTTTACCAGCGGTAGCTTTACCTCAAATATCCACTGGATTGGTTGGCGTAACTATCTACGGCTGTTTACTGACTCCGACTTCTGGCAAGTAACCGGCAATACCGCTTATTTCACTATCGCTACAGTGATTCCCAGCTTAGTGATTCCCTTGGGATTAGCGGTATTGTTGAATCAGTCGATGGCATTACGGGGACTACTGCGAACCGCTTATTTCATTCCCTCAATTACATCTCTCGTTGCAGTGGGACTGGGTTTTCGC
The DNA here is from genome assembly GCA_051439465.1 of Xenococcaceae cyanobacterium. Classification (GTDB taxonomy): domain Bacteria; phylum Cyanobacteriota; class Cyanobacteriia; order Cyanobacteriales; family JBFRWF01; genus JBFRWF01. The sequence continues at coordinate 735 of JBFRWF010000020.1, read as the reverse complement.
TGGCTATTTCAAACCCAAGGTCCCGTAAATGGCTTGCTGACTGCTCTTGGTTTAGATCCGATTCCCTGGTTAAGCAGTACGGTTTGGGCTATGCCAGTGCTGATTTTATTGAGTATCTGGAAACAGTTGGGGTTTAATATGGTGGTGTTTCTGGCAGGGCTGCAAGCCATTCCCCAATCCCTATATGAGGCAGCGGAACTGGATGGGGCTGATGCGATCGCTAAGTTTTGGCACATTACCCTACCCGGATTGCGACCCACCCTGGTTTTCGCTGCGGTTACTACTGCGATCTTTACCCTGCGGAGTTTTGAGCAAGTTTATATCATCACTGGTGGGGGACCGTTGAATTCTACTAATCTGCTGGTTTACTACATCTATGAAGAAGCTTTTTCCCGTTTTGATTTTGGCTATGCTGCTGCCGCCGCTACGGTGTTATTAGGGATTACCCTGGTATTGGTTTATCTCCAGTTGCGAACTTGGGGGGAGGAAGTCTGAAGTCTGAACTGCTTACCCTACCGGCGTCGCGCTGCGCTACTCTGGGACGCGCTGCGCTACTCTGGGACGAAGTCTAGCCTTATTCCCTATTCCCTATTCCCTATTCCCTATTGCCTGTTCCCTATTCCCTATTCCCTGTTGCCTGTTGCCTGTTGCCTGTTGCCTACTCGCCTTAAGTTGTTAGTAGCCTACGAAAGAGCCACCTGTCAACCTCTAGTGCCATTGATATAAGCAGCAGTT
>JBFRWF010000019.1:0-25835 GCA_051439465.1 Xenococcaceae cyanobacterium | reverse complement strand
ATCTTTGGGTAAATTTACTCTACATCACTCTCTCCCCATCTCCCCATCGACCGAGTCTCTCCCTCTCCCCCTCTCCCCCTCTCCCCCTCTCCACAAGGGTTTCAAGACTTATGGGTAAGGGATAGTTCTTTTGGTAGGGGATTGGGACGTCCCTTTTTTAATTCAATTTATCTCCAAAGTCTTCGCTTACGGCCTGGCTTTAGAAGACTGGGGGCGAGATGACGAAGAACTTTCCCGGCGCTTTGCATTGCACATTCTGGGTAAGGTGAAGTGATTGGAATAGCCAAAGATTACAGCCAGATGTGGCCGGAATCTAATTTTTCTGGCTACACTTTAATTTAAATTAAACCTCAATTTTCACGACAACACCCGACTCAATCTTGCCATGCTCAGCACTTCGGTTGCCCACGCTCCCCTCACCTCATTGCGCTTGAGAGAGCTTGCCCCCTCAGCTACCCTGTTAGTGAACGAACAAGTCAACCAGCTCTGGGCAGAAGGCAAGAAAGTCTATCACCTAGGATTTGGCGAGTCTCGCTTTCCCGTCCACCCAAAACTGGAAGAAGCCCTGAAAGCCAACGCCCACCGCAAGAGTTACCTGTCTTCCCTCGGCTTGCCAGAACTGCGCGAAAAAATCGCCCAATTTTATCAGACTCACTTTAGCATCCACGCGACCCCAGCTCAGGTGGTGGTCGGACCCGGCAGTAAAGCCTTAATTTATGCCCTGATGCTGGCTCTAGACGGCGAGTTAATCTTGCCGACGCCTTCCTGGGTGAGCTATCAGGCTCAGGCGCGGCTGGTAGGCAAGCCCGTAAATTGGCTGCTCAGTTCGCCCGCTAACCGCCAAGTGATTGACCTGGAAGCCCTCGAACAAGTAGTAGAGAAAATTCGCTGGCGCGGGGGAACACCAGGAGCCATACTGCTCAACAGCCCCAACAACCCCAGCGGTCAAATGCTGGCCCCGGAAGCGGCTCGACAATTAGCTGACTACTGCCACTCTCAAGGGCTGACGGTCATCAGTGACGAAATCTATGGGCTAATCGCTCACGAGCCGACTTCCCACTACTCCATTGCCCGCGAGTATCCCGAAGGAACCATCGTCCTGGGAGGCTTGAGCAAGCACCTCTCTCTCGGAGGCTGGCGGCTGGGCGTTGCCATTGCCCCCGATAATCCTTGGGGCAAGCAGTTGGTTCAGACCTTGCGGATGCTTGCCAGCGAATTGTGGTCGGCAGCGACGGCTCCGATACAGTATGCTGCTCTGGTTGCCTACAGCGAAGCTCCTGACTTGTCAGCTTATATCAGTGAATGCACTCAATTTCACCGACTGCGTACCCATTATCTTTGGCAGCAGTTAACCGAGATGGGAATTGACTGCCCACAGCCACAAGGAGGATTTTACCTCTTTCCCAATTTCGACCGCTGGCGCGAGCAGCTTCAGGAAAAAGGCATCCAAACCTCATCCGCTCTCGCTTCCTACCTGTTAGAGGAGTATCAACTGGCGACTCTGCCGGGGAGTCACTTCGGAACCCCCCTAGAAGAGCTGTCCCTGCGGCTGTCTTCGAGCTATCTGGATTTGGAAACGGATGAGAAAGTCTCCCAACTGCTTGACAGTTATCGGACTGAGCGAGGAAGGGAACCATTGCAGGAAGAATCCCATCCCACCATGAAGGAGGCGAGCGCCCAATTCCGCCAATTTTTGAGGAGTTTAGACGATTAAGAAAAATAGAAACTTCTTTCAATGTCATAGTCTAAACTCCAGCCAGTCCTCAATCAAGCAAAAACGCGGTGTTGCAGAGAAGGCATCTGACGTCGAACTTGTTCGAGGCGAACAGGGTCAATTTCTGCGATCGCCACTCCTGGCTGTTCTCCAGCATCGGCTAAAATTGCCCCCCAAGGGTCAATAATCATGGCGTGACCGTGGGTGTAACGCATCTCATAGTGATTTCCTGTTTGCGCTGGAGCAATAACGTAGCAAGTATTTTCAATGGCTCTGGCTTGGAGAAGCACTTGCCAGTGCTCTTTACCAGTGTAGGCGGTAAAAGCTGCCGGGACAAAGAGAACATCAGCACCTTTACTGGATAGGTGGCGGTAGAGTTCCGGGAAGCGAACGTCGTAGCAGATAGAGAGGCCCAAGTTGCCTAGCTTTTCGGAGAAGTAGACAGGGGGTAAATCCTTACCTGCCATCACAGTGCTAGATTCCTGGTAGGTGTTGCCGTCAGGCAGATCAACATCAAACAGATGCACTTTCTGATAATGGGCAAGTTCAGTGCCACTGGGGTCAATGAGCAGGGCGGTATTATAGGCTTTGCTAGCATCACCATTTACAGGAACGGGGAAACCACCCCCTAAGATGGTGACTTGGAAGCGTTGCGCCACAGTTTTGAGAAATTTTTCTGTCTTCAGAGCGATCGCTTCTGCTTGGGCAAGCTTGTCTTCTTCTTTACCCAAGAAAGCAAAATTTTCGGGCAAGCCGACTAACTCTGCTCCTCGACGCACGGCAAGTTCTACGAGTTCTTCAGCCTCAACCAGGTTTTTTTCCAGGTCAGGCTTGCTAGTCATTTGGATCGCAGCAGCAAGATAGGATTTCATCGGTTAAGCTAGAAATATCGCCCTATAAGATTACAAAAATCAAGCTATAAAGTCCTATTCTACTCTACCTTCGAGAAGGGTGACGACTCCGCACACTGACCCTACGGGTACAGTGTGGGCTTCTTAAATAAGGAGCCTTCGTCATTAGCCTCAGTTTCTCGTTACTTTAGCTAAGCGCTCGACGTTATTTTTAAAATTAATAAGGACGAGCGCTTAGTCAAAGATTGCCAGAGGAACTACGTTACTCCAGAATATATAGGCACTCCGGGATGTAGGGTTAGCAACCCACGTTCTAGTCCCGTGACACTGCGGCTCTTGATTAAACATCTGGAGCTGTGGAGAGGAGAAGTGTTGAGGGTAAAAAACCTGGGGATAACTTGGGCAAAGGACACCACGTTATATGTTGGCTAAGCGCCCGACCTCCTTTTTTAATAAATAATAAGGACGGGCGCTTAGTAAACATTCAGACGATTCCCTATTATTTAGGAGCAAACAATGAAGGTTTTTGTAATCAATAAACATGGCAAACCCTTGATGCCAACAAAACCAAGGAAAGCGAGATTATTACTCAAGGAGGGTAAAGCCAAAATATTTAAATTAAAACCAAACGTTACCCATACAGCCAAGGAGACTTGGTAAGATTTGAGGGGCGGGTATTTGAAGTCATAGGAATGCAAAACAAAGGCAAAGGAGCTAAAATTGCCAATTATCCAGGAGTAAAAAATAAAGTAGTTAACCCTGACCAAGTTGAGTCGGTACAAAAGCGAGAGGGTATTTGCTATGTAGCGTAGATCTAGTTGACAAAATCATCTGCGCAGCAGCGTCGCGCTGCGTAGCAGGGACGCGCTGCGTAGCAGGGGCGTAGCCTAGTCTAGACTACCGGGTTTGACCGGTTTGATTTTGTCCCGCATTCATCTCACACTGACTCTTCGAGTACAGACGTGAGGCTTCTGCGGCTTTTAGCCAAGCCTAGAACGCCATTCTAGTGGTTTAAGATTTTAATGCTGCGCGTCACGCTTCGCTAACGCACCTACAATTAATTTCCGAACATCTGTAATTGATATAAACTGGCATATAATCCACCTTGACGTAACAGTGCTTTATGAGTACCGGACTCCACTAGCTGACCCCGCTTGAGAACAAGAATTTTATCGACATTGCGAATCGTTGACAGTCGGTGGGCAACAATGATCGCAGTGCGCTCTTCGAGCAGATGCTCTAAAGCTTCTTGAATCAAAGCTTCTGTACCTACATCCAGACTAGCAGTTGCCTCATCCAACACCAAAATACGAGGATTGCGAATCGCAACACGGGCAAATGCCAAAAGCTGTTTCTGACCTCCAGATAAATTTGTACCTCTTTCTCGCAACTCAGTATCGTAGCCTTGGGGCAATTTTTCGATGAAGCGATCAATATTGGTCAACTTTGCTGACTCTTTCACCTGTTCGAGAGAGTAAGTTTCCCCCAGAGTGATATTCCGCTTCACATCCCCAGCAAAGAGAAAACTCTCCTGGAGAATTACACCCACATGACGGCGCAATTCTGCCTGAGGTAAATCCCGAATATCAATGCCATCAACAAAAATTCGCCCCTTTGTCGGTTCATAAAGACGGCATAGCAAACGAATAATCGAACTTTTCCCCGAACCTGTTGGACCAACTAGGGCAACTTTTTCGCCAGGATGAATAGTGAAGTGCAAGTCTTTGAGAACATATTCATCTTCTTTGTAGCCAAACCAAACATGCTCAAACCGAATTTCTCCTGATTGGGGATTGGTGAGGGGCGATCCGACACGGGGAAATCTTTGATTTCGATCATCGCCATGATCCGACGCCCAGAAATCTTTGATTTCGAGCATCCCAGTGACTGGGAAATTCTCCCCTGCTTTCCTGCTCCCCAATCTATAACTCTGGGATGAAGCGACATCTGGGTCGCGAATTTCAATTGGTTCACTCATCAACTCACTGATGCGTTCAATGGCGGTGAAACCTGCTTGAAACATGGTGAATTTATCAGCAAACTGTCGCAAAGGGTTAAACAACTGCTGGGTATAGAGAATAAATGCTGATAAAATGCCAAAATTCAAGGCATCTCTGAGGACAAATATGCCACCTAGCCAGAGTACCCCAGCGATCGCTATCAAAGAAATCCACTCCAAGGTCGCTGATACAGCCGAGTCATGGAAAATTGTTTTATCTATCTGAGTACGGTAACGATTATTAATTGACCCGAAGAACTCAGCATTGAATCTTTCTCGGCGAAATAACTGCACAATATTGATACCAACAACATTCTCCTGCAACATCGAGTTCAGCTTCGAGAGTTCATCCCTCGCTTGATAATTGGCTTTGCGATACTGTTGCTGGAAGTAAATAATCAAACCCGTCACTGGCACTAGCATTAACACCAACATTGATGCCAACTGCCATTGCACAATAAATATGGTGATGATAATCACCACAATGTAAATCAAATCCTTGACAATTCCAATTGCCCCGGTAGCAAAGACATCTCCCAAGGCTTCCACATCGCTGGTGATGCGCGTTACCAAGCGTCCCACTGGCGTGCGGTCAAAAAATCGCGCTGCTAGAGAAGTAACATGGGTAAATAAGTCCTCACGCACCCCTGCAGTAATTTCTTGTCCTATTTTCTGCACCAAGTATCCCTGGAGGGCGATAAATATCAACCGCACTACAATAGTCAACAGCAGTAGACCATTGAGAATATTGATTCCCTGCACCAAAGAAAGATCATTGAGAAAATACCAGGTTTGTTCTTGACGCAGCAGGGAGATTGCCTGTCCGATAATTAAAGGTTGAATTGCCCCTGCTACTGACATTGGGATTAACAGAAGCATTGAAACCAACAGCAGACCTCGGTTGCGACGGGCGTAAGGCCCCAGTTTCAGCAATAGTCGCCAATCGTTCTCGCGAGACCTTTTGAAGTCTGAAGTTTGAAGTTTGAAGTTTGAAGTCTGCATATAGCATATAAGCTGAAATGGGGTTTAAGCACTCTCTAAGGTGGCTTGACGCAGTTTTTCCACCCAATTGTCCAGATTATCCATATTGAGGCGATAACTCAAAGGATGGGCAATCAGCCGTGCGGTGCTTTTAAAGAGAACATCAATTTCAATCAGACCATTCTCTTGTAAGGTGCGACCTGTGGAAACTAAATCGACGATCGCCTCTGACATTCCGGTAATGGGACCTAGTTCTACTGAACCATAAAGGGGCACGATTTCTACGGGTAAATCCAAGCTGCGAAAGTATTCCCTGGCACAGTGAACAAACTTCGATGCTACTCTGCCGTGGGGTGGCAGTTCCAGCGATCGCCTGTAGGGACTAGAAGCAGGTACAGCCACCGACATCCGGCAATAACCAAACTTGAGATCCGCTAATTTAGCTACTTGGGGATTTTTTTCTAGCAAAACATCATAACCGACAATCCCCAACTGGGCTTGACCGTACTCAACATATACGGGGACGTCCTGCGCCCTTACCAGTAGCGCTTTAGCGGTTTTGGTGGGGTCGTGAATTTGCAGTTGGCGGTTGCCAGATTCGAGAAAAGCACTAAAGTCTAATCCTACACTTTTGAACAGGCTTATGCTATCCGATAAAAGAGCGCCTTTTGGCAATGCAACAGTAAGCATAAAAATTTTTAGTTGCTCAGCAGAGTCACTCGGTCATAATAGCTAAAAGCAGAAGACCAGCAAAAATGATAATAATGCGCATTCTTCTTGTTGATGATGAAGCTGAATTGACTGACCCCCTCAGTCGAGTGTTGTCCCGTGAAGGTTACGAGGTGGATGTGGCTGGGAATGGGATGACTGGAATTGAGTTGGCATTGGAAAAAGAATATGATTTGCTGATTCTGGATTGGATGCTACCACAAAAGTCGGGGATAGAGATTTGCCAGGAGTTGCGATCGCAAGGTAAAACTACCCCCGTTCTCTTTCTCACTGCCAAAGATACTGTAGACGACCGCGTGATGGGATTAGATATAGGGGCGGATGACTATTTGATGAAACCCTTTGAGTTGCGAGAGTTGCTAGCCCGTGTCCGTGCTCTGTTGCGACGTTCACCTACTTTTGATGCTACTGCTACCGCCGGGCGGTTGAAAGTCGCCGATTTGGAACTCGACAGCTCCAATCAGTTAGCCTACCGCCAAGGGCGAGTAATTAGGCTCTCAGAGAAAGAAATTAAGCTTTTGGTATATTTTATGCGTCACCCTGGTCAATTGCTTACCCACGAGCAAATTTATCAATATTTGTGGAATCAGCATGACCAACCTAGTAGTAATGTTTTAGCGGCGCTGATTCGTCTGCTACGCCGTAAGATTGAGGCTAAGGGGGAGACTGCGCTGATTCACACTGTCTATGGCAAAGGTTATCTCTTCGGAGAGAATGGCTGAATGAGTTAACCGACAAGGAGATTGGGGATTGGGGACTGGTAAAGAGATTTACAAATGTAACATTTTGTAATAGAATCAAGATAATATTATTCAATAAACTGTTCCTTCTAAAACATAAAGGGGGTGAAGTCTGTGTTAAGAACTCTCAAGTATCGCAATCTCATGGTGGTTGACTTGACAGAGAATGTGTTGGTTCGCACCTTTATCTGTAAAGAGAACCACGCAGCACTTCGATCTGGCTTTGCCGGATTTCCAGCCAATCCCCGCTGGAATGTGAATAAGTTTCGCGCCTGGAAAACTGGGCGTCAGTGGCGAGAAGCATTGACAAAGGGCAAGATGGTCGTGCGTTCGACGGACTCGATGTTAGTGTCAGCAACAGAACAGGAGGATAATGTAGAAGAGGACTTACCAAGTTTGGAATGGTTCCATTGCCTTGTGTGGTCTAAACAGCTACTAGCTTCTTCCCAAATTGTTTGAAATGAACTACCCCGCTCTACTTTGTTGAGGACGGGGTTTCGCTCCCGCCACTCACCTTTTTAGAGCAAGACTTTTGACGCTTCCTCACAGCCAGTTGCCTAAACCCGCCACAATCAGTGGGGGCGTAGGTAGAGCTGTCTGCTCCACGTCTAGTGAGGCTAGTTCCTAGCCCCAACACATAGTTGACCATCACCTCGGCAGCAGCTACATCTGTGTCTTGAACATAGCCACATTTTGAACAAGAATGTACGCGCTCATCCAGTTCTTTTTTCTCTTGGTGATAGCACTTAGGGCAAGTTTGACTGGGCTTTACTTTACGGGTAGAAACTTCAATGAACAACCCGGATGCCTAGGATAATTTATACTCGATTGCTGAAGGTCGCATCCCCATCCCTACATCTAGGATCGATCGATTTAACCCAGTCTTCTGATGTTGACCCTTTCTGCCTTTTTTTGCTTTGCGGGTCATACCCTTGATATTAAGTTTCTATGTAGCTACCAGGCTGTTAGCGCTGACTATCTGTGTAGCTACCTTATGACACCAATCCTGTCTTTGATTGGCTACTTTATTCTGAATCTTACTAACTTTTCGTCGAGCCTTTTTCCAAAATTATCTTGTGCAGTTTACGTCCACAACAGAAATTGACTTTGAGTTAACTATTATAAACATTTTATATAAAAGATGGGCGAGATAAGACAAGATATTAGGTGAAGCTCTTTTCGAGATCGATGCTGACACTCCGCCTCACTCAACACTCTGAAAGCCAGAGCGATCGCTACCGAGTAGAAATCGCCCTAGAAGGGAATGGACCCCGACAGACTGCCACGGCTAGCTTTGCTTTCCGACTTACAGCACAAGACCAGGAAAATTTGCGCTGGTATCTGGAAGATTATCTGCAATATCCCCATGACCCTGCACCCCAGATTGCGGCGCGGGTTGAACGGCGACTGGCGGAGATTGGGATTGACCTGTTCAGAAAGATATTTCAGGCGAATGATGATGCCCGCGACCTCTGGGCAACTTTGCGTCAGTATTTGGCGGATACCCGTGTAGAGGTGCAGACGGGAGTAGCAGAGGCATCGGCAATTCCTTGGGAACTGTTACGCGATCCTAAGACAGATGCACCGCTGGCACTCCGAGCCAAAGCTTTTGTCCGCGCCTATTCCCAGGCAGCGCAGCGCCCCCAAGTTCCATCAATGGGATCGGGGGCGATTCGCATTCTGTTGGTGATTTGCCGTCCCGATACCAGAAATGATATACCGTTTCGCTCGGTTGCCAGTCGCCTAATCAAGGGTTTGGCTGATGCTGAAGAGTTTCAACTGGATGTGTTGCGTCCGCCGACCTTCGAGCAGTTGAGTCGCGTGCTGCGTCAGGCAAAAGCGGCAGGTCAGCCCTATCATGTAGTTCACTTCGACGGTCACGGTACCTATCAGGAAAAAAGTCAGGTCTACAAGGAAGCAAATCCGCTGGTGTTCTCTGACCACCGTCCCGGCAAACACGGCTATCTGATATTTGAGAATAAGGCGGTTAAGAATAATATTGAACTGGTCAATGGGACTGAACTGGGTAAGTTGTTAGTGGAGACAGAAGTGCCAGTATTGGTTCTGAATGCTTGCCGTTCTGCCCATGCCGAAGACCCAGAAGCACCAACTCAAGTGGATGAGGCAACCGCAGACTCCACCGAGGCAGACCCCCACAGCAAAGTCAGAGCTTTCGGCTCTCTGGCTCAGGAAGTGATGGATGCAGGGGTAGCCGGAGTGGTAGCCATGCGCTATAACGTCTATGTCATGACGGCGGCGCAGTTTGTCGCAGACCTCTACAGCACCCTGACTCAGGGGCAACCTTTAGGCGAAGCGGTGACAATGGGTCGCAAGCAACTCCACGCCCAACCTCGAAGGGAGATTGCCTACCAGCCGATAGAGCTGCAGGATTGGTTAGTGCCGATTGTCTACGAGGCTCACTCCATTGCCCTATTTCCCAAACCTGCCCAACCGAGTCCCCCAACCTTGAAAATTAGCCTGGATAGACCGATGCCGGAGCGGGGAATCTTTGACAGTAAGTTCCCCCCACAGCCGGATGTAGGATTTTTCGGGCGGGATGAAACTCTGCTGGCACTAGACCGGGCGTTCGATTCTCAATCTATCGTCTTGCTGCATGCCTATGCTGGAAGTGGCAAGACGGCGACAGCAGCGGAGTTTGGGCGCTGGTACTCCCTGACAGGAGGAGTGAAAGGACCCGTGCTGTTCACCTCCTTCGAGCAATATCTACCTCTGCCTCAAGTGCTGAACCAACTGGGTCAAATATTTGAGCAGATGCTGCAACGTTTCGGGGTGCAATGGCTGGCACTGAGTAACGAGCAGCGCCACCGAGTGGCATTGCAGGTAATGGAGCAAATCCCCGTGCTTTGGATTTGGGATAACGTGGAACCTGTTGCTGGTTTTCCGACTGGCACAGAGTCTCAGTGGAGTTCGCAGGAACAACAAGAATTGGCAGATTTCCTTCGCGTAGCGGGACAGACTAAGGCGAAGTTTCTGTTAACTTCACGCCGAACAGAGCGGGATTGGTTGGGGGAGTTACCTGCCCCCATTCCAGTGCCATCGATGCCCATGCAGGAGCGCGTGCAGCTAACACGGGCTGTAGCAAAAAAATATGGACATCGTCTGACTGAGGTGAAAGACTGGCGACCATTATTGCGTTTTACACAAGGTAATCCGATGACGATTACAATAGTGGTCAGTCAAGCCTTGCGTGATGGTTTACAAAGCAAAGAGGATATTGAAGCTTTTGTTGAAAAATTACAATCTGGTGAAGCCGAGTTGAATGATGAAGAGGAAGAAGACGAAAGGCGCGACAAATCATTGGGAGCTTCCTTAAGTTATGGTTTTAAACATGGATTTACAGAAACGGAAAGAAAACAATTGGCTATATTGTATCTGTTTCAAGGATTTGTGGACGTAGGAATATTCCAATCAATGGCAATAGGTGGTCTCGGTTTTGGTTTTAAAGGGATTCCTGAACTGCATGGCGTACAAAATCGTGAAGCCAGTATATCTCTACTAAATCGTGCCGCAGAAGTGGGATTACTCACTGCTTATGGTAACGGTTGTTATAGTATTCATCCTGCACTATCTTGGTACTTTAAGCGGGTCTTTGATAGTTACTATACCGACAATTCACAAGATCCTAATTTCGATTTGTCAGGAGCAAGGGGGGAAGATCAATTCTTTTTGTTTTATGTCTATCAATCTAGCACATCTAGCACTTCGCAATTTATTATTCTTACCTTTGTCAAAGCTATGGCAAACACAGGATTATATTATTTTGAACAATATAATGTTGGCGATCATAGGGCATTTGCCATCTTGGAGATTCATGAAGCTAATCTGCTATATGCCCGTCGTTTGGCTATAAAACATCGTTGGTTAATAGCAGTTATTGATATTATGCAGAGTTTGCAGCCTCTCTATAATCGACCAGGTCGATATGCAGCATGGGAACAGCTAGTTGAAGAAATTTTGCCTTATTTTGTGGACTTAGAAACTGATCGTGCTTTAGGTGAAAGTTTAGGGATGCAGTGGAATTTGCTCACTGACTACCGAGTAAGACTCGCGATGGTAGCTGGTCAATGGGCAAAGGCAGAACGATTACAAAAGCTTTGTTTAGAATGGGCTTGGGTTAAATATAGTAGAACTTTTTGGTCATTAGGAATACAAGATTTGGAAGACTTGGAAAATCTAGATATCTCACAATTTCGACAGAAAAGTCAGCAACTCTATACTCCTCAAAACTATTTAGATTGGTTGGGACAAACTAAGAACATTTTTGCTGGAAAAATCGATGTGTTCCGACAATTAGGAATAATATTAGAGAATTTGGCACATATCCAGCGTAGAACTAAACAGAAAGATTGCGTTAAAACTTATCAAAAGGCTCTCAAATTATTTAAGAAAATTGGTTATCAACCGGGTGCTGGTAGCTGTGCGATTAATCTAGGAGATATTTATATGAGTGCTAATTTTATTCCTCAAGACATTGACAAAGCCGAATCCTGGTATCAAGAAAGCTTGAAACTATGTGATGAAAGTGACGGAGAAAGTCGCGCAAAAAGCTTAGCTCGCATAGCAAACCTTGCTTACGAGCGTTTTCGGCAAGCTGTCGCTGATCAACAACCAGAGGAACTATTATTAAAATATGCAAATGAATGTTTTAATAACTACCAACAAGCGCTGAACTTGTGTCCCGAATATGCCATGCACATTATAGCCCCAATTCATAATGGACTTGGTAATATTTATTTGGTCTTAGGGCAGTTAAATGAAAGTCTATCACATTACCGAAAATCTCTTGCTTATCATGAAAGGCTAGATGATTTAGATGGTGTAGCCCTAAACCGCTACAATATTGCTTATGCCTATGGTATTTTTATTAAAGACTTTGAAAATGCTCTTATCTATGCTCGCGCTGCGTTAGAAATCTATCAAAATCTGGGGGCAATAGACGAAATCCAAAAAACACAGAATTTCATTGAAGCAATTGAGAAGTTAAGCTCATGGCCGCAACCTCTTGGTTCGACGACCTCCCCATAATAGGCCGACTTTCCCCCACCCAAGCTATTGCCAAACTCCGTGAAGTGGGTGAAGAGGCAGATGCCGCAGAAATAGAAGAAGCCCTAGAAGATGGAACTCTTAGACCGCCAGACTTTACCGGAGGTTCCTGGCAATGGCCCTTCAATCGACCCTGGCAGCATACCGCCCACGCTTTCGGCTACATCGCCCCCGCTCTCCCCAACAGCAGAGAAATCCCCATCCAGCAAGCAGGTAATATTACTGCTGACCCAAGCCTCAAAAATGCTCCCATCAAAATTACTCTTAACTGCTTGCGAGTAGCCAAATACCCCGGTGGAGCCACTCACCGAATCTTGTTCGACTTCTATGCTCAGAACCAAGTACCAGGAACTGTCGAACACCTCCACTTCAACAGCACCCATCGCGTCCACGAAGGTGAACGGGCAGCCATCCTCAACTATCCTATCTTCATCGGGCTAAACGTTGACAGCGAAGGGGTTGCCTTTAAATGCTTCACCGTCAACGTCAAGAACGAGGAGGACGAAGCAGCCCTCAGCTTCCTGGAGTCCGACGTTTTCAAGGCCGGACTAAAACTTGCCTCGACGGTGCAGCCAGCGATCGCTCCCCTCTCAGCAATGGCTGTTGGTCTAACTAAAACCATTGCCAAGCGCAGCCAAAACGTCCCCGTTCAAGACTTTTACCTCGGTCTCGACTTCAGTAACAACCCAATGGGAGCGCGTCTGGCTGAGGGAGTCTATGTCGCCGTGCAAATCCCGGAAACCCTGAGCCGAGTATGGGACTGGCGCGATTGGGTGTACGATGCAGTGACAGGTCAGATTGTTAACGATTTCAGCCGCAACCAGCTAATTCCCTATAATTACATAGCCTTTGGTGTTAGTCGCTATCAGGAGAGTTAAATTATTTGGATTGAGTACCATCAAAATCAGGCTCTTTACTTTCCTGCTACTAACCGTCGCAAGTAATCCAATGTCCACCTCTGAGACAACTCTTCATAAGGAATCCATTCTTTGGTATTCTCCTGCACAAGAATTTAAGGGGCGGTTGTCACGGGATATGAGATTCCGCTCCTTTTTTGGCAAGTTTTAAGTCTATTCTCACGGGGCGATCATGTAGTATACAAATTTACAGGAGTTTTATACAGAAAAAAAGGATATAATGGAAACGGTAGAACCTACCTTTTTTCAGAATTCAGAATTCCTTGGTCGCAAAGAGGGCACGGCATGTTATCTACTTTGTCCCATAGAGCAATCCAAAACGAATCAAGCCACGTCCGTAGCCTCCACTCATCAAGCCAAGGGAAAGGGCTGCTTCAATGGTATTCCAACCTGAGCGTAAAAGACCGATAATTGCTTTAGGGTCAAATGCTGAATCGATTACCATATCCCAAAATGGTGCAACTGCCATTGACCAATCGTCAGAGCGAATATTTTGGAAGCCACACTCAAGAGCGATCGCCTCATATTTTGGCAGGGAAATTACATAAGGCAAGCAATAAACCCGATAAATATCCTCCAAGTGTCGTTTTTCATCTTCCGTTAGTTCTCCTGCGAGAGAATTTGTCGGACGATGACACCAGGTTGCCATAATGAAAATTCCCCCTGGTTTAAGTACCCGGTAGCATTCCTGCAAAAACTGGGTCTTATCCGGCATATGCTCACCACTTTCTAAAGACCAAACTAGGTCAAAAGCATTATCCTCAAAAGGCATATTCAGAGCATCAGCAACCTGAAACTGGACTGTTTCTCCTAAACCAGCAGCCTCAGCCCGTTCTTTCGCCCTCGATGCCTGTACAGGAGAGAGGGTAATGCCACTAGCAGTTGCATTAAACTTTTCTGCTAAGTACAGGGTGCTACCGCCAATGCCACAGCCCACATCAATAATATTCTGGGCGCTTTGTACTCCTGCCCAGTTGAGAAGTTCTTCAATTAGGTCAATTTGTGCCTGACGGCGATTAATTTTATAAGTGCCAGCCCTGCCGTAATAACCGTGGTGCATGTGTTCCCCCCAGGTTTGTTCCCAGAGTCCGCTGGAGGTATCGTAAAATTGTTGAATTTGCTGATAAAGAGGAGAAGACATTAGGTTTAGATCCGCAAATGTAAAAATTAATTTTTCCTGGTGAGACTACACTAATGATACGGTCGATCGCCCCATAATCCCCTGAGGAGTCGAGGAGTTACAAATTTCATAGAGTCACTACCCAACTGCAAATTCTGTCAACTTACGAGCATTTGGATCATGGTAACCGATTACAATTTCTTGCTTTGGTACCCCTAATTCAACCAACTCATTCGCGACACCCACCTCAGTGCCATCGTGCTGAATCCAGATTTTCTCACCTTTAATATCAACATGAATCAAGCAACTAAAAATCCGACAGTCACCCTCCCAGCCAATTGTGACTAGCTGATAATGATCGCCCTCGCGGTCAAAGATCGTGAATTGCTCGATATCACCATAAGACGGCACGTATTTATTCTGCTCCGTTAGCACCTGCTGAATCCATTGGCGATATTGTTCTAACCGATCCATTTTACAATCACCTCATTGTCAGGGTCAAAAACGAGTAATTTTACGTCGTATTCTGAAACACTAAGCTGCGCTAACTCCTCAGATTAACTTTCAGAACATATTTTACTATGGGGAACAAATTTCATCGAACCGCGATCAAGGTTCACAGATGGGAGAGGATTTCCCGCCCCGAAATTCCCCAAATCTCACTCTCTCCTGAGATTGGGGTGTGATCGTAAGTGGTTGGGGGAGCAAGGCGAAAAAGTTAGATGAGCCAAAACAGGCGATCGCGCGCCAGCGGCGGAAGGTGAAATAAGTTATCGAACCTGGTTGACTGACAAAAGTCCTGTTAAAGAGCCCCAAGTCCAGAGCTAGTATGGAATCGCCTGAGTTCGATTGTCGCTGTTAATTTTTCTTGACAAAAATCAATAAAAGTTCAACTATTGCCAGTCCAATTGCACAAAGACTGCACAATGATTCTGCTTGAATGGTCTTGGTCTAAAAGCCTATTGAATCCTTAACTCAACGAGCATGACGGATTTTTACATCCATTTATAGCGCATTGAGTTCTCGACTTAGCTCAAAAGTTAGGGATTCAGTTTCCTCAAATTTCGTTACTTCCAGAAGGTATGCCACAGAACAGCAAACCTCACGACCTAACGAAATTAAAACTAGGCGAGTAATCGCAGCCGACTAATTGATTTGTGCTCTGCTCTTGAACACAGGAAAGCAGCTGATTACTATCCAGTTTTTTTTAGTAGATGGCCAATCAAAATTTAGGAGATGCCTTAATGTTTGATGTATTTACCCGGCTAGTTTCCCAAGCTGATGCCCGTGGTTTCTATCTCAGCAACGAGCAATTCAATGCTTTGAGAAATACGGTTGCTGAAGGCAACAAGCGCATGGATGTAGTTAACCGCATCACTAGTAACTCTTCCGCTATTGTAGCTAATGCCGCCCGTGCTTTGTTTTCAGAGCAACCTCAGCTAATTGCACCAGGGGGTAATGCCTACACTAACCGTCGCATGGCTGCTTGCTTGCGGGATATGGAAATTATCTTGCGCTATGTTACCTATGCCACATTCGTTGGTGATGGAAGTGTTTTAGAGGATCGCTGTCTCAATGGTTTACGGGAAACTTATGTTGCTTTAGGAGTACCTGGTGGCTCCGTAGCGGAGAGCGTTAACAAGATGAAGGAAGCAGCTATCAGTATTGCCAACGACAGAACTGGCATTACTCCTGGTGACTGTAGTTCTCTGATGGCTGAGTTAGCTAGCTATTTCGATCGGGCTGCAGCAGCGGTTGGCTAGGTATTAGCCATTCTCAATTTTCGTTCCGCTTGCGACGACGTGTAGCTTCACCAGCGCCGAATTCTGAATTCACGTTGGAAGTGAAGAAAAACTTGCACAACATTATTTAGAGAGATAGATCACATGAAAACTCCTCTTACTGAAGCCGTAGCAACTGCTGACTCCCAAGGTCGCTTCCTCACTAGTGCCGAAATCCAGAGTGCCTTTGGTCGTTTTCGCCAAGCATCTGCCAGTTTAGATGCAGCTCAAGCTTTGACCAACAGTGCCGAAAGTCTAGTCAATGGTGCTACTCAAGCAGTTTACCAAAAATTCCCCTTCACCACGCAGGCGCAGGGTTCTAACTATGCTTCAACCCCTGAAGGCAAAGCTAAATGCGCCCGCGATGTTGGCTATTACCTACGCATGGTGACCTATTGCCTAATAGCTGGTAGCACAGGACCGATGGATGATTACCTGATTGCGGGACTTGCTGAGATTAACAGCACCTTTGAGTTGTCCCCCAGTTGGTATGTCGAAGCCCTCAAGTACATCAAGGCGAATCATGGTCTCAGTGGTGACCCTGCGGTAGAAGCTAACTCCTATATCGATTACGCCATTAACGCCCTTAGCTAAAGTTTTTTTATTGTCTGGAATGGCAGATGAGCGTTGATAGCTGTTAACGTTTGGCTGTCGTTCCGGGCAATGTTTTGACAACAGTAAAGAAATTGAGGAGGCTGATATGGTAAGTCCAACAGCAGCGAGGCAATTAGGGATTGCTCCGGTGGCAGAATTTCCTCGAATTGAACTGCACCAATACTCGAAAGAAGACGAAATTCAAGCAGTAATTACTGCCGCCTATCGGCAAGTTTTTGGCAACGCTCACCTGATGGATGGAGAACGGTTGGCTAGTGCAGAATCTCAATTGCGTCACAGGGAGATTTCGGTGCAGGACTTTATCAGAGCACTGGCTCTTTCAGAACTATATCGAGAAAAGTTTTTTTACTCAACTTCCCAAGTACGATTTATCGAGTTGAACTATAAGCATCTGCTGGGACGAGCGCCTGTGGATCAGTCAGAAATTGCTGAACATGTGGCTTTGTTGCATCAACAAGGCTACGAGGCAGAGATCAATTCTTACATTTACTCTGAAGAATATCAAGATAATTTTGGTGTCTCGATTGTGCCCAGCTATCGGGGGTTCGACAGCCAAAACAATCAGAAAAATGTCGGCTTCACGCGCATGTTTCAGCTCTATCGGGGTCATCCTAGTAGCGATCGCGCTGTGGGCAATCGCTCTCGCTTAAGCTCTGAGTTAGCCTGGAACGCGGCAACACCGATCAGAACTGAAACTAACAGCAAGATCGTCGCTGGTACAACTGCTGGCAGTCAAAGGCAACTCTACCGTTTACAAGTTGCTCAAGCAGTGACGGGAGGTCGTCCGCAAATTCGACGTACCAAGAGCGAGTACTTTGTACCTTTCGAGCAGTTATCCTCCACTTTGCAGCAGCTTGGCAAGCAAGGGGATCGGGTGACCAGTATTACGCCTGCCTAGGTAAGCTATGGGCAGAATAAAAAACAATAATTAAGAAGAAGGAGAATCACCAGTGGCAATTACTACAGCCGCATCTCGTCTGGGAACCTCTGCTTTTAGCAATGCCCAACCAATAGAACTGCGTCCCAAAAGTAGCCAAGATGTTGTCAAGGCTGTGATTCAAGCGGTTTACCGCCAAGTCCTCGGCAACGACCATCTCATGAACTCCGAGCGTCTCACCAGTGCAGAATCTTTACTCTGCCAAGGCTACCTCACGGTGCGGGAGTTTGTGCGAGCGGTAGCTAAATCAGAGGTGTACAAGGCGAAGTTTTTCTATAATAACTACCATCCTCGGACAATTGAGTTGAACTTCAAACATTTGCTGGGACGCGCTCCCTACGATGAGGCGGAAATTATCTACCATCTCAATCTCTATCAAAATAAGGGTTTCGAGGCAGAGATTGACTCCTATATCGACTCGGTTGAGTATGAACAAAACTTTGGGAATTCCATTGTGCCTTACTATCGAGGCTTTTCAACCCAACGAGGGCAAAAGACGGTGGGTTTTACCCGCATGTTCCAGTTATATCGCGGTTATGCTAATAGCGATCGCGCCCAAGGCAATAGCAATCGCCCTTGCTTAACCTATGATTTAGCTCGTAATGTGGCAACGCCCGTCTGTACTCCCAGTTATGGGCAGGCTCTCACTGGCACAACAGCAAATATTCAGGGGCAGTTCTATCGACTCCGGGTAACTCAAGGAGCTACTAAGGGTAAACCTCAACTCAGGCGCAGTATTAATGAGTATGTCGTACCCTACGAGCGACTATCTCCCACTCTACAAAAACTGAATCAGCGTGGCTGTCAGATTTTGAGCATTAACCGCGCTTGATCGGCTAATAAACATCAACTTATTTGAGTTATTTGAATAAGTTTTTTTGAACATTGACCGATAGAGGAGAAAAGTAAATGGCAATTACCATCGCGGCATCTCGTTTAGGTACTTCTGCCTTTAGTGATAGCAAGCCGATTGAACTACGTCCGAAGTGGACTCAAGATGATGTTAAAACTGTAATTCAGGCAGTTTACCGACAAGTATTGGGAAACGACTATCTAATGGCTTCTGAGCGCCTGACGGGCACTGAATCTTTACTTTGTAATGGTTCCCTCACTGTCCGAGAGTTTGTCAGAGCGGTAGCTAAATCGGAGCTGTACAAGTCGAAGTTTCTGTATGCCAGTTTCCAAACTAGAGTAATTGAATTGAACTTCAAACACTTGTTGGGGAGGGCACCCTATGATGAATCTGAGGTGATTTATCACCTGGATCTCTACCAAAATCAAGGTTTTGAGGCAGATATTGACTCCTATATCGACTCGGCTGAGTATGACGAGAACTTTGGTGACTTCATTGTGCCCTACTACCGAGGTTTTTCCACCCAAACTGGGCAAAAGATTGCTGGCTTTCCACGGATATTCAACCTGTATCGAGGCTATGCTAACAGCGATCGCTCCCAAGTTAAAGGTAAAGCCCCTCGCCTGGCAAGTGAACTTGCCCTCAATAGTGTTTCTGCAGTCGTGGGGCCTTCTGGTAGCAATGAAGGATGGGCTTACCAAGCTTCAGAAAGAGGCGTAACCCCGAATAAAACCTTTAAAAATCCCATTAAAGCAGGTCGTATCTATCGGGTGGAAGTTTCCAGTTTGAACTTACCGAGATATCCCAAGGTGCGTCGGGTGAGTAAAGCACTGTTAGTACCCTACGAACAGTTATCAAGCACACTCGGGCAAATTAACAAAATGGGGGGTAAAGTAGCCAGCGTTACTCTGGCCTAAGCTGTTACCTATTTATATCAATCGCCTTGGCGATTGATATAGCGAAACTTGGGGAGGATGTCACGCTGAATACTTCCGCTAATAGGGAGACGGAGGGACAAAGGGAACAAGGAATAAGGAATAAATTGGTTTTGTAGTTGGCACTTTAGCAATAAAGTGCTTGCTACCAAACTTATCAACATCCATTTGCAGTAACTTTGTGGACAATAATTAGGTTAAACTTAGCAATATGTTGGGTCAATCTGTATTGGTGGGAAGTTCTAGTTCGCTATCAAGCGATCGTACCTTTATCTATGAGGTCATGGGGTTGCATTATAACGATCAAAATAGCTATCCAATTCGTAATAGTGGCAGTACCTCGATCCAAGTTGCTTACAACCGTATGAGTGAACAGATGCAACGCATTCACCGTTTGGGAGGTAAAATCGTCAGCATTCGGCAGCTTGGGACGCAAGAGAACCACGATCCGGCTGATTAGACTTTAGGTAATGCTTCACAAGTAGTTTTGGAACACACTCAAGCAGGAAGGAGCAACTTTTACTGTTTTTTCTGTTGTCTTCCTTCTTCCTTCTTACTTATTGATTGAAAGAAGATGGTTAACATTTTGCAATCCTCTCTCAGAGAACGCCAGCATCTTCTGATTCGTCAACTGGCAGACTGTATCGAATCGCATTGGAAGCAGTACTTAACTTTGTCTCCCTACACCATACCGCAGGATATGGGTTACGTGGAGGGTAGCCTAGAAGGGGAAAAACTGATTATTGAAAATCACTGCTATCAAACTCCCCAGTTTCGCAAATTACATCTAGAGTTGGCGCAGGTAGGTCACACACTGGATATTCTTCACTGTGTGATGTTTCCCCGCCCTAACTATGATTTGCCCCTATTTGGAGTCGATATCGTGGCAGGAAAAAGGGGCATCAGTGCGGCGATTGTCGATCTTTCTCCGGTTAACTCTGAGCGCGTCTTGCCCAGTTCTTACTATCAGGTCTTAGCAAATTTGCCTAAGGTCGAGTTTTCTCAACAACGGGATTTACCCCAGTGGGGCGATATTTTTTCCGAATTCTGTCTGTTTGTGCGTCTTGTTAATCGTCAGGAAGAAACAGCTTTTCTTGAACAAGTCAATTATTTTTTGCTCCCCCATTGTAAAATTGCCCTTACTACTACCCCAGTTGCTTCTCGCGATCGGGAAGCGGAAATTCTGGCAGGACAAAATTATTACTGCAATCAGCAGCGGCAGAATGACAAGACAAGACGGGTATTAGAACGGTCTTTCGGTAAGGAGTGGACGGAACGATATCTGACAACTATGCTATTTGATGCACCGCCTCTAGTACTCCACGAAGCTAGATTTAAGTGATTTCGGCACGACTCGGACGCTGTGCTTGCCTCCTGCGGGGCGGTTCGGAATTCAGAATAGAGGGAAAAACAACGAATTTAAGTTAAGTTTCCTCAAAAATCAATAAACTTAGATTAGTTGGTTTAAAGTAAAAAAATTAATATCTAGCTAAGTCATGGCATCAGTAGGGAAGCCTCAAAAACTTGAATCACTATTCCGAGAGGTATTCAAGTGTGCGTGGGAAGCAATTGTAATCGTGGATGATTGCGGTCAATTTGTAGAGGTAAATCCCGCCGCTTGTGAACTGTTTGGTCTAGCGAAGGAGGAATTGCTCCGCTTCTCTTTAATTAATTTCTTGCCCTTCGATCTCCACCAGAAACAAGAATGGGATCGCTTTTGGGCAGCGGGACAGGAAATCTTAGAAGTCGATCTTCTTTGCCCAAATGGAATAAGGCGAACTGTAAAATATACGTCAGTCATCGACTTTTTGCCCCACCATCACTTGTTGATTTTGCGGGACGTTACCCAGCGCAAACAAGCAGAGGAAGAGGAACGTCAGCGCCAACACCAACGAATACAGCTATTGGCGGAAGTTACCCTCAAAATTCGCCAATCTTTACAACTCAAAGAAATTCTGCAAACTACAGTTGCAGAGGTACAAAGAATTTTGCGGGCTGATCGAGTGCTGATTTATCAAGTGTTTGCTAATGGCACTGGTAAAACCATCAGTGAAGCTGCCTTGCCAGACTATGCCCCAATTTTGGGGGTGGATTTCCCTGAAGAGGTTTTTCCTGAGGAGTACCGGGAACTTTATGCCCAAGGGCGAGTGCAAGCGATCGCTGATGTCCGCAGTCCCGAAGCAAGTTTGGCTGATTGTTTAGTGGAGTTTATGGGCGAATGGACGGTGCAAGCCAAATTGGTGGTGCCCATCCTGCAGAACCTCAAATCTAAAAGCAACAGTCACAAAAATCAACTCTGGGGTTTGCTAATTGCCCATCAATGTCAAGCACCCCGAAAGTGGACGGAGTTTGAGCTTGAGTTGATGCAACAACTGGCAGACCAAATTGGTATTGCCCTCTCCCAAGCTGAACTGCTAGAAAATCTGGAAGGGATGGTGGCAGAACGCACAGCAGAATTAACCCAAGTTAACCGCAATCTCCAGCAGGAAATTAACGAGCGCCTCCAGGCGGAAGCTGCCTTGCTTCGTTCGGAGGAACAACTGCGCTTAATTACCAATGCCCTACCAGTGTTAATTGCCTATGTTGACAAAAAGCAGTGCTATCGCTTTAATAATCAAGCCTACCAAAGTTGGTTGGGGCTATCCCCAGTGCAGATTAATGGCTGTCGTCTTGAGCAAGTTCATGGCAAGGAAGTATACCAGAAGATTCAGACGTATGTGGAGACAGCTTTGTCAGGTCAAATAGTAACCTACGAAGACGAAATTAGTTTTAGAGATGGAGAGATTCATTCGGTTAGTGTAACCTATATTCCTCATATTAGCGAGCAGGAGGAACAGGATATAGTCAAAGGTTTTTTTGCTTTAACCAATGATATTAGCGATCGCAAAGCCATCGAACGGATGAAAGACGAGTTTATTTCCGTCGTTAGTCACGAACTCCGCACCCCCCTCACCTCAATTCACAGTTCCCTGAAAATTCTGGCGACCGGGAAACTGGGAGAACTTTCCACCAAAGGACAACGCATGCTTGCCATTGCTGACGAACAAACTGACCGCTTGGTGCGCCTAGTTAACAACGTCTTGGATCTCCAGCGCATTGAGTCAGGCAAAGTGAAAATGGAAAAAAAAGCCTGCAAAGCCCATGAATTGATGATTGAAGCAGTGCAAACTATGCAAACTATGGCTCAGGAACACGGGATTAAGTTAGTTACCAAGTCCGTCTCCTGTTCAGTGTGGGCAGACTCTGACTATATTGTTCAAACCCTGACTAACCTATTAAGCAACGCCATCAAATTTTCTCCTCCTGATAGCACGGTGTGGCTGTCGGCGAGAAGGGCGAGCCAACGCCGGAAAGATAAACAGGAGAGGTGTTCCACCACTCCCTATGTCACCTTCCAAGTCAAAGATCACGGACAAGGCATTCCCACCAATCAACTCAAAAGTATCTTTGAGCGCTTTGAGCAAGTGGACTCCTCTGACGCCCGTAAAAAGGGCGGTACGGGGCTGGGTTTAACCATTTGCCGCAAAATTATTGAGCAACATGGCGGCAAAATCTGGGCAGAGAGTTCCTCAGGTAAAGGCAGTACTTTTTATTTCACTTTGCCAGCTTTAAAACAGGAAGAGGGGGCGAACCATGACCACTAAACGCATCTTGCTCATTGATGATGAAGAGACTATCCAAGAAGTAGTGCAAGTTGGTTTGGACTTGGAAGTTGGTTGGGAAGTATTGAGTGCTTCCTCGGGACCTGAAGGCATTTTGGTAGCCGAAACAGAACAACCGGACGCGATTTTGCTGGACGTCATGATGCCTGATATGGATGGCATTTCCACCCTGCTGAACTTAAAAAGCAATGTCAAAACTGAGTCTATTCCCGTTATTTTTTTGACGGCGAAGACGCAAACTGCAGATAAAAAGCAGTTTAATAACCTGGAGATTATCGGCGTGATTACTAAACCCTTTAATTCCCTTACTTTAGCCGGTCGGATTGCCAAGCTTTTGCACTGGGAATTGTAGGGAGAGGGCAGATGGGGAGACGGGGAGAGGAGTTTAGATAAGGAGTCTAGATTATCGATTCACTAACATGGCATCATTAAATATTCTGCGCGTTTCTCAAGATATTTATGCCGCCGTACTTCCTCGACCAAGATTACTGAATCGGTGTTCTAGCAATTTGGTGTCAATCTTCGTTGGAGAATCCTGATAGTTGCAAATATGAGAATCTTGTTGGTGGACGATGATGAGTCTTTAATTAGTGTACTCAAAAAAAGACTGGTTGAGGAAAATTATTTGGTGGATGTGGTTGGGGATGGCGAACAGGGATGGATCTATGGATCGACTTATACCTACGACCTGATTGTGCTGGACTTGATGCTGCCAAAAATTGACGGCATCAATCTCTGTAAGCGTTTCCGCGCCCACGGTTATCACATGCCCATCATGTTACTCACGGGGCGCAATACAAGCGAAGACAAAATCAAGGGACTTGATGCTGGGGCGGATGACTATGTAGTCAAACCTTTTCATGCAGAAGAATTAGCAGCTCGCATTCGCGCCTTATTGCGTCGTGCTAACTCAAACTCATTACCTATACTTAGTTGGGGTGACTTGCGACTCAATCCCCGCAGCTATGAGGTAACTTACGATGGTCAGTTACTATCGTTAACAGCTAAGGAATACGCCCTACTTGAGTTATTCCTGCGCCATAGTGATGAAGTTTTCAGTATCGACGAGATCATTGATAATTTGTGGTCGTCCGAAGAATATCCGGCGGAAGCCACAGTTAGATCCCATCTGAGGCGATTGCGCCGGAAATTAAAAGCGGCTGGTGCAACGGAAGATTTGATTGAAACAGTGCGAGGATTGGGATATCGATTAAAGCTAGAACCCAAAGATACTAGGGCTAAACCCAAGACATTAGTCCAGTTAGAAACAGCCGATAAGCGTTCAAAACATCTTCAAGCCTTGGGGATAGCTTGGGAAAAGTATCAGGAAAAGCGGCAAAGTCAATTGGCAAATTTGCAGCAAGTTGTTAAAGCCCTTAGAACCGAAACTTGCAGTGGTGAGTTTCAAGAACAAGGGAGGTTAGCAGCCCATAGTTTGGCGGGAAATTTAGGTATTTTTGGTTTTGAGAGGGGGTCAGAACTAGCAAGGGAAATAGAGAAGCTTCTACAACCGGATACAATTACCGCAGTAAAACAGTTGGCTTCCTTGGAAGCGCTGTTAGTTGACTTGTTCGACGAACTCCGGGAAGAGCAGCCGACGGAACAGTTACAGCCTCAATTCTCGAAGCATGCTCCTTTACTGCTGATTATTGATGAAGATGCTTATTTCAGCCAACAGATAGTAGCAACAGCTCATGAAAAAGGAATGCGGACGGCAGTTGTACCAATCCTCAAGTCAGCTAAAACCTGGATTAGCGAAATATTGAACAAACAAGAGCAACAATCTCTGCTTCCAGATGCAATTCTCCTGATACTATCTTTTCCCAAACCAACTGTATTAGGAGCAAATGACAGTTCTTGGTCAGAGTATTTGTATTTGATTGGGCAACTGCATCAGCAAGTACCATCCTTACCAATTGTGGTGATTGCGGCTCAAGATAGTTTTCAGGAACGGCTAGAGGTAGCACGTCAAGGAGGATGGTTTTTCTTGAAGCAACCAGCTACCCCCAAGCAAGTAATTGCCTTCGTTCAACAAGTGCTAGAACGCTTTCATACAGAAGAAAAAGTCATGATTGTAGACGATGATTTGGAGTTTTTGAGAGTCTTGCCATCTCTGCTTCGTCCTTGGGGATTCAAAGTCACCACCTTGGATGACTCTCGACAATTTTGGGATGTGCTTCGGGCTGTGACTCCCAGTTTACTGGTGTTGGATGTGGACATGCCCCACATTAATGGTATTGAGCTATGTCAAGTGCTGCGTACCCATCCTTATTGGTGCCGACTACCCGTTTTATTCCTCAGCGTTCATACAGATCTAGCCACTCAGAATCAGGTATTTGCTGCGGGCGCTGATGACTTTGTCAGTAAACCAGCGATGGGCAAAGAACTGGCTAATCGTATTCTCAACCGTCTTGAACGAGTGCGACTGTGGTCAGGAAACATTTACAGGACTATGACGTGCAGGATTTGATTCTCAAGCGGCACAATATTAGGTTTTTACTAGCACAGATCGTCATTTTATGACAGGAGTGGGCCGACAATACATGGGGGAAATTGGCAAAACTGATAATGGCATAGTTGTCGTCACAACTCATCTCTATGATGGGGCTCAAGTCCCACTAACTCTTTTTCAAACAGAAAATGCCCACCATTGGGGCTTGGATGGTGGGTATTGCTGATTGAGAGTACCTGTCAAATGCATTAATCCTGACAGCAAGGCCCACTCTACAACTGAAGTTCCCCCGTACAGATGTACTAAAATGCATTTGAAAGCCTTATCCCATAATAAATAGAGCGATTGACCGACCTAGATATGTACCCATGTAGGTTCTTGATTTATATCTGCGCTGCCGAAGGCACTCGCTTCGCGAGACCGCGGTAAACTGAAAAAAAAGGGCGATCGCCTCAAAATACCCATCAGAAGCCCCTTCAGAAGAT
>JBFRWF010000018.1:0-5791 GCA_051439465.1 Xenococcaceae cyanobacterium | reverse complement strand
CATCAAATCACTCCATCGCTGTCCCTTGGCTGTGGTTCCCAATTTGGCCTTTGTCCAATGTAATCTTTGTTAGACTAGGCTTCGCCCCTGCTGTCGCAGCGCGTCCCTGCTGACGCAGCTGACAAATTGGTTCCAATGTTCAATGGCGAAGCGTCTTAAGTAAAACTCCCACAGAGATGTCCGTAAACGCATTAATTTATCTGCATTTATATCTGCTGTCAGTTTGACAAAATTAGCGCATCCGTACTCACTATCCCACAAACTTATCGGTCTTTCTTTAAGATGTCGACACACTTGTTTGAGTTGAAAAACCGCTTTCGTTATGGGTGTTTCATGGGAAGTGATTCTTTCATGTCGTAATGGTAATGCCCAACTGCCCTTTTCTTCTGGTATCCAAGCCAAGGTACTATACCCATGACCGAGAGTAATCGGTTTACCGGAAATTACTTTGGCCCCATGTTCATAAGTTCTGTCTTTTAAAGTCGGGGCTTCTGTTCTGGGCCAAGGTGTATGATCTCCTGCTAGAATGATTCGTTGTGATGGTTGATTATTGGGGATTTCCGACCTATAGAGTTTCATCAATTTGTGTCGTAGGGGACGACAATCATCTCCGGCTTCATATACACTTGACCACTTTCGGCGAAAAACTGGTGCGAGTGATAATTCGGCCAAAGAATAGACATTTCGGGTGACCAGAACAGCATCCATTAGCTCAAAAGTAGCATCTTGGGCACGTCCTAGTAGTTGATAGACTTCATTTCTGAATTTTTGAAGTTTTTTGGTAGATTGACTCAAGGTTGTTAATTCTTGACTAATTTTACCTCATTATCTCTTCTTTTCTGGAATTTAGACTATGACATCGCCGTCGTGGGGTAGCGATCACAGTCGTAGGGCAGCGATCGCCGTCTTAGGGTAGCGATCGCCGTCTTGGGGTAGCGATCGCCGTCTTGGGGTAGCGATCGCCGTCTTGGGGTAGCGATAAACATCTAAACTCCAGGCTCAACTGACTTTTCTGCACCACTAAGCCACAGCGCACAGAGGAAACAGATTCAATACTGCTCGGTTAAGGAAGGAGAGGGAAATAAGTTCGCGTGTTATTTACGAGAACACTACCAGTCACTAATTATATATTTTGACACCTGGATGGATTAGCCTCGAAAAAAGACAGAAAAGGAGAATAAATAAGAAAATATTTTTGGAAAACTTATAGTCAGGAATAAGAAGTTATCTGAGCTAGCTTAACTTTACAGCCTGCTTGGGCCAGGAGCACGTTAGTTTTATGTACCGCTTCATCCATAGAGAAAACCTCTGTCGCATAGTCGCATACATGGTCGCATAAAATTCGAGAGGATTGAGCGACAAATAGCGGTAAAGAGCGGGTATCCCTAATTCAAGTCAAAAGGTCTCAAAGCAAGGCGTGGAACGGAGAGGGAGGGATTCGAACCCTCGTCTGAGTTGCCCCAGAAACGGTTTTCGAGACCGTCGCATTCAACCACTCTGCCACCTCTCCAGCAGTATAGGTCTACCTTAATTATCTTACCGAGATTTGGGTGGAATTGACCAGCCCTTTACATCAAGGAGACATCTTTGTCCGCCGCCTCTAAAGTCGTCTGAAACCCACCCTTCGGAGTCCATTGAATCGCACCATCACGACCTGTCCAATATAGCTGAATCTGTTTTTCCTGTAGCTGTTGTCGGGTATTTTTCTCAACGGTACTCGAAGAAGCGATCGCCACCATTGGTTCTAGTGCTTCCAACCACTCTGTTCTCAGACTCCTGCCAGACCACAAAAGCACCTGTGGGGTAAAATTGGATTCTTGTTCTTGTAAATATTCGGGTATCGCCACCTCATTTCCCTTAACAGGCTGACTCGAAGCCAACAAAAACCAAGTCAGATCCAGGATTTGTAACTGCAACACAGGGGGTTCCGCACTAATTAACTTAATCGCTGTTGAGCCAACTGATACAGTTTCATCCATTGATAGAGGCTGGTATTCTCCCTGTGGTGCTTCTACCCAATCACCCTCAGAGTCAACTGGTTGTACAGCTAGGTGACGGAAAAAACTTTTGACGGGTAAACTTGCCGAAATCTCAGACCAACCACTAAATCCGCTAGATTCCGACTCTAAAGCAACTGCACAATCTATTTTGTTTATTCCTTGCTCTGCCAGAAAAGGCAGTACGGTGTATCTGGTAGTATCAGCTTCTCCACTATTAACTAAAGTTACTTTCCCCCGGTCTTGAATGACCAAAACTGGCTCTCCCTTGGCAGCTAATACCGTCACTTGAACCAATGTCAACTGACTGTACCAAATAAAAACGACTACCAAAGTCACGGCAAATAGACCAACCAGCTGCCATCGACGTTGCCACCATTTACTCAGCCAAACCAGAAAAATTAGTCCGTAGATGAATAGTAGCAACTCCAGAGGAATCCTTCCCACTGCAAAGGAACTTCCTGGCAGCATCGTGAAAAATTTCACCATCCCTATCAGCAAATGAGTAGGGTAATATAGCAACCAAGCGATCGCGCTTCCTGCCAGGGGCCAAATTAAAGCGACTAAAGCACTAATCATGCCACCCAGACTGATAAGAGCAGTAAAAGGAGCGGTAACTATATTTACTGGGATGCTATAGGTAGCAACTACAGGAAACAGATGCATTAACAGGGGTAATGTCCACAGGGAAGCCGCAATAGGAATAGCAACCACAGTAGCGATCGCTAATGGCAACCAATCCAATCGCTTTTGCAGCGCTGGCACAGTAACAATCAATCCCAGTGTGGCGAGAAAACTAAGCCCAAATCCCAAATCCCAAATCCAAAGGGGATTCCACAGTAATAAGATAGTTGCCGTCAACAGCAGGGCACCCAAGGGTCTCACTTTCCGTTCCATCACTAGCCCAATTAGCACCCCTACCCCCATAAATCCTGCTCGCATCACCGATGGTTGAACACCAGTCAAACCGATATAAAGCACCAGGGTACTCAGTCCAATAATGAGCTGCGATAGCCAGAAAAAACGCTTCAGTAGCACAAGTACCACTCCCAGAAGCAAAGAAACATGAAATCCAGAAGCAGCCAACATATGAGCCAACCCAGCCTGCATAAACTGGTCGTGAATATCCTTGGGTAAATCTACCGCTCGACGACCTAAAACCATCGAACTTACCAGTGGTCCCGCCGGACTGCCCAACCAGCGAACTTGAGCGCGAATAATCCGCTGCCGCAGTCTCCACAATCCCCAGGGTTGCCCTTGTCCTTCATCCTCGAAAATGACTCGAAGCCCCTTCAAACTTGCAAAAGCCCCTTGACGAGCGAGATAGGCTTGAAAATCAAAAGCTCCCGGATTGGAAGCAGGCTTGGGTTGATATAAAATGCCAGTGACAGCCAGTTTCTGACCTGGATATAGACCCGTTCCTTGCAATAAAGGTAAGGTCACATATAACTTACCCGTCACGCTCTGACTACCAGCAGCTTCTTCCTTACCTTCAGCGTCATTAAGCTGCTTAGCCTCAAACCAGAATCGCACTCGTTGGCTTGGCGTTAGTCTCGGCTGATTCAGAACCTTGCCTTCAACCGTTACCAATTGGCTGCTCGAATTTACCTCAACCGCTGCAAATCGCTGACTAATATCATTAACATCTGGCTGAGGCACTCGCACCTGAAAATATACCGCTGCCAAAAGCGCAACCAGTCCAGCCGATAACCAAAGCCTCCATCTTGGTCCGGTGCGCCAAAATCTCGGCACAACCATTGCCGCAAAAATACTTGATAATCCTAATCCTGTGGCGATCGCTGTCCACTGTTGCCAGGAAGGATTAGGATTAGGAAAACCCCAAATTTCTGTGGACAATAAACCGATAACATACGCCAAGCAGAGAATTGTCCAACTGTTGCGATTCATCTAGATAGAAACCCCTAAGTTCAAATGAAGTAGATGAGTGGCGCAGTATCCAAGCCTACAACCTGACCTTGTAGCTGAATTAGCCATTCCATGAAGCGCGTTCCTGATTAACGTACTCTTGGGCATCAATCCCTTGCCAGATTTCTTTCCCCAACCCTTCTAGTTCCATGATGCTGCGTTTACCCCTTGGGATCATAAGGTGACGCACTATTGCAGCTAACTCCTCTAACAAACGGAGTTGCTCATCGGGTGTAAGATTCTCAACTTGACGGCGGATGTCTTGATAAGTAGTCATATCTTCTACTCGATCGCTTTTACCACCAATCATGCCATATTGGTTAGTGATTCAAGCCCACAATTGCCAACGCCAGAATGAGGGTTTCAGGTTTTCACCTGACGGCTTGAGCTTGGAGTTCAGAATTAAATCTCAAGTATATCCGAGTTGATTCCCTCGCAATTTCCCTGAAAAAGCAATCGACAATTCGCTTCTATAGCTATGACCAGAAACTTTGATATTATTGTTTTAGGCGCAGGTGGTGTGGGCAGTGCGGCTGCTTACTACCTAGCACGCGCCCAACAGCGGGTACTCTTACTTGAACAGTTTGCACTCAATCATCAAAAAGGTAGTTCTTACGGCTCTTCACGGGTAATTCGCTACGCCTACGATCACCCTATTTATATCAATTTAATGCGAGCAGCTTATCCCCTCTGGTTGGCCTTAGAGGAAGAAATAGGGGATACTCTTTATGTCCAAACTGGAGAGCTTGATTTTGGTTTCCCAGAGGCGGAAACGTTTAACTCACTCGCTGCGAGCATGGATCAGGCCAAACTTCCCTATGAGCGTTTGAGTACAGCAGAAATCCAGAAACGCTTTCCTCAATTTAAGTTAGAGTCGGGAATGGAAGGATTGTATCAAGCAGATACGGGATTGCTGAAGGCTTCTAAATGTGTTCTAGCCCATGCTCATCTAGCGCAAAAACACGGTGCTACTTTGCTCGAAAAAACGCCTGTAACTAAGATTAAACCAGGAAATAATAGAGTCGAAGTTAAGACCCACAACGAGACTTATAATGCCCAAATAATTGTCATAGCCGCAGGCAGTTGGAATAAGAATATTTTGGCAGATTTGGACTGGCAATTACCGTTAACAATTATGCCTTGTCAGCTTGGATTTATTGAGCCAGATAACTACGAAGAATTTAAACCAGGGCGCTTCCCGGTGTTTTTGGCTCACATGAAAGGAGACTATGGAGAAATGCCCTATGGCCTACCCCTCTGCGACCATACTGGTGTAAAAATTTCTACTTTTTATGGTTGGGAAACAGTGGATGATGTCAGTGAAGTAGATTATACGCCTTCATCGGAATGGATAGAAAAAATGCGCGGTTTTTATCGTCAATATATTCCCGGTGCAAGTGGTAAATTAGTTGAAACTCGTCGATGTTTATATACGATGACACCAGATAAGCATTTTGTGCTCGATCGCCATCCAGCACATGACAATATTTTCATTGGTGCAGGTTTTTCTGGACATGGTTTTAAGTTCACCACTTTGGTAGGGAGTATCTTAGCTGATTGGGCCATCAAAGGTGAAACTGAGCATGATACCAGTTTGTTTAAAGGATCAAGGTTTTCTTAAGAGCGCCCCACAGACGCCATCCCATCTGTTATGGATGGAAAGGAAACATATGGGGGACTATCCGTGGGGCGACGGCGATCGGGGTAGGCTATCCCAACAGCTTCTCATCCAGGGGTGAACTCTCTCTCTCCATCCCCCCATTCACCAGTCACCAGTCATATCATGTTCGATAAATTAGTTATAAAAAAGTAGGTTGGGTTGAACGAGAGTGAAACCCAACATAAGTGATATGGGTGTTGGGTTAGGC
>JBFRWF010000017.1:0-8015 GCA_051439465.1 Xenococcaceae cyanobacterium | reverse complement strand
AAAACTTAAAACGTTTAGATAAAGCCTTTCAAAACTTTTTTAAAGAGAAGAGAGGATATCCAAGGTTTAAGACTAGACAGAAATTTAGAAGTTTTAATTATGCTTCAGGTCAAGTAACTATTGAGGGGGATAGAGTTCATCTACCTAGTATTGGGTGGATGAGATTTTACCGCTCTCGTCCCCTGACTGATGGATTTAATATCAAAACTGTTACCATCCGCAAAAAGTCTGATGGCTGGTATATGAGCGTGACTTTAGAAGATAAGTCTGTCCCCGCTACGATGCCGATTGATTTTAATCAAGTCAAGAGCCCTATCGGAGTGGATCTAGGGATAAAAAAACTGGCTTCTCTTAGTGTTGGCTCAGTAATACCTAACCCGCAGTTCTACAAACAAGTAGAAAGAAGAAGGACGATAAGATATCGTGCTGCTACTCGCAAACAGAAAGGCTCTAAAAACCAATCAAAAGCCTATCAGTATTTGGCGAGATTAGAGCAAAAAGTAGCTAACAGAAGAACGGATTATCAATGGAAAGTAGCCAATCAACTATGCAATCTAGCTGATGCCATCATCTTCGAGGATTTAAACATTAAAGGTATGATGGCAAGATGTAAACCTCAACAGGATGAGAAAGGAAAATATCAGCGAAATGGTCAAAGTAGGAAAAGAGGATTAAACCGAGTTATAGCAGACGCTAGTTGGGGAGAACTCAAGCAGAAGGTGAAGTCGGTAGCTGAAAAGTTTGGCTGTATCGTGCTAGAAGTTAACCCCCGTCACACTTCTGTTACTTGTTTTCACTGTGGTTGCGTCAGTAAAGATAATCGAAACGGTGAACGCTTCCTTTGTACAGAGTGTGGATACATTGAAGATGCGGATATTCAGGCATCTCAAAACATATTAGAAAGAGGTCTTAAATTACTGGGGATTGACCTATCTCAGCTATGCGGGGTCCCCGCAAAAGTAATGCCCGAAATAACCTTTAAGGAGATATCGCTGCCGTTGGGTGGGGAGCCTGGGAACCCTCGTCAGAGTGGAGGAGGTGACAAGCAATTGTCAGTTCAGAATCCCCCGCTATACCCGTAGGGTTAGCGGGGGAGTATGTCATGAATTAGCAAAGACTCTGGCAGCAGCAGCTACACCGGCTCCTGGTGTCATGCTTTCATAGCCTAACTCTCGCAGGGTTGCTTCTAGGGAGGATATTACCGTTAGCACATCCCGCTCGCTCACAAAGCCCAGATGACCAATACGGAATATTTTCCCCTTCAAATGGTCTTGTCCTCCAGCCAGAGCAATATTAAACTGCTTTCTCATCACCGCCCGGATTTGTTCAGCTTCCACGGGTGCAGGGTTAATTGCCGTCACAGATGTGCTAGCAGCTTCATCCGGTGCAAACAGTTTTAAACCCAACGCCTTCACCGCTTCACGAGTTGCCTGAGTCATACGTTGGTGACGGGCAAAAATATTTTCCAGACCTTCTGCTTTCATCATCCCCAGGGATGCCTGAAGGGCAAACATTAAATTAACTGGCGGCGTGAAGGGAGTGCTATTTTTGGCTGTTGCTTTGCTGTATTTACCTAAATCCAGATAAAAACGCGGAAGTTTCGCAGTTTTGTAAGCTTCCCAGCCTTTAGAACCAACGGTAACAAAGCCTAAACCGGGGGGAATCATGTAGCCCTTTTGGGAACCAGAAGCGACGACATCTAAATCCCATTCATCGATTGGCACATTCAACGCTCCTAGGCTGGTGACGGCATCAACAATTATTAAACAATGCCCGTGGTCTTTCACATAGCCATTGATAGTTTCCAGGTCATTGAGGATACCTGTAGAGGTTTCTGAGTGGGTGACGATAACGGCTTTGATTTGTTTATCTTTATCTGCTTCCAGTTTAACTCGGAACTGTTCCGGGTCTAGAGGTTGACCCCACTCGGCTGTGATTGTTTCTACATCCAAACCGAAGGCTTTACTCATCTGCGCCCAGCGATCGCCAAATTTCCCATTGCTACCCACCAGTACGCGATCGCCTGGGCTCAGGAAGTTAATGATAGCTGCTTCCATCGCTCCAGTGCCAGACACATTAAGAGCAAGAACGTCATTCTCAGTCTGGTGTAGCCATTTGAGGTTTTCGGTTACCTCTGCCACGATTTTGCAAAAATCAGCGCTGCGGTGGCCAATGGGGTGTTTGGCTAGGGCGAGCAATACCTCTTCTGGCACTGGTGTCGGCCCCGGAATCATCAGCATCTGTTTTTCCATTAATTTTTCCTCTCTCTTCGCGCTTCACCTGATTCACCTATTCCACCTTCCTAGCACATACCTAGGATTGGCAAGTCGCTTATCTTATCCCATTTCTGTTTATTTTTGCAATAAGGCAAAAGTAATTTGACCAGGGAATTCCGAATTCATCACTGAGCCACTTCATTTGACTTTTCCTAATCTCCAATTGCTTTTCCCTGGATGGGAACGAGGTCTGATGATTCTTCTGGCTTGACGCTTACGCTGTTGAGAGACCAGCGGTATTCAAATGGTACGCTAGTCTGTTCGCAGGTTGTTTCCAGTTGCTTTTGCTGCGCTAGTGCTTTGCGCAGGGTAATGATCAGTTGCTGCACTTGTTCTCTGACTGCTGGGTTTTGATTGGCTGCAAATAAAGTTTTGCGCTCCAACAACTGGAGGAGCAGTTCGTAGTGAATATGAGAGGGAAGAGGAATTGACTCCATGAAACCTGCTATACCATTAAGGGAACTGAGGGGCAATCGCAACTTTGGTTATAGCTGATTGACTGACAAATCTTTGAAGTATCGAGTCGAGTAAATCAACGGAATCCTTACTGAGTAAAGATTTCAGCTGTCAATCACTATATTGACAAGATCCTTGCTGCGCAAGGGTTTCAGTAATTTTATCAGTAAATCAGCCAACTCTCACCAAACTTTGGCTCTGGAAGCTCGTGGTTTTACGCACGATTTTGGCAAAGCGATCACCTTTTACTTTAGGTATATCCCCTAAGGAGGGTTAAGGTAAAGTTAAAAATCCCTTTTTTACTCAATCTTTAAGATTGAGATAGATTTATGAACTTTAGGTAAAGTTTCAATCAGGCGGTTACAGATCGGAAAACAGAGCTGCGATTGCCCGAGCCGGATCTGGCTGTTTCACCAGTGACTCGCCGATCAAAACGGCATCAGCACCAGCTTGTTTCACCAAACTGAGGTCAGTTTTAGCGTGCAACCCCGACTCGCTCACAACCTGAATTCCCAGCTTTCGCAGGGTTTCCCCCCGCGACTCTAGGAGTTGGCAGGTAGTTTGCAGATCTACTGAGAAATCTTCCAGGTTGCGATTATTAATACCAACTAGGGTAACGCCTTCTACGGCTAAGACGCGATCTAGCTCCCAGAGAGTATGCACTTCAATCAGAGGCGTCATCCCCAAGGCATTGGTGATTTTGACGAAGTATTGCAGATCTCGATCGCTTAAAATCGCGGCAATTAGCAATATAGCATCCGCTCCCTTGGCGCGGGCTAAATAAATTTGGTAAGGATATATCACGAATTCCTTACATAACAAGGGCAAGTCAACTGCTTGACGCACCAAAGCCAGGTATTCAAAGCTACCCTGAAAGAATTTTTCATCTGTCAGCACAGATAGGCAACTAGCACCCCCTTGCTGATAGGACTCGGCGATCGCCACTGGGTTAAAATCTTCCCGGATTACTCCTTTACTGGGAGAGGCTTTTTTCACTTCGGCAATGAGAGCAGGTTTAGTCTTGCCTTGCCTTAGGGCTGCTTTGAAATCACGGACAGGGGGTAAATTTTCTACCTGCTTGCGCAATTCTAATAAAGGCAGGCGATCGCGCATTTTGTCTACTTCTGTCTCTTTGTGCCAGACAATTTCTTCTAAGATATTGCGCGGTTCAGCCTCTGGCACTTTGACTTGATAGCGCAAGTTACTGATATCAACTGCTCGATTGGGTGGACGTCGTCGGATTTGCATTTTTTCAGTTATTAGCTACCACTTACCAGCGCCTGACGGCGAGGAAACTTCGGATCAGGGAACAGGGAACAGGGAACAGGGAACAGGGAACAGGGAATTTCGGAACAGGGATTAGAGTGAACGCCGAACAAGAAAATCAGAAACTTGTAGGAGTTTGGTTCCCAATACACCCTTCCCAAAATTTAAGTTTCCTGAGAGTGAACACTGACTACTTGTGCTCGTTTATAAGCCTCATCCAGAACTTCCGAGAGGGTGGGGTGGGTATGGACGTTAA
This sequence comes from Xenococcaceae cyanobacterium, assembly GCA_051439465.1. Lineage (GTDB taxonomy): Bacteria > Cyanobacteriota > Cyanobacteriia > Cyanobacteriales > JBFRWF01 > JBFRWF01. Next base: position 3,761 of record JBFRWF010000017.1, on the reverse strand, counting down.
AGGCGAGATTTTGCACTGACTGCCGCTGGGCGATCGCATTGGCTGCCTCATGAATTAAATCGGAGGCGTGCAGGCCAATAATATGAACTCCCAGCACTTCCCCAGTATCTTTCCGGTAAATCACCTTCGCCATCCCATCAGTTTCTCCTTCTGCAAGGGCTTTAGAATTGCCTTTAAAATAGGTTTTTACCGAGGCAACCTCAAATCCTTCATTTTGACTCAATTCTTTCGCTGCTGGCTCTGTAAGACCGACATAGCTAATCTCTGGGTGGGTAAAGGCTGCTGCGGGAATGCTGCAATAGTCTATGGTTTGGTGACGATCGCAGATATTCTCGACGGCGACCACCCCTTGAGCTGAAGCAGCATGGGCAAGCATCATCTTACCAGTAGCATCTCCTATTGCCCAAAGGTGAGGCACAGGCTCCCCATCTCTTAACACTGCCATCCGATCATCAATGGGAATAAAGCCCCGTCGATCTGTCTCCACAGCTACAGATTCTAAGCCTAAGTTTTTGGTGGCGGGCATGCGACCTGTTGCTACTAAACAGGCATCTACTTCCAAAACATCGATAATTTCCTTGGTTTTCGCGTCAGCTAGTTCAATTACTACCGGAGAACCTGGTTTCACTGTTTTGGCGAGAACACCGACATGGGTTTCGATGTCACGGGGCGCAATTAAAACCCGCTGGGCTATTTTGGCAATGTCCGGGTCAAATGTGGGCATGAGGGTGTCGAGGGCTTCAATCATGGTGATTTCACACCCCAGTGCTGTGTAGATGTCGGCAAATTCCAAACCGATGTAACCACTGCCAATAATGGCGATCCAATCTGGGAGGGATTCTAATCTGACAGCATCGTCGCTGGTAAAGACGGTTTTGCCATCAATTTCGATGCCCGGAGGAACAAAAGGCGCAGAACCCGGACAAAGCATAATGTCCTTGGCAGTAATTGTTTTTTCTCCATTATCTGTTGCCACGGTCACTTTTTGCGCTCCTGCTATTTCAGCCCAGCCCCGAATTGTATCAACTTTAAGGCGTTTGAGGCTGTTGGTGAGGTCGCCGCGAATTTTGCTGACCAAGTTATTGGCGTGACTGGAAATTGCTTGGCGATCGAACTCAATCCCTCCAACCTGGATGCCCATACTTTGCAGGTGGTGATTATCCTTTAACTCTCTTACTCTTCCTGATGCAGCTAATAGCGCTTTAGAGGGAATGCAGCCACGATTGACACAGGTACCTCCCATGTCTGAGGCTTCTATGATGGCAGTAGACAGTCCACACTTGACTGCGTGTAAAGCAGCACCATGCCCCCCTACACCAGCGCCGATAATTACTAAATCATAGTCAAACTGTTGACTCATAGACTCTCCTAATACACTGATATGTGACATCCTCCCACCGCTAATTGCTATCGCAATCTTGAGCTAAGCGCTCGACGTTATTTTTTTTAATTAATAAGGACGAGCGCTTAGTCAAAGCTAGCGGGGGCTTCCCAATCTCACGATTAGGCATTCGGGGCCCCACGCCAGTTATCTAGGCTCATCGCCCCCGACACCTCGACGCTTACTGGCGGTTTCCGTTTCCCAGTGTCCCTGGGTACTCTCAATTCCTCGATTACATATCTCTTGAGCAGCAGCAATATCCCTATCCACTACATAACCGCACTCCGAACAATTATGAACCCTATCAGCTAAGGTTTTTCTCACCTCAATACGACAGTTAGGACAAGTTTGACTCGTTTCCCTATGGTCAACTTCCTGGAAATATTTAACTACACCTATTTATCGGACACTTCCTAGAAGCAATCCAATCTTTCAACTCCCGTAAGGCATAGTTATAGGAACGGCGACAAGTTTCTAACCATTCCATGAGCAACTCTTGTTGTTTGTCGTCCGGATAAATTCGATAGGTGTAGTTGAGAGTCAACATAATCTGATTCTACTACAAAGTTGACCAGTGGTATATTAAAGTGCTGCCCGTGCTTTCATCCCACCGCTAAAACAAAGGGCGGTACTCGCCTACGGCTCGATGGGTCCGCCTCGTTTATTTGGCCTAAGCGCCTGTCCTTATTATTTTGTTTGACAACGGGCGCTTAGCTCAAATATAGCGGGGGACTTCCCGCACGGAAAGTTAACCTAAAGAAACTTTCAGACCTAAATGACTATTGCTAACCCTAGCAACAACCTGACGCTCCACCGCTACAGACGTAGGAATAAATGCCTGCATGAACAATTGGGCAAAGGCATAACGCTGACGCTGATGCTAATCCCGGCGGGCGAGTTTTTGATGGACGCACCAGAGAGTGAGCCAAAAAGCGAGAGCTCCGAACGACCACAACATCGAGTGAAGCTGGAGTCGTTTTTGATGGGGCGGTATCCGGTGACCCAGGCGCAGTGGCGTGTGGTGGCAGGCTATCCGCAAATTGAGCGAGAGCTAAACCCAGATCCATCGCACTTTAAAGGCGAAAATCGACCCGTGGAGCAAGTGAGTTGGGAAGATGCAAAGGAATTTTGTCAGCGCCTGTCGGCAAAAACAGGGAGAATCTACCGCCTACCCAGTGAAGCCGAATGGGAATACGGGTGTCGGGCAGAGACAGAAACGCCGTTTCACTATGGCGAAATTATCACGGCAGAACTAGCAAACTACTACGCCAGGGACACCTACAATGGCAGCCCCCAGGGTGAGTTTCGAGAGGAGACGACCAATGTGGGAAGTTTCCCGGCTAATCGCTGGGGATTGTGTGATATGCACGGGAATGTGTGGGAGTGGTGCGAGGACGACTGGCACAACAGCTATAGAGGCGCACCAGAGGATGGCAGAGCATGGTTAGAAGAAAACGCGACAGAAACTAACAAGCTGCTGCGGGGCGGTTCCTGGGACAACAATCCGAGGTTTTGCCGTTCTGCCTCTCGCACCTTCTATCCCCGCGACTACCGCAGCATCTATATCGGTTTTCGGGTGTGTTGCGTGCCGCCGAGGACTCTTAGCCCTTAGCACTTAGGCACTTTAGCCCTTAGCCCTTGTTCCTTAGCTCTTTTAGATCTCGCCGTCAGGCGAGTCGAATTTTTGGGGTACTGTGTTAAGAAAAATTAAGATAAAGAGAGGGATGCTCAAATGCCCACTCTCCAAATACTTCCCGTCCCCCCGTCTCCCCGTTTCCCCGTCAGTCTTATAGCGCTACGCGCTATGGTTAGGACACTGTTGAAGGCTGAAGTCCATGTGCAGTAAACTGTTGCCTGTTGCCTGTTGCCTGTTGCCTTGCGCGTAGCGCTATAATTACGAAGGGGCACCAGAAGACGGCAGGGCATGGCTAAAAGAAAACGCGACAGAAACTAGAAAGCTGCTGCGGGGCGGTTCCTGGCTCATCGATCCGAGGTTTTGCCGTTCTGCCTCTCGCGGCACCGATCCCCGCGTCTACCGCGACATCAATATCGGTTTTCGGGTGTGTTGCGTGCCGCCGAGGACTCTTAGCCCTTAGCGCTTAGGCACTTTAGCCCTTAGCTCTTGTTTTTTTGCTCTTTTGGAGCTCGCCGTCAGGCGAGTCGAATTTTTTGGAGAAATACCCCTCACGGAGTGGGTACAATTTGACAATCTCCCGTTAATTGCTATATGGAGGATTCCCGCACCGCTATGCTGTGACATCCTCCCACCGCTAAATCAAAGATTGTAGCGGGGGCTTCCAAATCTCACGATCTGGATTTCCTGGTTTTTCCCTTAAGTTAGCTCTAAGGGAGCTTAGCGCTAACTTAAGGGGTTTCGACA
>JBFRWF010000016.1:0-12569 GCA_051439465.1 Xenococcaceae cyanobacterium | reverse complement strand
GTTCCAGGGTAAGCTCATCTTAAAGTGTATAAAATGTACTTGACAAAAGTAGAGTGATCAAGGGCTTAGCTTGACTGCCTGACAGAATCACTCGAAAGTCAACAAGAACGCCATTGTTGAGAGTTCAGCCCTAGCGCGATCGCCATCTAAGCGCGCGATCGCTACCTAGCGTCCTAGCACAGTGCCCAAGATCCTGCGGTTTCAACCATTCATTGGACTTCGTGGTCACTACGGCGAGGGTGCGCCATCTCAAAGTCCCCGCCTGGATGGTCATCTGATTTGAGGCACTCCAGCTTGTAAGATTTGTAGTAAATAATCATTATTCCAGCCCGCCCGACGACGCAAAAAGGGCGAGACTGCCCTTGAACGATTGTTCCTGGTTGAGAGCGCCATCGTGCCAGGCGGCGTAACAGCCCTAAATTCTCCGGTCCGTGTCCGCGCCGGACGCGACTACTATCTTCGCTAAAAGTGACATCCAGAGTCCAATGGAGTTGATTTTCAATCCCCCAGTGTTGGCGGATGGCTCGACCAATTTTCCTCGCGTCAGCCTCCAGACTGCTCAGATAAAACTGCATCTCATGGGCGGTTTGATTCCACAGGCGACGGGTTCTTTCGACTATCACTACCGTTTGCAGGCCAGCCCATTGGTTCAGTTGGTAGAGAGGGCCCAATTGTTCCACGGGGACGCACCAGACTCGACGAGTTTCGAGACGATGATGTCCCGCTTCTACTCGCTCGTCATAACTACAGTCAATCCCTTCCCATCCCGTCCTCTGAGCTAAGTCAAACCAGTTACTCACTTAGGCGTAGAGAGTTGGATGGTTCCCTTTCAAGGTCAAGACGTAGTCGGCTTGTGCTGAGATAATTTGTTGAGCAATCTCTTTTTGTGTCCCCATCGCATCAATGGTAATGATGCAGCCACTCAGATCGAGTAACTCTAACAGGGCCCGAATGGCGGTAATCTTGTTGGATTTGGCGTCCACTTTCATCTGACCCAGCATCAAGCGGTGTTCACAAGCCCAAGCGCTCACTGTCTGGAGGGCTGATTGTCTCTGTTCCCGGTCATAGGAGCCTCTGTGAGTTTTGCCATCTAAGGAGACCACTGTCGCGCCTAAAAGTCCAGCTAGACTTGAGACCCAGCTCTGAAAGCCCTGCTGAAACTGATGGGGGTCTAAGCGTTCAAAAACACGCCGAAAGGTATCATCGGAAGGAATTCCCTTGGGTAATTCCAGAAATTGCTCTAACCACTGTTGTTTGCTCTGGCCATAGTCTTCCATCCCTTGCCATCCTGATGCTCCACTGATGACTGCTCCAATAGCGATGGCAATGATATCTATTAATTTGTGGTCTCTGGTGCGCTCTACTCGCGGGTCTTTGAGGTGGCGGAAATGGGAGAAAAACTGGTCGCTGACTTGTTGGAGTTGGGGGGAGACGATTGATTGGTTCCCCAGATGCTCCTGGTCGGGAACGGTTCTCGTAGTCCACGTTTTTTATAATTCATTCCCGACCCTAGATCAGAAATGAGCTCACACTGCCATCCATGTTTGACACAGTAAGCATCTAAAACTATTTTTTGTCGCTCTAAATCATCTTTTTGATCGTGACTACTAACACGCGCATATCCAATGGTTAAAGACACACCTGATTTCTTGTTTAATAGTTCTGCTACTTCATAACGTCTATGTCCCCCAGTCGTTCTCAAGCGAGACGATTTTTCCATCAGATTCCCATCGGTGTAGAGTTCTTACCGATACACCTAAAAGTTCTGCGGCTTGTTTTGGAGTTAAACTCGACATACCCCTAGTATAACAGAAATCGATGACGAGGATTGTCGAGTTTTGTCTAGCTTTTCAGTTTACTGTTGTAGCCCCCTTCAACCTTCAAACCTTCAACTAATGGGCATTTGCCTTCCCCAATACTGCAAGTGCTGCTTTAATTAGCTGATAGTAAGGCGGTTGGGTGACATCAACTTCCTGAGCGTTTTCCCGACTGGTTCCTAAAAGACCAGTTCTTTGTCCTCGACTGACTGCTAGAACTTTACCTCGATCATTCCTAATTCTTAATTCGTTTAAAGATTCCCAGAGACTACAAGTATAAGCACGTCCATTATACTCAAACGCTGCTTTTTTGGTGGCGGAGGCAGAAGTAGAGAGTCGGACGCCAACTACTTCTAGTTCGATGCTGATTTTACCATTCCAGTCATTTTCTTTTAGTTTATAGGCGACATCTAGGCGTGTGGGTAGGGGAAAATACTCACCCCAACGCCAAGCGATCGCCTTTATTTTCCCACAACCGCCATCATCTTGTGCCAGAGTAAGTTTAAGGTGATTTTTGTTTTTGCCCACAACTTCCTGTTTCAGCACCCGCACGTTCGGGGTCCAAAATACAGGAAATTCGTTGCCAATACCCCAGGGTTGCAGACTGTCGATTTGCTGATAGAGATGGGAATTGAGTTGATTTAGGTTAGCCTGGGCATCGATTTTTACTAAGGGCTTGAGATGTTCTGGTTCTAGGCATTGATGGGCAAAGGTACTGAGTCGCTGCTTAAAGGCTTCTAGATTCTTAGCAGGTAGTCCAAAGCCTCCAGCGGCTTTATGTCCCCCATACTTGCTCAGTAAATCTTTACAGAATTCTAAGGCTTCAAAGACGTGGAATTCAGGAATTCCTCGCACTGAACCCCGAAGGCGTTCGGTGTCATCTTCTTCGCAGGTACCAATAAACACAGGCACACCGTAGCGATCTACGAGACGGGAGGCGACAATACCAATAACGCCGTGGTGCCAGTTGGGTTGGACAATGACTAAAACCCTGGCTTGTTTCCAATTGATGGGGGTTTTTTCAATTAAGGCGATCGCTTCATGTTCAATCTGCTCGCACAACTGCTGACGCTTGCGGTTAATGTTTTCACATTGCATCCCCCGTTCTAATGCTACCCCCCGATCGCTTGTAGTTAGCAGTTCGATGACAATTTGGGGGTCAGCAATGCGACCAACTGCGTTAATCCTTGGTCCCAGTTTAAAGCCAATATCATCCGGCTTTAAATTCTTTTGTTCATCTTTTACCCCAGCCATCTGCATTAACGCTTGAACACCTGCTAACTTAGAGTTGGGTAGTTTCCGCAAACCCCGTTTCAGCCAGCGGCGGTTCACCCCTACCAGAGGCGCTAAATCAGCAATTGTTCCCAGAGTAAATAGTTCTAGCAGTTGATCGGTCAATCCTTTGAGTAACCCTAGACTCTGAGCGGTGGTGATTGCCAAAATATAGGCAACGCCAACACCCGCTAGTCCGCGATAGGGAGAAGATTCTCGAATTAGCTTCGGATTGAGAATGGCATCCGCTGGGGGTAATTTTTCTGGGATATCGTGGTGATCGGTGACAATGACACTTAGCCCTAACTCTACCGCTCTGGCAATGGGTTCATAGGCAGAAATGCCATTATCTACGGTTAAAATCAACCCCACCCCTTTGTCAGCAAACTCTTCTACAATCCGCTTATTGATGCCGTAGCCGTCTTTCATGCGGCTGGGAATTGTATATTCTATATCAGCACCTAAATGTCCCAGGGCGCGCAATAATAAGGCGGTGCTAGTCATGCCATCAGCATCGTAGTCACCACAGATGGCGATTTTTTCTTGAGAGGCGATCGCTTCTTTGAGTAAGTCTACACTGATTGCCAAATGGGGAAATTCCTCCATTGGTGGCGGTAACACCCGAGATTCTGGGTCGATATATATGCGTGCCAGTTCCGGTGTTTCAATGCCTCGGTTGATTACTACCTGAGCAACTAGGGGCGAAAGACCTGTTGTTTGTACCAGTTCGTCTACTTTTTCTCTCTGTGCTTGTGAAATCTGCCAACGCTGATTTGGCAATCGATGTGTCATTTAATCCAACTGAGCCGATAATTCATCATTCATCATTCATCATTTTTCTATGATTGCAAAGCTCCTCTTCGCAGAACAAGAACCGGACAGTGCGCAAACCGAATTACCCGCTCCGCCACAGACCCCAGAAAAAAACGACTTAGACCAGTGCGTCCGTGGGATGGGATGACGATCAGGTCAATGTCTTGTTCCTTGGCATAGTCAATAATTTCTGAACTAGGGTCTCCTCTGGCGACGCTAAAATGAATTCCTTCATATTCCGAGCCGTTGAATCGTTCTCGGAATACCTTTTGGACGTGCTGTTTGCGAGTCTGGTCGTCTATGGTGTTCCACATCACTCCAGGATCGCCAGGATTGATATCAGGCAAGACATGGAGGACGTACAAGTGGGATGCGTCCTCGACAAAATCTAATGTTAACTTCTGTGCCTGAAAAGATTCTTCAGAGAAATCGACGGGGACAAGAACACGGTTTGTGGAAAATAAACTCATGAGTTTTAGTCATTAGTCCTTAGTCCTTAGTATACTGGGAGTTTTACCAGTGACTGATGACTGAAGCGATCGCCCGTGGATTTGAAGAGCGATCGCCTGTTTCTAACCAATATCAATGACAGTTGCCTAGAAACTAACCAACTTCTTATCAGAATAATCTTGCTTTTGCCGCCAGTCTTCACCCAGCTGAATCGTGATATCAGACGCCAGAGAACCAGTACTTTCAACCAGTACTTCTCCAACTCCTAAAGCAGAACGGAGAAGCGCAGCACTGCCATCATCTCCTTGTTGGGCGACGATGCGTGTCACCTGCAGAGGTTCTCGCCAGTCATCACCCACATAAATTCTCCGGTAGCCAGCTTCCCGGAGATAACTGACCACAGCTTGCACCGCCTCTGAATCTCCAGTACTATCTTGAATCGCCACTCTCAAATAGGCAGGGTCAGTAGATTCAACCTCACTGTAGCCTTCCTCAAAGTGCTGAGCTACCATCTCCCGAATGCGGCGACGGTTGGGTAGCCAGTAGCTCACTTCTTCCTTCCCATCGCCACTAAATCGACCTGGCACCATCAGCATTTGCACATTGGACCGTTTGGTTTGTGCCGCATAACCACCGAGGGCAACTAGCTCCTCCACAGTCAAATTCGTATCAATATAAGACTGGATAATCGAAAGAATTTCCGGCACTCGCAGCAAAACCTGAGGCTTGAGTGCTTGTTCAACTACAGCTCGCATCAGCATTTGCTGTCGCTGCACCCGTCCGATATCCCCTAATTTGTCGTAGCGAAAGCGCAAAAATTGCACCGCTTTCTCACCATCAAGGTGCTGTTCTCCTTCCTTGAGGTCGATGTATAAATGCTGACTGTGGTCAGTATATTTCATATCCTTGGGGACATAAACCGTGACACCCCCCAAAGCATCGATCAGTTGTTCTATGCCTTGAATATTTACCCGCACATAGCGGTCAACGGAAACCCCTTCTAAAAGATTGCTAATTGCCTCAGCTGATAGTGCTGGACCGCCGAAATAATTAGCGACGTTAATTTTCGTCACCCCATGTCCTTTAACATAGGTTTGGGTATCCCGGGGAATAGAGAGGACTGTGAATTTTTCTTTATCTGGATCAAACCGCAGCAAGAGCATGGTATCGGAAAGACCCTTGAAGGAATTGACCAGCGCATGGTATCCCTCATCTGTCTGAGGAGGATCGTCAACCTCAGAGGTGAGAACCTTAGTGCCTAAAACTAATACATTTACTGGTCGAGTCAGCTCTGGTAATCGCAGACTTTTGTAAGAGATAGTTTCCTCTTGGCTAAAGACTGCTTCTTCTTCTGGCGTGAGCGCAGTTTGCCGTAGGGGAGTAGCAGAAAGGGAAAATGCCAGCAAAGCTCCCGCTGTTCCTGAGAGCATTGCCACTCCGCTTAAACCTAACCCAATCAAAAACCAACGTCCCAGAATTTTCTTCCCATGTTTTTTCTGTCCCCTAGGAATAGATTTTTGCCGAGGGTAGCTTTTTTTATAAGTTTTTCTAGCTGACATGGGTTTCCTCACACATCAAAAATTAACAGTTGTCAGTATGCAGTTAGGGATGTCCTAATTGCTCTAGAACATTCATAGCAGTTTTTCTGCTGAAAAATTGTCCAATCAGGTAAATGTTACACTACAGTATCCTAAAGTCGGGGGCTTGCGATCGATTTTGTCTAGTCCCAATCAGTGGGATGTTCGATGATGCTCGTCCTATACTAGGGTAGACTAGACTAGGCTAGACTAGGATAAATGTTTGCGCACAACTCCTTTTGCAATTGGGCTAATTCCCGGCAGACGTGGCAACTTACCTTGCCACAGACTTACCATCAAACCAATACATACTAGAAAATAACCAGAGGTGAGCAGAGTATTCATATATAGTAGACGTAGTGTCAACAATTCTGAGGTTGGCACCGCCCCAAGCCAGAGTAAACTATAAGCTACCAGCCAACTGAGCGCTAAAGTGACAGATAAGCGACTCACAGCTTGTTGCTCGCGGCTAGCCTGACGCCGATACAGTGTCCATAGAGCTGGAAAAAATCCTACCACTGGGATTAGGTAAATAAATAGCTGTACCTGCTTGAGCTTTTGTTCTCTAAACGGATCGTGATTATTCATAAATTTTTCTGGAGTCAAATCTGTTTCTTGAGAATTCCCTATCTGTGAAAATCCGGGCTATCCACTTAAGCCGGGACAGTAATCAAAAGGCAACAGGGAACGGGGAACTTCGGATCAGGAGACAGGGGGTAAGGGTTCTGGTCGTTTTATATATGTTTTGATTGGCCACGACTCATTTAGGACTGTCATATTCCCCATTACCTATTATCCATTATCTATTACCTATTCCGGCATGGTTCAATATGGTTCGTGGCAAGGTAACACATAGGGGTGTTAGTCTGGGGAACTTTTAACTTTGTCCGGTGTCTCCCCGTCTCCCCGTCTCCCCGTCTCCCGTGTCTAAGCGTGTTACTCTGTTTTGAACCATGCCCCTATTCCCCCCTCCCCGTTCCCTGTTCCCTGTTCCCTCTCTACCATGGAAAAGTTCCAAACAAGACCAATCACAGCTATTGTTCTGGCAGGAGGGCAAAGTTCCCGCATGGGGCGAGATAAAGCCCTAATTACTATCCGGCAGCGACCATTCCTGCAGCAAATTTGCGCTCTAGCCAGGGAATGTACCAGTCAAGTTTATATAATTACCCCTTGGCCTGAACGTTATCAGAATATCTTACCCAGCGGTTGTAGAATGATTCGAGAAGTGCCTCTGCCAGGAGAGACAAAACCCCACGGTCCCCTGGTTGGATTTGCTCAAGGATTGGTACAGGTACAAACAGAATGGGTGCTTTTGCTCCCTTGTGATTTACCCCAATTACACCAGTCTGAGGTTCAGAAATGGTCTGGGTATCTTGAGGAGGCATCTGAAGAGGTAATAGCCCTTCTGCCAAGACATCCCAAAGGCTGGGAACCTTTGTGTGGTTTCTACCGCCGCCGCTGTCTACCCCTGCTGAATGAATTTATCAACCAGGGAGGCAGATCGTTTCAGCGTTGGTTGGCACAACATCCAGTCCAGGAACTACCAGTTAGTGATCCTCAAATATTATTCAATTGCAACACGCCAAGAGATTTAGAGCAATTAAAATGTCGTCTTTGATTGTTCACAATGCAAGATTCGGGCGAGTTTACACCACAACCAACAGCCGATGGCTCTTTTACCTTCTTCTCAACTGAGTTTGGTGAGGCTTTTCACTCTCACTATGGTGCAAGGCAAGAAGCTCAGGAGAAATTTGTTGAGCCTTGTCAATTGGCTAAGAAAGCCCAAGGCGTAGCCGGAACGTCAAACAAAAACAATGACCAACCCACCCACTTATTGCGGTTGCTAGACATTTGTTATGGACTGGGTTACAATAGTGCCGCAGCTCTGGCAACCATTTGGGCAATTAATCCCAGATGTCATGTGGAGTTGATTGGTTTGGAATTGGATCGGGCAGTGCCATGTCAAGCAATTGCTCATCAATTACTAGAGCAATGGCCACAACCAATCCCCCAGTTGTTAGGAGAATTAGCAGATGCCCATCAGGTTCAAACACCGCAATTTCAAGCTCAGCTATTGATTGGGGATGCCAGAAAAACGATTCAACAAATACATAGCTCAGGCTTCCAAGCAGATGGGATTTTTCTCGATCCCTTTTCTCCACCCAAGTGCCCCCAACTTTGGACGGTAGAATTTCTGAGGTTAGTCGCCCAATGCTTAAAGCCAGCAGGAAGACTTGCTACCTATTCCTGTGCTGCCTCGGTGCGAACTGCTTTACGCTTAGCGGGGTTAAAAGTTGGCTCAACCATCGGTGTCGGCAGGCGATCGCCCGGAACTGTTGCCAGCTTTACCAGTGACTATCTACTGCCGCTGTCGCAGCAAGAACAGGAACATTTACACACTCGTGCGGCAATCCCCTACCGAGATCCTCAGCTCAAAGATTCAGCAGATATAATTTTGCAGCGGCGGCAAACCGAGCAAAGAGCTAGTTCTCTAGAACCAACCAGCCATTGGAAAAAACGTTGGTCAGCACGGCTACCAACTTAAAACAGATAAAATGAATAATATAATGAATCATCCATCTGGTATATCTACATTAGTAAGAGTTGGTTCTTCTGCTGTGAATACTCTAAATTCTGAGCCAGCAAAAATTCTTGTCATCGATGACAATAGCTTTAGCCGCATGACAGCGGTGGATTTGCTGTCGTTAGATGGTTACGAAGTATTAGAGGCAGATAGTAGCTCCTCTGTTATCAATTGCGTGCTCGAAAGCAAGCCAGATTTAATTTTGCTGGATGTTATGATGCCTGATATAGATGGATTTGAGGTGTGTAAGCTTCTGAAGCAGGACAAACGAACGCATCTAATTCCAGTGATTTTTACTACGGTTTTAGACGACAGGCGATCGCGTATTCGGGCTAGGGAAGTTGGCGGAGATGACTTTCTGAGTAAACCCCTTTATAGTCTCGAACTCTCAGCAAAAGTCAAATCTTGGATTTATCAAAAGCGCTTGAATGAAGATTTAGACCGAATTGAACAGGTACTTTTCTCGATTGCTAGAGCAATTGAAAATCGTTACCCCAACAGCGGAAACTCCTGTGCCAGACTTGCTAATTTAGCTCAATCATTTGGTGAATATCTCCAACTCTCTACCATAGATATTCAGAATTTGAGGTATGCAGCCTATCTCCACGATATTGGCACAGTGGGAATTCCTGATGACATAATGCTCAAAAAAGGCGAACTCACTCCTGAAGAACGGGAGATGATCAACCAGCATGTCCTGATTGGAGAACAAATTTGTCAGCCACTGCCAAATGGGCGCGGTGTACTACCGATTATTCGCCATCACCACGAACGCTGGAACGGAAGTGGTTATCCCGATGGCTTGGTGGGGAACAATATTCCTTGGCTGGCACAGGTATTTCAAATTCTCGATATTTATGATGCTCTGACTAGTGAACGACCTTACAAACCAGCGTTTCCTCCTGCCCAAGCCTTAGAAATTATTGCGGAGGAAACTGCCAAGGGGTGGCGCAATCCCCAACTCGTGCAGCAGTTTACGGCATTTATCTTAAACCCGCCATTCATCCCGCCGCCATACTGAAGGTTGGCGGCGGGATGAATGGCGGGGTAGTCCTGAGAAATAAGCAACAAAAATTAATTTCTGAAGCCCCTCAGATACAGTAAAATAAAGAGCAAACGTCGAGCTGAAAAGTTCGAGCTTCAGACATGCCAGTAAGCTTTGTATACCCTTCTTCTTCCTTATATCTGATAAGCGGGCGCAGGGTTTTCTTAGCGCTGACCATCTAATACTTCCATTTCTGCTTTTGTACCCTTCAAATTTAATCTTTTCTTCATTTTTCTTCGGAGAATATACTCAGCTAGAGTAATCTAAAAATAGATGATTGGTCTAATCAAGAGCCATGATTATCACTCGGTACTACAAACTAAAACCGAATAAACAACAAGCTGAGTTGATGGGAGAATGGCTAAATATGCTCCGAGGGCATTACAACTATTGTTTGCGAGACAGAATCTCAGCTTATGAGCAGCTAAAAGCCCCGGTGATGGGGAACTATTGCCCATTAGATAATCAAGGTGTTTGTTGTCCGTTAACTTGTAGTGTTAGTAAATCAGCGACGATTGGATATCCCTGGACAAAAAGCAATAACAAGCGTGGAGCTTACGCTCAACAATCAAGTAGTTTACCAGAGTTAAAAGCGGCACGCCCTTGGTATAAGAAAATATACAGTGCTGTCTTACAGCAAAACTTAAAACGTTTAGATAAAGCTTTTCAAAACTTTTTTAAAGAGAAGAGAGGATATCCAAGGTTTAAGACTAGACAGAAATTTAGAAGTTTTAATTATGCTTCAGGTCAAGTAACTATTGAGGGGAATAGAGTTCATCTACCTAGTATTGGGTGGATGAGATTTTACCGCTCTCGTCCCCTGACTGGTGGATTTAACATCAAAACTGTTACCATCCGCAAAAAGTCTGATGGCTGGTACATGAGCGTGACTTTAGAAGATAAGTCCGTTCCCGCCTCCATGCCGATTGATTCAAATCAAGTCAAGACAGCAATCGGGGTAGATCTAGGAATCAAAAAACTGGCTTCTCTTAGTCAAGGCTCAGTAATACCCAACCCCCAATTCTACAAACAAGTGTCACGAAGAAGGACGATAAGATATCGTGCTGCTAGTCGTAAACAGAAAAGCTCTAGAAACAAATCAAAAGCCTATCAGTATTTGGCGAGATTAGAGCAAAAAGTAGCTAACAGAAGAACGGATTATCAATGGAAAGTAGCCAATAAACTATGTAATCTAGCTGATGCCATCATCTTTGAGGATTTAAACATTAAAGGGATGATGGCAAGATGTAAACCATTACAGGATGAGCCAGGAAAATATCTGCCGAATGGTCAAAGTAGGAAAAGAGGATTAAACCGAGTTATAGCAGACGCAAGTTGGGGAGAACTCAAGCAGAAGGTGAAGTCGGTAGCTGAAAAGTTTGGCTGCATCGTGCTAGAAGTTGACCCCCGTCACACTTCTGTTACTTGTTTTCACTGTGGTTGCGTCAGTAAAGACAATCGAAAGGGTGAACGCTTCTTTTGTACAGAGTGTGGATACATTGAAGATGCGGATATTCAGGCATCGAAAAACATATTAGAAAGAGGTCTTAAATTACTGGGAATTGACCTATCCCAGCTATGCGGGGTTCCCGCAAAAGTAATGCCCGAAATAACCTTTGAGGAGATATCGCTGCCGTTGGGTGGGGAGCCTGGGAACCCTCGTCAGAGGGGAGGAGGTGACAAGCAATTGTCAGTTCAGAATCAAGCGCTATACCCGTAGGGTTAGCGGCGGGAGTATGTCAATCAGTCCTTAGTAAAGAAAAGTCTATGATGTTAGCGGTAGCAATTCTAGCGGCTGGGCGTGGAACCCGGATGAAATCTGACCTGCCCAAGGTTTTGCATTCTTTAGGAGGGCGATCGCTGGTCGAACGTACCCTCGATAGTTGCCGTTTGATTAACCCCTCACGGCGTCTAGTCATTGTTGGCTATCAGTCAGAAAAAGTAAGGCATGTGCTGCAAGGCTATGAAGGGTTGGAATTTGTCGAACAAACTGAACAACTGGGGACTGGTCATGCTATTCAACAACTTTTGCCCAATTTGCAAGGGTTCACAGGGGATCTGCTGGTTTTAAATGGGGATGTACCCCTTCTGCGACCAGAAACCCTAGAACAGCTATTGCAGACCCACAAAGCACATCAGAACGCAGCTACCATTATCACTGCCCATTTGCCGAATCCCAAGGGCTATGGGCGCGTTTTTTGTGACAACAACAATCTGGTTACACAAATCGTCGAAGATCGGGACTGCACTGCAGCGCAAAAGCAAAATCACCGCATCAATGCTGGGGTCTACTGCTTCAATTGGCCAAAACTGGCAGAAGTCCTGCCGAAATTAACGGCAGATAATGACCAGCAGGAATATTACCTGACGGAGGTTGTGGATTATCTCAAGCCAGTGATGGCACAAGATGTGGAAGATTATTTGGAAATTACTGGTATCAATGACCGCAAGCAGTTGGCAGCGGCTTATGACATTTTGCAAGAGCGGGTGAAGGAAGCCTGGATGGCGGCGGGAGTGACGATGATTGACCCGGATAGCATCACTATTGATGAAACGGTGGAATTGCAACCGGATGTGATTATCGAACCGCAAACTCACTTGCGTGGAAATACGGTTATTGGTTCTGGGAGTCGGATTGGACCGGGAAGCTTGATTGAAAATAGCCAGATTGGTGAGAATGTGACGGTGCTGTATTCGGTGGTGAGTGAGAGCCAGGTGGAGTCTGGGGTGCGGATTGGCCCTTATGCACATTTGCGCGGTCATGTCAAGGTAGGGGAGGCTTGTCGGATTGGTAATTTTGTGGAGTTGAAGAAGACAAATCTTGGTAATAGGACGAATATTGCTCACCTGGCTTATTTGGGGGATGCGACGTTGGGCGATCGCGTTAATGTTGGTGCGGGGACGATTACTGCTAACTATGATGGGGTGAGGAAGCATCCTAGTTACATCGGTAGCGGTAGCAAAACTGGTGCTAATAGTGTTCTGGTTGCACCTGTGACGTTGGGAGAAGA
>JBFRWF010000015.1:0-18688 GCA_051439465.1 Xenococcaceae cyanobacterium | reverse complement strand
CGACGGTGATGCTCTCAAACGTAAAAATTACCGGAAAGCTACGTGATACGGAAACGGTCATGCGTAGTTTGGAGGGGGGCTGTTGGAAAAGTACCAACATTGGTAACTCGCTGGCTGCCTACCCTACGTCAAGCACGGTTCTGTGAGGAGGAAGGATTGGTAACAATCCAACCTTACTCGACACTTGTAAAAGTCTACCTATTCCGATTTAGACCTTCACTTCTTAGCTACAGTTTGAAGGCCCTTGTACTTAGTATTTTGGTTCCTACATGTAAATTGCTTATAAGAAGGCCGATATGTTTCTAACCAACATTCCGCCCCATTTCTTTCTTTTCTATATTGAAACGACAGCCAAATCCATCTGTGAAAAGAAGAATTGCTACTACGGATTTCTGTTGAACTGGATTTCCCAGGACATGCAAAATGAAGAGATTACCAGTCTTGGTCACGAGGGAATACTCGGCAAATGTTACTTCCATTGTCTTAGATCGCCCCTACTCACAGAGCACGCGCACAAGCCGCGCGATCGCATGTTGGTGTTAGTGTGAGGTAAGGTAACGAGAATGCGTCTTTTCACTCCTTAGCCTGGTAGAACAACGATTTAGGAAGGCTCTCGCTCCGCGAGACCGCATCATGAAGCAATCAAGATAATACCACATTGAAATGAAACGGCTGTCCCCTTACTGCCAGTATTATAGTATATCGATTAACTAAAATATTTGCACATCACAAAATGTTACACAGATTTTAGTTAATCGATTCGCTATTATCGAGTTGTAGAGTTCATTAAATACATGCCTGGAACTAAAGCCAGTGGTCGTCCTGGTGGAAACCCTGATTTTGGAAAAAAGATCAAGATTGAAAGTAATTCCAAGTGGGGTGAGCCTTTGATTGCCAAGCTGACGGTGATGCTGCCGCCCAGTATGCTGAAGAAATTGAAGAGTCGGTCTGACTATCCAGAGTGCGTGAGGGATGCGATCGCAGAAAAATTGTCGCGTGAAAACGAACTAAGGAAGGCAGGGTAAGGAGCAATCGCGGAAGAAAACCCCACCACCTATCCACCCCAGATCGCGCGTTCAATCCCGACGAGGGAGGCAATTTGATTCCCTATGTGTATGGATGGTAAAATGAACTTCAACTGGAACGAAGAGCAAAACGAGTTATATCAAAAAACATTAGAATTTGCACAATGTAACTTGAATCAATCTAAAAAAGAGCTGATTCTCAAAGATTACTTTCCTCTCAATGAATGGCGTAAATGCGGAGAGTTTGGCTTGTTAGGTCTTTGCGTATCAAAACAATATGGAGGCAGAGGGCTTGATGCTTTGACAACAGCTCGAGTAGAAGAAGCTTTTGGCAAGGGATGCTCTGATGGAGGCTTAGTGTTCTCAGCTGGAGCCCATTTGTGTGCTTGCCTTATGCCTATTTTTGAGTATGGGAGCGACGAACTGAAGGAAACTTTTCTACCTCCCTTGTGTTCTGGAGAATGGATCGGCGCTAACGCCATGACTGAACCAGAAGCTGGCTCAGATATTTCCCAGCTAAAGACGCAAGCGGTTCGAGAAGGAGATGATTATGTATTGAACGGGACTAAGAGCTACGTATCCAACGCTCCTATAGCAGATCTATTTGTCGTCTATGCTACTACCAATCCTCAATACGGACATATGGGGATCAGTGCCTTTGTTGTCCAGAGAGATAGCCCCGGTGTTGTTGTGGGAGTGTCATTAGCAAAAATGGGACTTACAACATCTTTAATCAGCCCTGTCTACTTCAAAAACTGCAGAATACCAGCTCAAAATCGGATCGGTATCGAAGGTCAAGGAACGGAAATATTCGCCAAATCGATGCAATGGGAGCGCAGCTGTTTATTTGCTACCTATCTGGGGATGATGGAACGCCAGCTGGAGCAAACTATTGCCTACGCCTCCAAGCGAAAGCAGTTTCGCAAATCCATTGGGAAAAATCAAGCTATATCTCACCGGATAGTCAATATGAAACTGCGCCTTGAGTCAGCTCGACTCCTTTTATATCGAGCATGTTGGTTGATGGATCGACAAGAAGATGCGGTTATAGAAGTGTCCCTAGGAAAATTAGCTGTAAGTGAATCCACTATCCAATCCAGTCTCGATGCGATCCAAATTCATGGTGGTAGCGGCTATTTGACTGCAACAGGTATAGAAGAAGCTTTGCGGGATGCGATCCCCTCGACCATTTTTTCAGGAACCTCGGAAATTCAAAGAGATTTGATTGCCAAAAAATTAGGTTTATGAATTTATCGGATTTAGTTATTCAATCAGCAAGACACCAACCAAAAGCGCTTGCGGTTCGCGCTCCTGACGCAGATTTTACTTATGAAGCGTTGGATGTCTTAGCTAATCGCCTTGCTCGATCGCTTGTGAAACTAGGGGTTCGACGAGGCAGTCGGGTGGGAATCTGGTTGGATAAATCGGCTCGGGCGATCGCTTTTATGCAGGGGATACTGCGGCTAGGTGCAGCATACGTTCCTATTGACCAGCTTTGCCCCGTCCTTCGCGCTGCAACGATTCTGGAAGACTGTCAGCTATCGGCGATTGTCACTACGCAAGCAAGAGCAGAGCAGCTATTGAAAGGCGATCTGGCAGATATTGCCTGTTTGATCGTGGATGAGTCTTGGCCAAACCTGCTCTCTTTCTCTGGAGAACCCTTGGCCAAACCCGCACTGGAACTGGACGAACTTGCTTATATCCTTTACACTTCTGGTTCCACCGGAAAGCCTAAGGGCGTTTGCATTAGCCATGGCAATGCTTTGGCGTTTATTGAATGGGTCGCCAAAAAACTCAACCCTCAGCCGGACGATCGCTTTTCCAACCACGCACCATTTCATTTTGACTTATCGGTGCTGGATCTCTATGTTGCTTTTTTGACAGGAGCTTGCGTCTGCATTATTCCAGAAGGTATCGCCTACGTTCCGAAGAGATTGGTTAATTTTCTGGTCAGAGAAAAGATATCAATTTGGTACTCCGTACCTTCTGCTTTAATCTTGATGATGCTCCATGGAGGCTTGCTCGAGATCCGAGACTGCGCTCTGAGAGCCATTCTGTTTGCTGGCGAGACCTTTCCAGTGAAATATCTCAGACAGCTACGCCAACATTTCCAGTCTGCAAGTTTTTTTAATTTGTACGGTCCAACTGAAACTAATGTCTGTACTTACTTTGAAGTAAAGGATATCCCGCCCCAGCCAACAGAACCAGTCCCCATTGGTAAAGCTTGCTGTGGGGATCGAGTCTGGGCAGTTAATGACGAGGGAATGGTGGCTGGAGTTGGCGAGGAAGGAGAATTGATGGTTTCCGGCCCTACGGTGATGCTCGGCTATTGGGGTCAATCTCCCCAGGGCGACAAACCTTACCCTACTGGGGATCTGGTTCGACTTCAAAATGACGGCAACTATGCTCTCGTAGGTCGCCGGGACGCTCTAGTTAAAGTGCGAGGGCATCGCATCGAACTGGGGGAGATAGAAGCTGCCCTACTTGCTCTCCCTGAGGCGATTGAGGCAGCAGTTGTGGTTCTTGGGGAAGGTATGAATGCTCGTTTGGTTGCTTGTCTCGTTTCTCACGCCAATTCTCTTTCTCTCTTGAAAGTAAAGCAACACTGCGCATCTCTGCTACCCCGTTATATGATAGTCGATAAAGTTTATTTCCTCAAAGCATTGCCCCGCAATCGCAATGGCAAAGTTGACCGGAGAAAGTTGCTTCATCTAGTCGAAAACTCTAGTCCATAAAGTCCTTTACTTAGTAAGTAAAATGACTCTAGCCACAAAATCAAACATCCAGGAAGCACTCAAAGCTTTTTTCAATGAAGAAATTCTCGAAAGCGAAGATGACGAATTGGATTTAGATACCCCCCTACTAGCAATTGGCATTTTGGATTCCTTAGCGATGGTTTCCTTATTGGGGAAGATAGAAGATATTTTTGGCGTACAAGTTCCTGATGAAGCTGTTACGCCAGAAAACTTTCAAACGATTGAATCCATTGCTAATTTGGTAGATTCATTGGGGCAAACACAACAGAAACTGCCAGAATTAAAAACCGAAATCAATTCTTATACAAAAGCTTTATTCGATGCTCTAAAACTTCTCGAATCTTCAGGAATTGAAGAACTTAATTTTAAGCTAGGCAATGGGGAAACTAAACTCCATTATCTTCAAGTTCAAGGACATAGCGATTTTAGCTATATTTTGTTACCAGGATTAGGAAATCCTGCCAGCAGTTGGGGCACTATTCTCAAAATTTTAAACAATGATAGGTGGGCAATTGCAATCGATTTGCTCGGATTTTGCTTGTCTGATATAGGGAATGACTGTCCTAATTATGCCGATAATATTCGAGCTATTTTATCTTTGCTAGATACTCAACCCATTCCCCAACCTTGGGTGCTGGTAGGAAGTTCGGCAGGAGCGATAATTGCTGCTGAAATTAGCCGTTTGCGACCGGAGGCTACAAAGGCTTTAGTTGTGACTGGCTTTGGGCTAATTGAAAATACTGACGAGTGGTGGAAGTACTTGATGAATTTATCTGACTCTCCTCAAAAATTCCTTGATGCTGCCTATTATCGCCCCCCAAAACTAACCCAATCTTTGCAGAATTTAATTTACGGCGTAATATCTTGCCCTGCTTATCGCAGTTTCTTAGATAAAGGAGGGTTTGAATTCATGCAGCGTTGCTTTGATGAGGTTAAAGTTCCGAGTTTAATTGTAGCTGGCGAAGAAGATAAAATCATTCCTCAAGAAGCAGTTATTAAGCTAGGGAAACGCATTGGCAACGCCCAAGTCGATTGGTTAGCTCGTTGCGGTCATTTTCCTCCTAGCGAACAACCAGAAGAATTACTGTACTTAATCGGAAATTTTTTGCAAAATTTGCCAAAATTATGACTGAATATCGTCAAAAATGGAACTCCTATTGGAGCCAAATTAAAGATTCATCAGAAGTCTTTTGGAACGTTCCTCCTTCCCAGGGAGTTGGACTAGATTGGGAGCGGTTCAAGAATGTTTTAAAATCGGCAAACTTGCCAGTAATAGATTTTGGGTGTGGAGATGGGACTCAAACTCAATTTTTGCGAGAACATTTTGAGCAAGTAATCGGGTTAGACATCAGCGAATCTGCATTAGAATTAGCGTCTGTCAAAGCAGAAAAAGCTGGATTGGACATAACCTATGAAGTGGTTGATAACCTAGAAGATACAAAAAAAATACACGCTCGCTTCGGGGATGCCAATATTTATATGCGAGGAGTTTTGCACCAAATACAGAGGCAAGACCGATCGCTAGTTGCAGAACAACTGAAAATTCTTCTCGGTAAGAAGGGAACTCTCTATTTAATTGAACTTGCCCTTGACCCCCATATTCTTCTAGTGCAAAAAGGTCAAAAACAAGCAATTCCCTCAAAGCTAAAGAAGGTATTGGAATGCAATATAATGCCTGGTGAAGTTAGCCTTGAAGATTTGAAAATGCTCTTCCCGACAACTGAATTTTCCATCTTAAAATCGGGAGAAGCCTTAATGCAGATGGAGGAGGAAGTTGACGGCGAATCCGTGCAATTTCCAGGTTTATATGCCGTAATAACAGCTATATTTTAGAGAAAAGGGGAAGATTATGCCAGGAATAACGAAAACATCGGATTTTTTTGATGTTGTTGTCATCGGATGCGGCGTATCTGGCTCGACCTTAGCCGCTTATCTTGCCCGTGCGGGACTCTCAGTGCTCGCCATCGAAAAAGAACCTTTTCCTCGATATCATATTGGCGAATCTCTTACTGGGATGGTGGGAGAGATTATTACCGAGCTGGAGTTAGAAGAAGAAATGTCTCAACGAAAATTTCCCGTTAAAGGAGGAGTAAAAGTTCTCGGACGAGGAGCTAAAAGCGAGTTTTTCGTTCCTGTTTTGCGTAAAACTTGGCAAGTTCGACGGGAAGAATTCGATGAAATGCTTCTGAATCGGTCAATTGAATTGGGCGTCGAACATCGCTTCGGTACGGTCAAAGAAGTTTTAAGAGAAGGAGATCAAGTTGTAGGAATTAAGTACGTTCCCCGCAGTGAAAAAAAAACCATCAAGGAGGTTCGCACCCTTGTTGTAGCAGATGCTAGCGGTCAATCAACTTTTCTCTCGCGCCAAAAAGTTGCTGGACGGCGGCAAAATTACGACGAATTTAGAAAGCAAGTCGCCGTCTTCGCTCAATTCAAAGATGCGATCCGCGATCCAGGTGAAATGGGGGATAACACCTT
This sequence comes from Xenococcaceae cyanobacterium, assembly GCA_051439465.1. Classification (GTDB taxonomy): domain Bacteria; phylum Cyanobacteriota; class Cyanobacteriia; order Cyanobacteriales; family JBFRWF01; genus JBFRWF01. The sequence goes on along the minus strand of JBFRWF010000015.1, from coordinate 12,429 downwards.
TATTTTTTATTCAGAACTTCATAATTGGTCGTGGTTTATTCCTCTTTCCTCTGATGTTGTCAGTATTGGGATAGTCGTTCCCACTTCCAAAATGCACTCCTGTGGAGGTAAAGAGGAAACTTTAACATGGGGTTTGGAAAATATCAATCCAGATCTCAAACGACGAGTTGAAAATTGTTCCCATGGTACAGTGAGAACTATAGGTAACTATTCCTACTCTGTCGATCCTTTTGCGGGCAAAGGTTGGTTGTGCGTAGGGGATGCGCATCGTTTTTGCGATCCTATTTTCAGTTTTGGTGTTTCCCTGAGTATGATCGAAGCGAGACAAGCTAGTATCGCTATAGTCAAAGGGCTCAAGAATAATGATTTTACCAATTCTTTTCAAGAATACGTTGAATTTTGCAATCGGGGACAGAACGTAGCGCGAGATTTAATTCGTTATTTTTGGAAATATCCTACTTTCTTCGGTTACCAAGCTAAAAGCTCTTTAAGGAAGGATATGATCCAAGTGTTTAGTGGAAATTGCCATCAATTAGATGAGTTGCAGTTAGTTAAAGTAATTCGCAAGCAATTGACAAAATGCGATTCTGGCGATAAGGGGAGCATAAAAAACCGTGGGGCACTCTGATTATTAGCTGACTTGGAATGCTAAACACTCCGGAGTGACTTACAATGCTCCCATGTCTGCTAGTTGAGATTGATAGAGTCATCTGTGTCATTCCAGATAGTTGGGAATATTGTTTTTGTTATAATGGGGGGAAAGCGATCGCCAAAATGAATAGCGATCGCCGTCACGCTGATGGGAATTTGTTGTTGTTGTTGTTTTTGTGGCGGTTGTTTCGATTAGAAATAGGGGCATTCCTTTTTGATCCGATTAGCCAAGCAAACAAACAACATACAGTGACACCAAGCGCCCCAGACAGAAAAGTGCTTGGATGTTGTTAGCTTTGGATTGCGTTGTGAGGTAAACAAGAAATGTTATTAGTGAAATCTAAGATTTTGTTCTTTACTTCCTGTCTGATGCTACTCACTGGTGGTGCTTTTGCTGTTGAACCCTGTACCAGTGTAGTTAAAGATATTTATGGGGTAATGCTATATAGAAAATGTCATTGCTCGACTTTCTCTTATCCTGAAGTTACCGCAGCAATGATTCCTTTGGGAATTAAAACGACACCTCAATGGGTTGCTTGTTCTGATTACGACCAGGATGGTACTGAATGGTGTGTTTGTGGCGTGAGTCTTTCCTGGGAAAAAAAGCCAGAAAATCCAGAAAAATGTCTTGAAACAAGAGCTAAAGTGAAACAAATTCTTGATAGTGGTAGATTTGATGATGTTGCCTTTAGTTATCCTCTAATATGTCCTTTTGAATAGATGTAGCGACCCGCTCCCCAAGAGCGCGCGACTGGGGCAGGCTTCACCAATTGTTCAGCTCCGCTGCGCCGAAGGCGACCAACTCTAAAGAACTTATTGAGGCGGGGAAGATAAAAGTGGTCATTGACAGATGCTATCCGTTTGAACAGATTGTTGAAGCCCATAGATATGTCGGGATCAGTGCGGTCGGGAGGTTGAGATTGAGTGAACTTGGAGAGCGCACTGCGGAGCGGTCTGCTTCCCAGAGCGCTGAAAGAGATGGTAAAAATATCTAGAATTAATCGCGAATGGAAACGGCAACTGCTATCAACGGATGGGTCAACTCAAGAGATTCAAGTAATCCAGAGGTCATAGAAAAAGTCCATCGCCTTATTGAGAGCAATCTCTACTGCGTTTTATCTACTTGTTCCAGAGATGGATTTCCTTGGGTATCTCCTGTATTCTTTGTTTATGACTATGACAACGGCTACAACATTTACTGGTGTTCCGCTAAACAAGCAAAGCACTCACAAAATCTGTCCTCAAATCAGGGGAGAGTAGCAATCGTCATCTTTGATTCAAGTGTGAGGGAAGGGACAGGAGAAGGGCTGTATTTCTCCGGTACTGCATCACAATTAGACCCAAACCAGATAGAAAGAGTACTCAAGTTAATGGCTAGTAGAGCAGGTAAGCCAATCAACAGAACCGTCCAAGACTATCTTGATAATTCTCCCAGAAGGCTTTATCACTTTCGACCTCATGAAGCTTGGATAACTGGAGAAAGATTGCCAGTAGGCAATCAATTGGTCGATACTAAAATAAAAGTAAATTTGCAGCAATTATCCGCGCCGGACTGTTAAGTGGCGATCTACTTTCATTGTACCTGGAACAAGGAAAGCCAATGTTTTAAGGAATGGGGAAAATGAGCAAACAAATGAGCAGCAAAACCTCAACGATGCGAGCGATGGTGTTGTCGGACATCGCTAAGCTGGAAGTGCGTGAAGTGCCGCGTCCGGAAGTAGGACCCAACGAGATCTTAGTACGCACGTCAACCGTGGGAGTGTGCGGCACGGATTTCCACATCTTTTCTGGGCAGGCTAACTACAACACCAATGAACGGGGCAAGCCCATCCCCCTGGTGGAACAGCCGCAGATTCTGGGTCACGAAATCGTTGGTGTGGTTGAAGAGGTGGGGCGCAATGTTCTTGATTTGCGCGTCGGCGAGCGCGTGGTTCTGGATCAAGGCTTGAACTGCCTTAGCCAAGGACGACAAACGCGCTGCGAATACTGTGCCAGCGGAGATTCCCATCAATGTGAATTTTATCAAGAGTATGGCATCACTGGGAAACCAGGAGGATTCGCAGAATATCTGGCGATTCCCGCCGTTAATGCCATACCCATTAATTCGGAATTGGATCTTGTCGAGGCTGCTCTCACAGAGCCCCTCAGCTGTATCGTTCACGCGAACGACATGGTGGCGCGAACCCGCAAGCGCTATGTAATCGGCGCTGAAGAGCGCGCTCGCCGCGTGCAGTCAATTTTGATTAGCGGCGCTGGTCCAGCGGGGCTGCTGTTCACTCAGTATCTGCGAAACGTTCTCGGATATGACGGCTTGCTTCTAGTCAGCGAGCCCAATGCGCTCAAGCGGGAGTTAGCGGTGCGCTTCGGCGCTGAGGCGATCGATCCGCAGGCGGTCGATCTGGTCGAAGCAGTGCAGGAGAAGACCAGCGGACGGCGGGTGGAGTATTTAATTGATGCCTGCGGCGCTGGCTCTGTGTTCACATCTATCTTCGGTGCGATCCGCAAACAGGCCACAGTGCTACTCTACGGGTTCGGTCATGCAGGTGTAGATTTGAGCGTGCTGAATAACTTGCAATTCAGGGAACCGACCCTGGTTACTGCCATCGGCGGATCAGGAGGGTTCGACACCGACGGACGCTCATTAACCTACCGCAAGGCGCTTGGTCTGCTCGCAGCCAAGCAGATAGATGTCGCCTCATGGATTACCCACCACTACCAGTCCCTCGATACTGTGCCTCAAGCCTTTGCGGAGGACCACCAGGCTCCCGATTATATCAAGGGCGTAGTTGTCCTCGATCGCCAATAATTCTTTTTGTTTTTAGCTTTTTTCTCAACACTTTTTCGTTTTTTTTACGACTGGATAACGAGTTCGTTTGTTCCTTTTTTTTCCTGGTTTCCATCCGGTCGATTTTCCAAGGGGTTTGGGAGATCGTGCTGGAGTTCCAATCTCCACTAAAAGTCCTAACACTGTTCCCTATTCCCTATTCCCTATTCCCTATTCCCTGTTGCCTTCCTTCGTTGCCTGTTGCCTGTTGCCTGTTGCGCCCAGCCTCCAGCGTCGACGCTGGGCGCACTGTTGCCTTTTGATTACTGTCCCGGCTTAAGTGGATAGCCATCACATCTGCTGCCCACCCTACTAGAACTAGAACGCCGGTTCAGCTGCCCACCCTACTAGAACTGGTATCAAACCGCCGTACTCCTCGAATTGCTAGTGTCACTCGCTTTCCTTTTTTGATAGCATATTTTGATCTACTGAAAGTCTCTAATGAATTCCCCAGATTGGCAAACCCGCGATCGCTTTCTAGAACTTCGCACTCCTTGGCTCACCCTCATTGGAGAACATCTCCAACAGACGCAAGGGCAAATTCTAGAATACTGGCGAGTTGAAAAGGCTGACTCTGTCGTTATTTTACCCATTCAGAACCATCAACTGATTTTACCGCCTCCAACCTACCGCCCCGGACTGGGGAAATCAACTCTGGACTTTCCTGGGGGAAGAATTCCTCCAGGACAGCAGCCAAGTACAGTAGTACCAACTATTCTCCAGCGCGAACTGGGGGTAGCAGCGGAGGCGATCGCCCGGCTCACCCCTTTGAACAGTCAGGGTTGGGCAGTAAATAGTTCTTTTTCCAATCAGAAGCTCTATGGATTTGTAGCTGAGTTGCTCTCCACAGCAAAGATTCCTGCTCACTTTGTTGTCGGCACTTATGCCACTACCTCCCCAGGCATTCAGTCCTTACTCAAGTCGTTAACTTGTCTGCAATGTCGAGCGGTGTTGTTGGAGTGGTGGGCAACCAGACTTTGATCGTTAAGTTCAATTATTTTAAGCAATGTGTTTGTTCTTTGCTCTTAGCAATTTCTTGCCGTCAAAGCTCAACATACTCCTTGAGAATCCCCCTCTCTATCAAGTTTCGATTTCAGTAGTTCGTAACGATAATTTCTCTGATTGCTCCTCTACTATTTCCTTTTGAATTTATCATGCGTGATGCTGATATACGCATGATATTAAAACCTTCATATAAGTCATCAAAGAAGGTATCTTCTACATAGTTTGTTGGATCGGAATTGCTGAGCATTTGTAGCGCTCCCTTGCAAGAAGCTTCGACAAACACATCCCGTAAGCGACGCTGATTGTCATCATTAAATTCAGTGGAATCGTAGGAATTAAAACTTGAGGTTTTGCTGATCGGACGGTAGGGAGGATCGTAGTAAATGAAAGTGTTATCGTCAGCGTACTTAAGAGCTTCAGAAAAGTCTCTCTGCTCTATTTGAGCGACCTGGAATGCTTCAGAGACAGCCCGGAGATTCTTGGCACTGAGAATTGTAGGATTCTTGTATCGTCCCATAGGAACATTGAATTCTCCTTTGCTATTAACCCGATACAGACCATTAAAGCAGGTTTTATTAAGAAAAACTGTTATGGCAGCTCGCTCTATCCAATCCTCAGAGTAAGAGTTAGCATCTGCCTTTTTATCAAAGGTGTTATATTGATCACGTATTTGGTAGTAAAATATTTTCCTGCTTTTATCGTTTAGGGGAAGGTATGCATCAGAGAGCTTGGACAATTGTCTGATGAGAGACTCCACATCCTGTTGAGTGACTTTGTAAAGAATAATCAGCTCAGGATTGGTGTCGAATAGATAAGCTTTTTGAATATCGAAACTGCTAACAATATCGAAAAAAACTGCGCCTCCTCCCACGAAAGGCTCAATATAAATCGTAATATTTCCGTTGCATAGCTTTGGTGAATATCTCTCTCGAATTTGTGGCAGAAGCTGTTTCTTCCCACCTGCCCATTTTAGAACAGGAGATACCTTGGATTTTGTTCTTGTTATTGGATTCAGTACCTTCAAACTTCTGGCTCTTCCGTAGTTGTTATGCTAAACTAACGCCTGGAAAGAGGGAACAGGGAACGGGGAACAGGGAACAGGGAACAGGCAACAGGGGATCATTCGTGAGAAGTTAAGGTTGTATGCAGTTTGTCAAGGATCTCGTTACAAGTTTTAATAATCAATTAAAATCCCTGTCGGTTCTAGCTTTTGAGGATTTTTGATTTTTGGCGCTCGCTTGACTATCAACTGCGGTCTCGCGGAGCGAGTGCCTGCGGCAGCGCACCCCTTGTGACTACAACAAGATGAAAGTTATCTTTTGAGCCGTTCTAAGAGCATGTTTGAAAAGTTGTAGGGGCGAAGCATTTGGGGGATAACTGATAGCCAAAACCCAGGATTTTATGTCCAAATGCTTCGCCCTACCCAGGAGTCGGGGGACTTTTCAAACATCCTCTAAGGGAGTACAGGAGCAAATGCCTAGAAGAGTAAGGGATTGAGCGGATAATAAAGATTCATGAAAAGGACTTGACAAATGACCTTCTTTCTTAACTTCTCACCAATGACAGGGGACAGGGGGTAATTATCTATTCCCTATTTCCTATTCCCTATTTCCTATTCCCTATTTCCTATTCCCTATTTCCTATTCCCTGTTCCCTGTTCCCTGTTCCCTATTCCCAATTTCTACGCATCAATTTAGCATACTAGGTTCGGTAGAGCCAGACTTCCCCTTCACGGTTAGAAAAGATAACTGCTTAGCGATCTTCTCACGCTGGTTAATCAGATAGATACTAACCAAAGTCAGACAGACTCCAAACCACTGCAAGGGGTTGAGGACTTCAGATAAAAAGAGGTTGCCGAATGCCAGGGCAAACACAGGAGTGAGAAAAGTCAGGGAACTAAGACTGGTGAGATTACCCTTGGAAGCCAAGTAGAAAAATAAACCATAGGCGATCGCGCTGCCAAAAACAGTCGCATACCCCATAAATATCCAACCTTCCAGGTCAATATGCACCCACTGTTCTGATTCCCAAATCCCGGAAAAAAGAAACAAGGATAATCCACCTAAGATCATATGCCAACCTGTAGCTGCTACTGGGTCAGCATGGCGGCAAACAAAGCGAATAGAGACAGTCCCCACTGCCATCGAAAGAGAGGCTAACAGCATCAGCCACTCGCCATTGTTGAACAGATTCTGCCAGCTAAAGGACATGGTAATCGGATTAGCCTCAAGCAGACTGAATATCAACTCCTGCGGCAAGCCAATCAAACTAATTCCCACAATACCTATAGCCAATCCCAGCCAGCCCCATAAACCAATCACTTCCCCAAACAGCCAGCTTGATAGCAGTGCCACCACTAGGGGCTGAGAGTCAATGATCACTGAACCCAAACCGGCACCAGTTCTCACCAATCCCTCACCTAGAAAACCTTGAAACATCGCCCCATCCACTAAAGCAAAAAAGCCAATCCACAGCCATGCCGCCCAGCTTTTGGGTTGAGGACGCCCCAAAATCGCTGCCACCGCCAAGACTAATAATCCTGCTGGCAGCAAACGCACCCCTGCCATAAATAAAGGAGTGGTGTTGGGAATGACACCTTTCATCGCCACCATTGCCGTCCCCCAGAGGAAGAAGGGGGCAATCAGTAGCACTAGCGACCAAGAAAGCTTCGATTTTCTGAGGTTTAATTCCATAAGTACAAGTTGGGCTGGGTTGAGCTATGTAAACAATTAACAGGTTTTCTTTACTTTATTTTAATCTATTGTGTATTTTTGTTAATTGTAATTGCTCAAAAGGTAAATAAACTGCAATCTGCAACCTGCAATCTGCAATTGGGCAAACTAGATTAGAGATAAGCACAGGCTGTAAGCTAGGCTCGTCTTCTGCCTGCTGCTCAATTCACACTTAGTCGTTAAACCCCTTATGGTCTGGCCTTTTAAACCGAAAACTGCCAAGCAAATTGCTCGCATAGAAGTTACTGGCGTAATTGCCTCTGATACCCGCAAACGGGTTCTCAAAGCCTTAGAAACCGTTGAAGACAAGCAGTTTCCTGCCCTACTGTTGCGGATTGACTCTCCTGGTGGTACTGTGGGCGATTCTCAAGAAATCTACGAGGCTCTCAAGCGTCTACGAGAAAAAGTAAAAATTGTCGCATCCTTCGGCAATATCTCCGCCTCTGGCGGTGTCTACATCGGTATGGGAGCCAAACACATTATCGCTAACCCAGGCACGATTACTGGTAGTATTGGTGTGATTCTGCGGGGCAATAACCTGGAGCGTCTGCTAGACAAAATCGGCATTTCCTTCAAAGTGGTCAAATCCGGTCCTTACAAAGACATTCTCGCTTTTGACCGAGAGTTGACCCATGAGGAAAAAAACATTCTCCAGGAACTCATTGACACCAGCTATCAACAGTTTGTGGAAACCGTGGCGGAAGGTCGCAAATTAACAGTAGAAACCGTAAAAAGCTTTGCCGATGGTCGCATTTTTACAGGTCAGCAAGCCCTTGAACTGGGGGTTATTGACCGTTTAGGTACAGAAGAAGATGCTCGCCGTTGGACAGCAGAATTGGCGGGACTTGACCCTGATAAAACCGAGTGTCACACCATTGAAGAACCGAAATCTCTGCTCAATCGGATTTTGCCCGGTAGGAATCAAGCAAAATCTGGGATAGGAGCAGCCATAGATTGGGTAGAATTTGAACTGGCTACCAGTGGTCAGCCATTATGGTTGTATCGACCATAGGTAAAATTTGAGATTTTAGAGATTCTCAAATCCAAAATCCAAAATCGATTTGCGGAGGAATTTGCAGTGGAGTGGAAAGTGCGAGGGATTCGTGGGGCAACGACTGCTTCAGAAAATACGGTGGAGGCGATTCGAGAAGTAGTTACGGAGCTGCTCGACGAAATTGAAACTCGCAATCAGCTCGATCCTGACGACATCATTAGTGTAGTTTTTACGGCTACCCGTGATTTGAATGCAATTTTTCCTGCCGCGATCGCTAGGGAACGTCCTCGCTGGAATAATGTTCCTCTGTTGGATGTCCAACAAATGCACGTTGAGGGGAGTCTGGAGCGCTGCATCCGGGTTTTAATCCATATCAACACCCCAAAACCCCAGATTAAGATTTTTCATCCCTATCTGCGCCAAGCGAGAAATCTCAGACCTGACTGGAGCCTTGCTCAAGTGAGTTTTAGTCATTAGTCCTTAGTAAGTAGTAGGACAAAATTAAAGTTAACTATTGAGACAAGGGAACAGGGACTCGCTAGACTACGTCGCTGCTTCGCAGATCGCTCAAAGGCAAAAGGCTTGCATGCAAAAGGCAAAAGTAGGGAATAGGGAACAGGGAACAGGGAACAGGGAACAGGGAACAGGGAACAGGGAACAGGGAACAGAAGGGGATTCAGTTTCTTCACAGTTCTTAACACAGTTAACAGAATTTATGTCCAGGTACTTATTGCTCAAAAATCTTGACGGTTTTTTTCAACGTAGCTGACAAGTTCCGGAAAAAAACTCAGAAAATCTGACTCTATTTCAGTGTAATTGTTCGTGAGTTCATGCTGAGCTGCTGCTAGATTGTTTGCTCTATTCAAGCGTCGGGCTAAGCGAGCGAAAGCCAAACCTACGCCTTCAGGTTGTTTGTAAGATCCAAGCCAGTCTTCCGAAACCATTCTGGGAAGTACATTCCGCAACCTTTCTGGCAAAATTTCTTTATTCTTTTCCAGAATGCCATAAATATTGGCGACAAAATCTTCCAGTTTTTCGTCAGAAAAAACCTCCCAGTGGCGGGCAAGAAAATGGTCGTAACAAATATCGATAATGATGCCTGCAAAACGGCGTTGGCTGTTGTCGATACGGCTTTTACTTCTTATGTAAACCCTGTGCTTATCGGTAAAGTAGTCAACTTGACGATGGGTTCTTATGCCCTTGATAATGCTTTCACTGTAAAGGGTTTCGCATCCCTTCAGAGGTCCCTTGACAAAATCACCAAGCAGGTTGCCAATACGCGATTCAGCCGATTCTTCCGCTAGCAGTAAATGGGCAAGATAGTTCATCAGTTATCAGTTATCAGTCTTTTTGCCATGGAAGCGAATTCCTAAAAATACGTCGTAGAGGAAACTCCAGAAATTTTTGCCCTGGAATAATCCTAATGATTGATCGCAGCCTTTGGCATCCAACAGAGGCTTAGTGGCATAGTAGGCTGATTGGTATTTATACCAGGGAATAGAAGGCCACAGGTGATGAACTAGGTGGTAATTCTGCCCGAGGATAAGCAGGTTGAGAATTGGACTGGGGTAAACCCTGGCATTTTTCCAGCGATCGCGCTCCTTAAAGGGACGATGGGGTAAGTAATCAAAAAATAGTCCTAGTGTTATTCCCACCACTAGGGCTGGTACAAACCAAAAACTCATGATATAGCCGATAAAGCCGTACTGACAACCAAGAAAAACTATGGTAAATACAAACAATCGGCTCAAGAACCATTCTAGTAACTCATAATTGCGCCACAGACGCCGCTTGAAGAAAAAGACTTCGTGGTAAAAAAAGCGAGCCGCAATAAGCCATAGGGGGCCTCCTGTAGATACAAAATGATCCGGGTCATTTTTGGGATCGTTGACATGGGCATGGTGCTGTAGATGCACTCGCGTGAATACAGGGAAGGCAAATCCCAACATCAGCGCACTTCCATGCCCCAGAATGGCATTGAGGGCGCGGTTGCGATGAGCTGAATTGTGGGAGGCATCATGAATTACTGTACCTGCTAAATGTAAGGCAAGAACGTTAGAACAAAAGCAGCACCAATCGGGCAAGTCCCAGAGCCAGTAACCACAGACTGAGAGAACGATCAGCGTCAGGGCTGCTAGAAACATTAATACGTTGGGATTTAAGCCACTAGGCGGCTTGAGAAACTCTTTGGGTACTGTCAGCAGCATTTGAGCCGACTGCATCGTTGTTTTTGCTCCTTATCTATGCTTTATCTATGCTTTCCTCGCGTAGTTTACAATACAACGGCTAATCTATAAAGATTTGTAAAGCAAGAGGGGACTGGCACAGGAAACGGATTTTGACGCGGGAATACACGGATGGATGAATTGATCCATCGGGAGTATGTCACCTTTGTCAAAGCTTCATCGTTGATAGAACGCGGATGACACGGATAACACGGATTTTCACGGATTTTTCTTTGGTAAAATCTGTGGTTGGAAAGCGTGAGAGTTTCTAGATTTTTATCGTTTGACGACAATCTAATTCATAATTCATAATTCATAATTTATAATTCATAATTCATAATTTTTCCTAATCACCGATAGCTAATTTTCCAAACCAACCGCCTCAGAAAGGGTGGATAATCCCTTTGCTTCTAACTTTTGCAGTAACCCTTCTAGAATGCGGCGCACCATCCAGGGACCTTCATAGACCCAGCCGGTGTAAACTTGAATCAGGCTGGCACCGGCAGTGATTTTTTCCCAGGCGTCCTCAGGGGTGAAAATGCCACCAACGCCAATAATCGGTAGCTGTCCCTTTGTTTGCTGCCAGATAAAGCGGATTATCTCGGTGGATCGTTGGCTCAAAGGAGCGCCACTAATGCCTCCTGGTTCATCTTTGATGGGTTTGCCTGTGGACTCAATTATCTGTGTTTTCAGACCATCTCGCCGGATAGTGGTGTTAATTGCGATAATGCCAGCGAGGTTATGTGTCTTTGCTAAGTCTAAGATGGCGGCGATCGCCTCCCATTCGAGATCGGGGGAAATCTTCACGAAAATGGGCTTACTGCTCTGGTTTTCCTGTTGCAAAGCCGCCAAAATCTGGTTCAGTTGCTCGCCAGCTTGGAGCGATCGCAAACCAGGTGTGTTAGGAGAGCTAACATTAACTACAAAATAATCAGCCCCTACCTTCAGGTGGCGAAAACTGCCCACATAGTCTGCTGCTGCTTCTTCTAGAGGGGTGATTTTCGATTTACATAGATTGATGCCAATAGGAATTGTGCGGGGGTGTCTTTGCCAAGCTTGCTTTAAGGTACTTGACATTACTGCTGCTCCCAGATTGTTCGCCCCCATGCGATTCAAGGCTGCCCGATCTAAAGGCAAGCGAAACAGTCGAGGACGGGGATTGCCGCTTTGTGCATGGAGGGTGACAGCACCAAGTTCAGCAAAGCCAAAGCCGAGGCTAGCCCAAATACCAGCAGCTACTCCATCTTTGTCAAATCCTGCTGCCAAACCCACTGGATTTTTGAAGTTTAGCCCCCATAAGTTTTGTGACAAGCGAGCATCTGTGAAGCAGAAGGATTGCTCTAATTGTGCCTGCATCCAGCGTCCCCAGGGGCGATCGCGGGAGCGTTCGAGCCAGCTTAAAGCCTTGAGTAGCTGGTGATGCGCTCCTTCTGGATTAGCTTTCAAGGCGGAGAATAAAATCGGATATACAGGTCGTGCGGAATCAAACATGATGTTTTTGGTGGTTTCGAGTGGCGATCGCTAGAAAGTCTACCCAGTGAGGCTTTTACAGAAGTTGAACTGAATGCCGATTGATATGAATGAAATTACTCGATTTTTACAAGGGCAAAAGAATATTGGAGAAATTCCTATGATTAAAGCGTTTAGAGCTTGTGTATTTTGTTCATTATTCACTATACAATAGTACGGAAACAATATCAGTCATCCAGAATAGAGTGAAAACTGATACCATTTTCTATCGTCTTTTTCAATCTTTTCCCAATATTTTCTTTGAACTGCTCAACTATCCTGCTCAAGAAGCACAAGTCTATCAATTCTCATCCGTTGAAATCAAACAACTGGCTTTCCGAATTGATGGGGTGTTTCTCCCCTCTTCTGATGCACCAGAGAAACCTATCTACTTTGCAGAAGTTCAATTTCAAGCGGATGCTCAGTTCTATTCCCGTTTCTTTGCAGAAATTTTTCTCTATCTGGATAAGACGGAACTGACGAATGATT
>JBFRWF010000014.1:0-9528 GCA_051439465.1 Xenococcaceae cyanobacterium | reverse complement strand
TAACTGGTAACTGGTAACTGATAACTGATAACTGACTATTGGGGTAGATATAGGATTAGAAAAGTTTTTGGCAACCAGCGAAGGAACTCTCGTAAAACCCCCTAAGTTTTTTGTGACGATGCAAAGTCGGCTGAAAGTGCTACAACGTAGACTGAACAGAAAACAAAAGCGGTCTAAAAATTACGAGAAAGCTAGAATAAAAGTGGCCAGGCTGCATCATAAAATTGACAACGCTCGAAAAGACTTTCACTTTAAACAAGCTCATGCCCTTTGTGATACAGGGGATATGGTCTTCATGGAAGATTTAGATTATAGTATCACAGCAAAAGGGTTTCTCGGAAAGCATATGCTAGATGGTGGTTTTGGCCAATTCAGAACTATAACTAAATATGTCTGCTGGAAGAGAGGAAAATTCTTCGCAGAAGTAAATGCTAGGGGGACATCACAAGAGTGTCCAGAGTGCGGAGAGAAAGTCAAGAAAGACTTGAGCGTAAGGATTCATCATTGTCCAAGCTGTAATTACACGACAGATAGAGATGTTGCAGCATCTCTTGTAATTAGGAATAGGGGATTGATCCTAATTAGTACCCCAGGGCTTGCGGGAAAGGAAACAGCCTGTGCAGACGATCTACCGGGGGTTGAGGTGACTCAACCTAGGCAAGTGTCGAAACCCCTTAAAGTTAGCGCTAAGCTCCCTTAGAGCTAACTTAAGGGAAAAACCAGGAAATCCAGATCGTGAGATTTGGAAGCCCCCGCTACAATCTTTGATTTAGCGGTGGGAGGATGTCACGACATAATAAATATGGCAACGCATTGTAAAGGCTAAATAGCTGGAGACATAGACCAATCTTTGATTTAGATAGGGTGCGTTCAAACTATGGAACCCTTCTGGAGGGACCTTATGATAGAAGAAACTTGTTCCAAACTTCTCAGGTGCTATGCAGTAGGGGAAAGAAACTTTCCGGGACTTCATCTGCGACACGCTAACCTAAAAGGAGCCAATCTAGAAGGAGCCAACCTGAGCCAGTCCATTCTGAGTAGAGCTGACTTAGAAAAAGCCAATCTAGCAGAAGCGAACTTGCATGCAGTTATCCTGGAAGGGGCAAACCTGGAAGGAGCCAACCTAGAAAAAGCTAACCTGAGTGAAGCTGACTTGTATCAAGCTTCTCTAGAGGAAGCCAACCTCAAAGGAGCCAACCTACAAGGAGCCAACCTCAATGAAGCTGACCTGAGTAAGGCTGTCTACAATAAATCCACTCGCTTTCCTGAGAATTTCATCCCCTTGAGAGACATGAACCTAGAAGCGAAGCTTTCATAGGTGTAAGTTATCTTTCTGCATCTACCAACTGTAAAGTCAAACATCTTCTGTTTGATTTGTCGTTGACGTACTCCCTGACTAAGCTAATGCTATAGTCAGGGATTATTGCAGTGAATGTGGGTTTTAAATTGCTGATCCCCAAATTCCCATAAAAAAAAGGGTTAACCTAGCACTGGGTCAACCCCTAAGCTTGGGAACGCGCTTCAAATCTTATTTTTGAAGAACCAAATTAACATTAGCGTTCTGCAGACCGCGCAGCTTAACTTCTGCCAAGGTTTTGTTCACAGCATACTTCTGGTTGATGGAGTTGATCAGCTCAGTTTGGTTGTGCTTCTTGGCAACACCCCAGAGATCGGCAATCAGATCGAAGGTACCGTCGCTATTTCCAGACCAACCGAGGTCATATTCGCCTTCGAGAAGAGCAACGATGTCAGCACGAACTCGCTGGCCATTGTAACCGCGAACATCAGCATTAGTTTTGACAGAGATGCCCAGATCGCGCAAAGAAACTTTCAGGATTTCGGCATCAGTGATTTTGGTCCGCAGAGTGCTGAAATGAGACATTTAGATTTCCTCCAGTAGAAAACAAATAAACAACAACGTTTAGATTTGGCTGCCGCCTAATTTTGGGAATAGAGCAGCTTTTTTTATCAAACTGCTAGCAAATTGCTAGCCTTTCCTCCTGTTGGGAGCAGGAGAAAGCCTGTTAAAACTCCAGTCGCTGATATTCTGCGACGGAGGCTGATGCAGGTCGCGCTCGCTGTCGTGCCCACTCTCTGAGCGCTGTTACCTGCTCAATCATTGTCCGAGACAGAGGTAGGGTAGATTTAATCGCAGCAATAATGTCTAGCTGCGTAAATTCCCGGTCTTGAGCAAATGCTTCGTACATCGAAGAAATAATTGCCTGCTCAATCTCTGCTCCGGAAAAACCGTTAGAAACCTTGGCTAATTGCTCGAGATCGAAGCGAGTAATGTCTGAACGCCTTTTGCCAAGGTGAATTTTGAATATATCTTGACGCTCTTCTGAGGTCGGTAAATCAACGAAGAAGATTTCATCAAAACGACCCTTGCGGAGGAACTCTCCAGGGAGCCGTTCAACTCGGTTTGCCGTTGCCATCACAAATACGGGTGAGGCTTTCTCCTGCATCCAGGTGAGGAAGGAACCGAAGATGCGGCTGGAAGTGCCACCATCAGAATCAGAGGAACTTGTACTTCCAGCAAAGGCTTTATCGAGTTCATCAATGAAGAGAATAGCTGGAGAAATAGATTCCGCAGTTTTGAGGGCGTTGCGCAAATTGGCTTCGGAACGACCAACCATTGAATCGTAGACTCGCCCCATATCTAGGCGCAGCAAGGGCAAACCCCAGAGGCGAGAGGTGGTTTTCGCAATCAGGGATTTACCACATCCAGGGACACCGAGAATTAACATCCCTTTTGGTTCAGGTAAGCCATATTGCCTTGCCCTTTCTGTAAAGGCGTTAGAACGTTGCCTGAGCCAGCATTTCAGTTCTTCCAAGCCACCGACAGAATCCAGGGTTTCATCTTCTTCGATGTAATCTAGAATACCGTTGCGGCGAATCAGTTGTTTCTTTTCTGAAAGAATGATTTCTACTTCCGCCTCAGTTAGACGTTTGGCTTTTACATACGCTTTACGATAGACTTTTTCCGCTTCATCCCTCGTTAATCCCAAAGCGGCTTTGAGCAGTTTTTCCCTACCATCGGTAGTAGTGCGACTCCTTTTGCTCTTCTCTAGCTGCTGGTTGAGAACTTGATTTAGCTCTGGCAAATCTGGCAAAGCATAGTCGAGAACAACAACTTCCTTTTCCAGCTCAATGGGAATCTGCTGGATGGGTGACATGAGAATAATAATTTTCTCTGTACCCTTAAAGCTGCTGATCGCATCTCGCAACCACCGATTTACGTCTGGTGATTCAATAAAAGGATGTAAGTCTTTAAAGATAAAAATACCTGGTTCTCGCTGGCGCACTACCCATTCAATCGCTGTTTGGGGAGATGTAGTATTGTGCTGAGTGATTTGGCGGGGCTGACCATACTCAACGATACCGTGGGTAACCGTCCACATAAATACACGCCGATGTTGAGTCTTCGTCTCAGCAATCTTGGTTATCGCTTGCTCGGCTCGCTCTTCTTCATGAGTTACGAGGTATATGAGAGGATATTGAGCTTGAATTAGGATATTGAGCTCTTCTTTCATGACATCGACCTAACTTATAATATACGGTTTAACCACTTACCTCGTTTCCGTTGGCTTTCCCCAACCCGGTTTAACAAGGAACCAACTCCTCTTCTCCTTGAGAATTACTCTGGGAGGAATTGACTTGTTCTCGCACTTCTATCGGGAACTCCTCAGTTATCACACTGGGCTGGTTTTTGAGGGAAACCATTCTCCCCTCTCGCATTACCATAACAGCATCACACTCTGGACATATGTGAACTTGATGGGTTTTCCCGTAAGAGGCTTCAACTTCTTCTACCTTCTCTGGGTATCTCAAGTAGAACGCGATCGCTTTTTCTACCATTGCCGACATGGATTCTGAATCTATAGCGGCTCTAATTTTGAGCTGGCGATGAAGTCCAGGCGGAATATATAGTGTGACTTTTTGCTTATCTTGCATATCAGTCTCATGGGTTTTACCCGGGTATACTTTATTAGCTTATCGGCTTCACCTTTGCCTGTCAAGCTGTTAACCCAGTATAACAGCAAAATTGTTACATTACTTAATATTTCGCCGGGAAGTAAAAAAAACGGAATAAGCCCGTAATGCTTATGAGGGGGTTGTTCTAGGCTTTGCTTTAACAGATTTTGACCTGGGAGGATGTCACCGAGAGGTCTTCCCGGCGAATAAGATAAGCTTGATACATGGGAGATGGGACGATGGGAAATAACCCAGATAAGCAAACGAATTGCAAGAGTTCAGGGTTCGCGAAGGGTGCGCGTAGACGTGGAAGCGGATTCTCGAAGAGTAGGGCGATCGCCATCCCACAATCCCCCATTTTCCAAGTGCGTGAAGTGGCCAAGACTTATCAGATGGGGGAAGTTCAGGTTCAGGCGCTTAAATCAGTTAACCTCGACCTTTATGAAGGGGAATTTGTGGTCTTGCTCGGACCGTCTGGGAGTGGGAAGTCAACCCTGCTTAATATTCTTGGAGGACTGGATGTCCCTTCTCAAGGACAGGTCAAATTCCGTAACCGTGACCTAACGACTGCTGACGATCGAGCTCTTACCCGCTTCCGTAGAGAGTGCGTAGGCTTTGTTTTCCAATTCTACAACCTGATTCCCAGCCTGACTGCCCAGGAGAATGTAGCTCTGGTTACCGAAATCGCCACCCGTCCGATGCGTCCAAGGGAAGCTCTGGGAATGGTTGAACTAGATCATCGCCTAAACCATTTCCCCGCACAATTATCCGGGGGAGAACAACAAAGAGTGGCGATCGCCCGCGCCATTGCCAAACGTCCTGAAGTCTTGCTGTGTGATGAACCAACGGGAGCATTAGACTTTCAGACAGGTAAGCTAGTCTTGGAAGTATTGGAGCGAGTAAACCGGGAGCTAGGAACCACCACTGCTGTAATTACTCATAATGCGGGGATTGCAGCAATGGCAGATCGGGTGATTACCATGCGTAGCGGTGAAATTATCAACGTATATCGAAATGAGACAAAGATTGCTCCTGGGGATTTAGAATGGTGATTGGGGCTTGGGAAAACCTAATCACCAATCACCAATCACCGTGATGAATGCTCTTGAGCGCAAACTGTTTCGTGACATCTTGCACTTGCGGGGACAGGTGATAGCGATCGCGCTGGTAGTCGCCTGTGGTATTGCCTGCTTCGTGATGGCGATGAGCGCTTATACTTCCCTTCAACTCACCCAAGCCACCTACTACGACCATTATCATTTTGCCCGAGTTTTCGTCTCCCTAAAGCGAGCACCAGAAACCCTCAAAGCACAAATTGCAGCTATTCCGGGGGTAGCACAAACTCAAACACGAATTGTAGTTGATGTCACCCTCGATGTCCCTGGGTTAGAGGAGCCAGCTACAGGGAGAATCATATCAATACCCCAGCGTCGTATCTCAATACTCAATGACCTTTATATCCGCCAAGGTCGTTATATTGCAGCAGGACGAGGTGATGAAGTCCTAGTGAGTGAAGCTTTTGCTCAAGCCAATCAACTTCACCTCGGTGATACCATCGGTGCAATTATTAATGGACGCTGGGAACAGTTGCGAATTGTGGGGATAGCACTCTCACCAGAGTATGTTTATGAAGTCAGAGGTGCAGGGGAATTATACCCAGATAATAAGCGATTTGGGATTATTTGGATGGGTCGAGAGGCCTTAGGTCATGCTTTCGATTTGGATGGTGCCTTTAATAATGTTACCCTCTCCTTGACCCCAGGGGCTCAGGAAATTGAGGTGATTACTCGCCTCGATCGACTGCTGGAACGCTACGGGGGACTAGGTGCTTATGGACGGGAGGATCAGGTGTCTCATCGCATTCTTTCCGATGAAATTAAAAGTCTGGAAGTCTCCGCAACCTTGCTTCCTTCGATTTTTCTGGCGATCGCCGCCTTCTTACTTCACATCGTCCTCTCCCGCTTAGTAGGGACGCAACGGGAGCAAATTGCGGTACTAAAGGCATTTGGCTATAGTAACCTCGTCATCGGCATCCATTACTTAAAGTTTGTCCTTGCCATTGTTAGCACAGGAGCAATAATTGGCACCATTGTTGGACTTTGGTTAGGGAGTGGACTCACCCAAGTGTATAAGGACCTTTTCCGCTTCCCCTTACTCCGCTATGAAGTAGGCTCAGGTTTAGTGGCAACAGCTATTTTAGTCAGCTTTACTGCTGCAATTATTGGGGGACTCATGGCAGTTCGTCGAGCAATATCCCTACCCCCAGCGGAGGCTATGCGTCCTGAACCTCCCGCTCAATTTAAACCCACAATTATTGAAAAGTTTGGTCTTGAGCATTTCTTTTCCCCTGCGGGTCGAATTATCCTGCGCAACCTGGAACGCAGGCTCATCAAAGCATTACTATCCATTCTAGGGATTGCTGTTGCGGTGGCAATTCTGATGACAGGGCGTTATTTTGAAGATGCACTTACACACATTGTCGATCTTCAATTCCGTAATGTCCAGCGAGAGGATATCACCATTATCTTCAATGAACCCCGTCCAGCTCGCACCCGTTACGAAGTGGCTCACTTACCTGGAGTCATTCGTTCCGAACCTTTCCGCCTAGTGCCTGTACGTCTGCGCTTTGAGCATCGAACCTATCGCAGTGTCTTAACCGGAATCGAGCCAACAGGGCAATTTCGCCGCCTGATTGATAAGAATCTCTACTCTGTTAATCTACCTCCAAATGGGGTCGTGCTGACCACCAAACTTGCGGAAATCCTGGGCGTTACTCCAGGAGAAACCTTAACCGTAGAGGTACTAGAAGGAAGCCGTCCCGTGCGTCAAGTCCCTCTGGTGGGATTGGTGGATGAACTTCTCGGAGTTCAAGGATATATGGATATCCACGCTCTCAACCGAATGATGAGAGAAGGACAAACCATATCCGGTGCTTATCTATCCGTAGATCCGCACTTTGCCAGTCAGCTTTACTTTCGCCTAAAACGCATTCCCGCTATTACAGGTATCTCCACCCGCGAAGCAAGCCTGCAAAGTTTCGAGGAGATTAGCGCCCAGAATCTGCTCGTGTTTACAGGAATAGTGGTAATTTTTGCTTGCATTATTACGTTTAGCATGGTCTATAATTCGGCGCGAATTGCTTTATCAGAAAGGGGACGGGAATTAGCAAGCCTGCGAATTATGGGGTTCACCCGCGCTGAAATTGCCTATATTCTCCTTGGGGAACAAGCAATTCTCACACTCCTGGCAATTCCTCTGGGTTTTGCCTTGGGATACGGGTTGGCAGCGTTGATGTCTTTTGCCTATAACTCGGAGCTTTACCGTTTACCCTTAATTATTACTAAAGCTACTTATGCTTTTACTTTTGTTATCGTTATAGTAGCCGCTTCCTTTTCTGGGTTGATTATCCGCAGACAGCTTAATCGTCTTGATTTGATTGCTGTTCTCAAAACGAGGGAATAATATTCAGTAGAAAGCCTTGCTTTGCAAGGCTTTAAGAGGCATTTTAGCTTGATTCGCGAGAAGCCCATTTGTTGTCTTTTTCTTCCCCTGTTCCCTGTTGCCTATTCCCTGTTCCCTGTTCCCTGTTCCCTGTTCCCTGTTCCCTGTTCCCTACTTTCCTTTAAGATAGTGAAACCAGAGGCAGTAAAACTTGAGAAGGACAATCCCCCCCACAACTCACCGTCAATGTGATAATCTGAGCTTCCATCAATAGCGTTTCACCTGAAATACCAGTACCCGGATTAACAGGATAAGCGGGAAAACAAGCAGCACTTAAACTAAGACGCAAACAGTTACCTTTGGCAAGTCGCATACAAGTTGCTTGCAAGGATATTCCCACTGGTACTTTATCTGAATCAACCCGCACATATCCTTGAGTAAAATTATAAACCCTACCATCAGGATGCACTTCAGATAGCACTGCACAAATATCAAAACTAGGCGCATCTGCTGTGCAATATATTTCTACTGCTACATCCCCTGTTATATGCAAATCCTCTTGTAAAGGCTGAGAAGTATAGGTTAAAATATCCGTGCGGCAATCGAGACTAGAACGGTCAAAAGAACCTGCGGGAATGGTAGCATGACCACCTAACGCAGGAACAGGTCTCCAGGGGTCATGAACTAATATATCTTGTGATGGTGGAATTGTTCCGCTTTTCGCCCCTACTAATTCCCCATCATTATCCAGAATACTAGCTAAACCATTGCTTGCCAAATAATAAGATTGTTGATTATTGCTGGGGAAAATATCATCAAAATAGCGCCACTGGTTACTTCCCATTTCAAATAGGCAAACGGGAGGTTCACCACCTAATACTCCCGAATCAATGCCTTTGAGAAACTGGTCAAACCAACTTACTTGTAATAAGTCTACTTGACTGACTGCTTCTGTACCATAGTCCACTTCTCCTAGTTTACGCCCCCAAGGTAAATGCGCCCAAGGACCAATTATCAGGTGTTGCGCAAATTGACTGCGAGCCGCCATATCCTTATAAAGATTAAGGGTACCGCGCAGATAGGGGTCGAACCATCCTCCAATGTGCAGCATCGGTAAGTCAACATCCTGCATTATTTGTTTTGGGGAAAGTTTCTCCCAATATTCACCAGGGTACGGATTGTTTAACCAAGGGTGATAAAAAGAGTCTGGTGCTAATTCTTTGAGGATGGTAGGACTAGTAGGAATGGGGTCGTATAAAGGTAAGTTACGAGAAGCCGCATAAAGCTTTTGATATGCTTTCTCATCTCCCCGCAAACGGGCTGTTTCTGCTGCTAGCTGAATTGCCCAACCAAGATTAGCTTGTAAACAGAATGCACCGTTTTCATAAGCCCAGTCTGTATATATATCATAAGCAATCATCCCAGGGCAAATTGTTTTCAGAGCACTGGGGTGAGTAGCAGCGGCGTATAGTTGCGTCATTCCCTGATAAGAAAAGCCATACATCCCCACATCTCCAGTACTACCTGATAGTTGGGATGCCCAATTAACGGTGTCGAACCCATCTTCTATTTCATGGGCGAATAAGTCAAATTCGCCCTCAGAAGTGCCTCTACCCCGTACATCTTGGATTACTACTATATAACCCTGGGCAGCATACCAGCTAGGATGTGCATAAACTACAGTGGAAGCGATTTTTCTACCATAAGGTTGCCGCATTAATAATACCGGAAATTTCTCGGAACTATCAGGACGGTAAATATCTGCATCCAGCCGCACTCCATCACGAGTAGACATGGATGCCGTTTCTTTTTTAACCTTCAACATGGCTTTAATTTATTTCCCCGATTATGAAGTACTGGGCAAGCCATCTCTATGAGCGCACCTTTTCCACCATATAAATAATATCATGTCAACCGTGTAATTTTTCACTCTTAACAAAAATATTTAATTTTCACGGGCAACCAGGGAACTGGAGTTTAGACTAGTAATCCCTGGAAAGGGCGAAGCATTTGGATATCAAGCTGGATGGTAAGTTTCACAATTTATCCCCCAAATGCTTCGCCCCTACAATAATTAACTTTGGTCACTTCTACTGGAGTTGATTTTCTTCC
>JBFRWF010000013.1:0-4915 GCA_051439465.1 Xenococcaceae cyanobacterium | reverse complement strand
TCTTTATACCAAGGACGTGCTTGTCTTAAAACAGTCAGATTTGATGAGTGCATTTCATAAGCAGTTCTTCTCGGATTAAACTGTTTTGTATCCCCTTTATTTCTGATTAGATTCGGATTATTGTTATTTTTCCATTGATAGACAATTGATGATCATTTATTAACGGAACAAGTGAAGGGTGTTTGTTCAGCTTTGGTTCTAAGCTCACAATAATTACCCAAGATATAACTAGAATAATAACTGTCAATTCTATCTATCAAACAAAAATTATAAAAAGCACGAATCATCGGTGGCCAGCTATTGAAGATCTGTTGCTGTTCCTGATTGGGGTGTAGCTTAAACCGATAAGCGAGCTGCATTGCCTGAAAAAACGAGTCGGTGTTAAACTGGGACTAAATCCAGCATAGCACAAACTCCCGAAAATGAAAAGTCTTTCAGTCGGTACAGTTTATGATTTATCTATCCAAATCTTGATCCAATTAAAAAGTATATCTAACATCAAGAAACTCCGTCGAAGTAATTATTGGTTGCCCGCAATTCCCCTACGACCAAGCTACCGCTATGGTCGCAGTACCCTTGCGGGATCTTTGATGGAGAAGAAATCTACTTACCAGAGTCAATTTATCAAATATTACGTCAAGTAACACCCTTACTAGCCCAAGGGAAAGGTGTTACCCTTGTTCCTCAAGATCATTATCTCACCACCCAAGAAGCTGCAAATCTGCTCAATATATCCCGTCCTTACCTTTATACCCTCTTAGATAAAGAAGAAATTCCCTATACCTTAATTGGAACTCATCGACGCATTAAAGTTGAAGACCTCCTAGATTATAAAACTAGACGTGATAGCGATCGCCGAAAAGCTCTTAATGGCTTAATCGAAGCGAGTCAGGAGTTAGGTTTTTATGAAGCTGAGAAAACAGATGACAGGGAGAAAGCATAAATAATGGCAGTTTTTCCCGTTATTCTTGACTCCTGTGTTCTCTATCCTATGTATTTGCGAGATACCCTTTTATGTGCGGCTGAAGCTGAACTGTATCAAGTTCATTGGACAAGTTCAAGGAAAAACAAAGCCTAAATTGACAGTGTTAAATTTACTATATTTGTTAAAAAATAAAACTCCAACCTTAGTTCAACGCTACCAAAATACTATTAAATGAGTAAAAAAATCTACTGTGGATTATTTCTGCCAGCCTGCACTAGCAACTTGAGTTATTCTACAAAAGACGCAGTTGAGTTTTTGTCTTTCTCCCTGAAAGTTGACTAGATTTATCTTCCTCTGATGTCTCCTCAATGTTCCCTAAATTTAACCAACTGTCGCTATCACCACCAAGGAGTCGTTGTGCTGCTTCGAGCATATTTTCAGAAATGTCCTTGAGGTCTTCTCGATTTGTAAGGTACGTTTTCAGTGCTTCCAAGGGATCAAGACTGCTACCGACACCCAATTCTGGTAAGCGAGGACGTGCTAGCTGACTGACTAATTCCGGGCGGATGGTATAGTTGTGAGCCCCGTCGAGAGCTTCATGGAGAGAGCCTGTATTGACAAGATCTAGTTGTTCAGAACGAAGTTTGTAAATCAGCCGCACTACAGCTTCTTTAATATCTTTTTTGGCGATCGCTCTTAATATTGCCTCTTGGGGATCATCCTTATCTGAGACATCCACCTCAATGGTGCAGAAGGAACGCACTGCCAAAGGACAAAATTCCCACTCTACTTTGCCCTTTTCTATCTCTATCAACACATATCCTTTATCTTCTTTTTCTTCACTGAAATCCACCCTTTCAATACTACCTGGGTAAATCACAGGTGGGTCATTGGACTTGTTGAGGTTCTGGTGCTTGTGGATGTGACCTAAAGCCACATAATCAAATTGGGGGCGCGTTAGCAGCGAAATAGGAATGGTGAAGCCCTTACCCAGCGCCAGAAAACGCTCTGCCCCCAAGTTAGCACGATCTGCCATGAGGTGAGCTAGCAAAACTGTGGGTATTTCTGGGTCAAGACGGCGGATTTCTGCTTCTAAGACTGGTTCGAGGCGCTTAATCAATAATTCGTTCACCTCAGCCAGGGACAAACCTTCTGTTTCTGGGCGAGTAAGGAGAGTAGAACGAGTCAGCCAAGGGAGGGTAATTACTTGTATATTCCCATTGCGGGTGATGATGCGGTGAGTATCTATTCCATCCCCAACGATAAATCCTGGCACTGCCAAGGTACGATAAATGCATAGACTTGCCCCCCCATTACCTTGGGAGTGCTGATCGTGGTTTCCCACTAGCAAAATCGTGGGAATATCTGCATCTGCCAAGCGGCGAAATTGCTCGGCAAAGGCTTCTTGGACATAAGGTGGCGGCGTAGCATCTGGAAAAGCATCACCGCCGAATAAAACTAAATCAACGGGTTCAGCGATCGCCCGGTCAATACAGTTGCTTAAGGTATTGACAAAATCTTCCAATCGTGTATTTAAACCAGTTTCTGGATTAACCCGACCGTGGGAGAAACCACTCCCCATGTGGATATCTGAAAGGTGCAGGATTTTAATCATCTTTGTCCTTTCTCCTTAGTCCACCTTTAATTAACACTAATGACTATCCAGTTCAAACACAGGCATATTAGCACGAGTATATACTGTAAGGATGTCGATTAAGAAACGAGCAGATGCAATTAATCCTATACAGCAAGCCCGGTTGTCATTTGTGCGAGGGATTGCAAGAAAAGTTAGAACAGATTCAAAATCTGGACTTTGAACTAGAGGTGCGAGACATCACTACCCGCGAGGATTGGTTCGCTGCTTATCAGTACGAAGTCCCCGTGTTGTGTCAAAACCAGGCAGAAGGGGAAAAACCTCTGCCTCGCCCTTCTCCTCGTGCTTCGGTTCAACA
This sequence comes from Xenococcaceae cyanobacterium, assembly GCA_051439465.1. Lineage (GTDB taxonomy): Bacteria > Cyanobacteriota > Cyanobacteriia > Cyanobacteriales > JBFRWF01 > JBFRWF01. The sequence continues at coordinate 2,038 of JBFRWF010000013.1, read as the reverse complement.
ATTGGAGCGAATGTTACAGAAGTATTTATCAAAGAAGTCTTAAAAAATATACGGAACATAAGACATCCTTTAATAATCTAAAATCCAAAATCCAAAATCCAAAATCCAAAATCGATATGATGAAGCTGCGCGAGTTATTAGCAAAAGTTCCTGGTGTATTGCAGACTCCCGAACATCCGGCACTGGAAGCGGAAGTGAAGGGGATTTGTACTAATTCCCATGCCTGCCAACCGGGAGACTTATTTATTGGCATGCCTGGGGTGCGGGTAGATGGAGGACAATTTTGGCAAAGTGCGATCGCTAGTGGTGCGATCGCTGCCTTAGTAACTCCCCAAGCGGCGGCAAAACACCCACCAACAGCAGATGTTTGTGTGATTGAGATCCTGGACATGATTGCAGCCTGTGCAGAAGTGGCGGCGGCTTTCTATGGCTATCCAGCAAAGCAATTTAAAATGGTCGGTGTTACGGGAACGAATGGGAAAACTACCACTACCCATTTGATTGAATTTCTACTGGGTAAATTCCAATTACCCACGGCACTACTGGGAACTTTATACACCCGTTGGTCTGGATTTGAGCAAACTGCTGTTCACACTACCCCTTTTGCTGTCGAATTGCAAGAACAACTGGCAGCAGCACTCAAAGCGGGTAGTGAATTGGCGGTGATGGAAGTCAGTTCCCACGCCTTGGCACAAGGTCGAGTGCAGGGTTGTTCCTTTGAAGTCGGAGTGTTTACTAACCTCACTCAGGATCACCTGGATTTCCATCAGGATATGGAAGATTATTTTGCCGCAAAAACCCTGTTATTCAGTCCCGATTATCTCAAAGGTCGGGCAGTGATTAACCAGGATGACCCCTATGGAAGGCGCTTGCTGGAAAGCCTGAATCCAGACCAGGTTTGGAGTTACAGTGTCAGCGACTCCTCGGCTGACTTATGGACAAGTGACTTAACCTATGAGCCAACTGGGGTCAGCGGGATGTTACATACCCCGGCTGGTGAGGCGGCTTTCCGTTCGCCTTTGGTGGGTCAATTTAATTTAGCAAATCTTCTGGCAGCAGTGGGAACAGTTTTACACCTGGGTTTGGATTTAGAAACTGTGGTGAAACAGCTCCCCCAATTTCCTGGGGTTCCCGGACGGATGGAACGGGTGCAAATTAATGGGGAACAGGATATTAGTGTGATTGTGGATTATGCCCACACGCCGGATAGTTTGGAAAATTTGCTGAAGGCAGCGCGACCGTTTATTCATGGGAAAATGATTTGTGTGTTTGGTTGCGGGGGCGATCGCGATCGCACTAAGCGTCCTTTGATGGGTGAAATTGTTGCTGAACTGGCTGATGTGGCGGTAGTGACTTCTGATAATCCCCGCACGGAAGACCCAGAAAGGATTTTGCAGGATATTTTGGCGGGAATTCCAGAGTCAGTAGAACCGATAGTAATATGCGATCGCGCTACGGCAATTCACGCTGCTATCAGGGATGCACAACCAGGGGATGGAGTTTTAATTGCTGGGAAAGGTCACGAAGACTACCAGATTCTGGGAACCGAAAAAATTCACTTTGACGACCGAGAACAAGCCAGAGATGCCTTAGCAGTGCGATCGAGCTAGTGCATGAAGGAATAGTCATTGATATTTAACTTGACAATAAACAACAAGTGAAACGATGATTTATGTGACAATGATTAACCTGATGCTCAGAAGATTGACCAATAATCAGTCAGCGATCGCCAAGGGAGCGCCGTATGCAAACGCCTTCAAATAGAACTTTTCAAACACCTTCTAAGAGCGGGACTTGAAAATTGGTGGGCTACGGCGGATATTTACTTGGTAGGTTAGTTGGAGAAGTTCTGGCTGCCTAGAACACCGATTCAGTAATCAGGATATCTGTGATAAATGGTAGATAAATGTAGGGCACGGCATCAAAAAACTTTGTCAGAAAGCCAAAAGTACCAAAACGCCGTGCCCTCCCCAGCTGAAAATGTATTACTGAATCGATGCTCTAGTACAGTTAGTGGGCATTGAGGTTATTAGTCTCC
>JBFRWF010000012.1:0-36689 GCA_051439465.1 Xenococcaceae cyanobacterium | reverse complement strand
GGAGTTTGGTCGAATAAATTCGGGGCGATCGCTAAAAAGAGAGGGGGAGCGCCGAAAATAGACCTAAAATTAGGAGGCTAGAAGCCTTTCTAGGAAACAATTTCAGTCGTTGTGGGTAAAGGATAGGTTTAAAAACGGGGGTAACATCTCACCTAGGTTCCTGACTTCTCAGGGACTTTCTGCGGATAAATCAGTGCGCCTTCCATCTTGCGAAACTTAACCTTCAGGGCAGTTCTTTCAGAATCAAGTAAGTCGAGCCAGGTTTCTCCAGGAAGACGGAGTTCTACAGCCAGTTTTTCCATTAGCTCGGTATTCTGCGATCGCCCTCGATCGTCAAACATTGAATGATTCGTTTCAATGCCGAGAACATAGAAGGGGTGTTCTGGCAAATATTTCACCACCTTTTGCACGAGATAGGCCGCTTTGATGTCGGAATACTGGCTCAACTGTTGCCGAATTGATTCAAGGGTTGAATCGGATAATTCTGGCAAACAAAACTCGTGGTTATGGTTGACGCGCGCTCGTTCGAGTCTGGCATTATTGACAATTTCATATTGTGTCTGTGCCTGTTGCCAATATTGGCTTGCAGTTTCTTCTCCATCATGCTCCTGCAAAAATGCATAGATGAGCTTTGCACCTTGAGCAAAAATATTGCCATCCTGCCTCATTGCCGTTTCTAAGTATTGGATGCCAGCTCTATCTCCTTGCTCGAGCAAAATTTGTCCAAGGATGAGGTTACTGTCTCTGTGGTTGGGGTACTCTGCTAACACCGCCTTCAGATCGGGAATTGCTTCCTCTGGCGTCTTAAACTTGGCCTTCAGCATAGCCCGTTCCCACTGCTGCTCAATAGACAAGGATTGACCTTCTGCTGGGAGGTTCTCATCTGCTGAGTCTTGCTGTTCAAGTTCCTCGAGTCGCTGCTGCTGTTGTTGAATTTGGTTATGATGATACTTCCATTGAGAGGCGTTCGCCCGCTGCCATTCCTCATCGAAATACTTCACTAGGTGGGACAGCGCTTTACCCAAAAACTGTTTTGCAGCAGTTCCCTTGACCGGTTTTAACAGCCTCAGTATTTGATTTGGCTTGCATCCGAGCGCTGCCAATCGATCTTTGAGACAGGGATGGGTATCTGCATAATCCGTCTTAACCGTGAGGGCTGACTGCAGCCAGGTTTCAGCATTCTCAGGACTGATTGCACGCTGCATGTTAGCAGCTAGCTCAGAATAAGGTGCGGGGAGTTCTGCCTGGGAATCTGTTTTGGCGCGGATATCGTCCCAGAACGCTTGCAGAACATATTTTCCTTTAATCTCCAGGCTAATGAGAGCAGCCGCAAGATTTTTAGCTCCTGCGAATTTGGCAGAATACCGATCTGCTTCATATTCATCAGCCCGTGCTAGCACAAACGAATAGGCAGCGAAGAACGGCACATACCAGTTGAAGAAGCTAGAAAATATACCTGAACCAAGTAGGCCAGCAACACCCAGCATGCTGCTGATTGCATTCTGATAGTCACTTTGGCTGGCCTGCAACCTTTTATTCTCGAATCCTTTTAAGATTTGAGCCCAGCTGATACGAACTCGATAAATCCAGTGTCCGAACTGCCCATGCCTCCCCGATAAATGGCCTAACTCATGAGCCAACACTGCACGAAACTGCGCTGGATCTAGGGTTTGCATTAAAGGAAGTCCCACAATCAGATAATTCTGATAACCGCCAAAAATCCCAAACCGAGGCACCTGGGCAACCGCAGCATTAAACTCCGCTGTCATCAGAACATGATGGAACGGAGGGGTTTGCAGTTCGCGCCGCAATTCATCAATCAACTGAAAGAGGCGTGGAATCTGCCTGCGTTTCACTGCTAATCCCTCTGGTGCTGGGATATAAATCCATAACGCATCGAGGATAACGAACAAGAGAACAAGGGGAATGCCAATGCCGAAAAGCAGGAGAAGGGCTATTAAGCGACCGCTTCTTGTGATATTTACGGTCAGATATTCGATTAGTAAAAACAAGCGGGGGAAAAAGTATATGCCCAGGATGACGATGAGGGCAAGGACAGCAATAATGTAAACATAGCCAAGTAGGGCAAGCATTCTGACGCGAAACTTGTAACTGGCAGGCTGCTTGCGAGAAAACTTTTCCAGCTTGCGAACGAGCGCTTCGAACTGTGCCTGAGTCATAGACATTGAAAATCTCCTATGGGAAGATCGGTCTGGTTTTGAGTTCTATGCTTCCTCATGAAACCATTATACGCGTCACTATCTTGACTTTCTGCTGTATTGAAAATTAGTCATAAGATATTGTCAAAGCCTACAACATAACCGCCCTTCTGTTGTAGGGAAAAATAGCGATCGCGGGGTCGGGCAGTCAAAATAAAAGCTGGTGAAACTTAACATTTCCTTGTACTTTTTGCTAAGATAACAAAGTAGTCAAAATGAGACTGAGTATGAGAGTCAAGCCTAATGAGCTGAAGCCTGGTGATGTGTTGCTTTCCTATGGGGAAAGCTGGCTCGGCGATCTGATTCGCTCCTTTGAGGAAGGTGACTATAGCCATGCCGCTTTTTTTGATGGAAAGCAGATTGTCGAAGCTGGTCTCGGTGGAGTTGTTGCATCTGAGCTAGAAGAGGGAATCAAAAACACAACATACATAGATGTTTATCAGAAAATTGGCCTGCTTACTCTATAAGAAAAATCAACCAATCGAACTGACCTTTGTTACACGTAATAGTTTTTCTCCATGGTTTATTCTCAGCTCTTGAATTTATAATTTTCTTCCAAGGAAGAGAGCTAAAAAAGCAATTCGGGCTGGGCGATCACGCTCTTCAATGAAATCTAACATTGTCAAGCTAATGACTAATGACTAAAACCAGGAAGTTGAATATACAAGTTAAAGGCACAACAGCTTACCAGTGAATTTGACTCAAGATATAGCGCAAGCAATCATAGTCATCCTTGAGCAAAATGCTCAATGTTCTACCCACTTTCACCAACCAGTCGCGATCGGCATTGCGCAGCCGATAAATCTCTCGAATTGCTGCTGCTATCAGGGCTTCCACTGGTGTTCCATTTACCTGTAATAAGATGCGTAAAAAATCTAGCTGTTCACTAAAGTGAATCACTTCTGATGGTTCGCAATGGTAAACAGCTTGATGAATTTGTGGCGGACGAGGCGGTAGATACTGATAGACTCGACCAACCCCTGAATTCAGTCCATTAACCGACGACTGGGGACTCTCAAACCCGACAATAGACGCACGAAACTCAGTTTTGAGCATGGCAAAAATTTGCGGCTGCTGTTCGCGCAAATCTGCCAACGATAAGCCCAAAGCTCTTGCCCGGTGAACCGAATCAATTGGAGATGTGGTTACGTAGGTAACAACCCCTAATATTTTATTACCCGACTCCTCATCCATAGACTTAACCCAGCTACCAAAAGGGGGCATTACCGGAAAGCTCAAATCTTCTGGCTCTAAACACTGAGCCAGAAATTCCGTCGTCGCCGTTGAAACCACCTCGGCGATATGATCGGGGTGGCGATTATCGGCAGCAAACTGGGGTAAAGGAAGGTGCATAATAATTTAGTCCTTAGCTAGTCTGTCGAACTCAGGTTGTTCCCCGTTCCCCATTCCCCTTTCGGGCCCTTGTTCCCTGCTTCCAGAAAAAAGGGGTTAGTTAACCCGGATTTGGTATAACGACTAATGACTAATGACTAATAACTATTTTTTGTTCTTGAGTGCTGTGACATCTACTGCTTCTAATTCTGATAATTGGAAGCTGACAAGTTTATCCCAGTTGCCGTCTTCAAACAACACTGCTGCCTTACCATCGCTGACCCGTTGCACCAGTCCTTCAAAACAGTAGTATGTATCATCAACATTAGTTACACGAACCGTTGATCCTGGCAAGATCATGATCTTTTCTATTCAACTATCGAGGTTTACCTATATTAGCTTAACTGATGCGAGGAAGAATTTCTTAAACAACTAAAATCTCTTCCGTTGTCGATAATTAGCAACAGACTCCACCAGTCCAATCGCTAGAAAGTTGGTCAGTAATGCCGAACGACCATAACTCATCCAGGGCAAGGGAATACCAGTAATAGGAGCTAGTCCCACAGTCATACTTATATTCACCACCACCTGAAAGACAATCATCGACAGGACACCAATGGCAAGCAAAGAGCCAAAGTTTTCCTTCGCATTGCAAGCGATGAACACCAGTCGCAGGCAGATTAACCAGAAGACTACCAGTAAAATCAAACTGCCCACAAAGCCCAACTCTTCCCCGATGGCGGAAAAGATAAAGTCAGTATGCTGTTCGGGAATAAAATTCAGTTGGGTTTGAGTCCCCTGCTGAAGTCCTCGTCCCCACATTTCACCTGCACCGATGGCAATGCGAGATTGAATCAGGTGGTATCCTCCTCCTAGAGGGTCTTTTTCTGGTTCAAGAAACAGGATCAGCCTGTCTTTTTGATAGTCTTTCAACAATCCCCAGAGAAAGCCGCCTAATTCTCCGGAAACAAAATTAACTGCGATCGCGCCCAAGGCAGCAACAGATTTCCAGGGAAGGGTAAACCAAGCAATGATGACCATTGCTGCTGCCCAGATTAACCATCCAGAGAAAAATAGGTTAAACAGAATCGCAGACACCAACGGAGAAATCATCAGTATCAGCCAACCAGGATTGGCGTTTCCCCAGTAAAGCATTCCCAGGGTAATGGCGCCAAATACCAATGAGGTTCCCAAGTCTGGCTGCACAAATACTAGAGCCCAGGGAACTGCTGTAATTGCCAGGGCACGAAACAGAGCGGGCAGTGTTAATGCCGGACGAGCATGTAACAGAGCGGATAGGGTGATGATTAACCCTAACTTGGCAAACTCTGAGGGTTGAAAATTAAAGCCGAAAATATTAAGCCATCGCACCGCTCCCCCGCCACTAACACCAACCACCATCACAGCAATCAAGAACAGGTTGGTTAAACCATAGATAACCCAATGCCACTGCATCAGGAGTTCGTAACGCCAACGGGCAATAATTAAAGCTAATATTAAGCCAATACCCCCCACAATCCAGTGCTGCAAACAATAGGTCAATCCCTCTTTAATTTCCGTACTGCCGATCATCAGGCCGCCAAAGCCAGTCAAACCAAACACTAAGAGCAGTAAGAGCCAATCAACTTGCTGTCGAGAGGAGAGAAATGACTTCCATTTAATTCCGGGTACGAATTTTTGCAACATTGATTAAAAGTCATTTGTCAAAAGTCATTTGTCATTTACCCTGAAGTAGACATTCAGGCGAAGGCAGCCACAGAAACTTTAGCAGCGATTTGTTCGGAGATCGCCACCAGTGCTTTTGCTGATGCCGAATCCGGTTGGGCAATCACAATGGGCAAACCGCGATCGCCTCCCTCGCGCAAAGAAATTTCCAGTGGTACACAACCTAGTAACGGCACATTCAGTTCCTTGGAGGCTTTTTCTCCACCTCCAGATCCAAACAAATCATAGTTCCTATCTGGCAGATCCGGCGGAATGAAATAGCTCATATTTTCCACAATTCCCAGCACGTTAACCCCTAGCTGCTGGAACATCTTTAAACCTCGGCGAGAGTCCAACAATGAGACGGTTTGGGGTGTTGTCACAATAACTACTCCCGCCATTGGTACAGCCTGTGCCATAGTTAGCTGAGCATCCCCTGTTCCCGGAGGCATATCCACAATCAGATAGTCTAATTCGCCCCATTCCACCTGGTAGAGAAACTGGCGAATAATCCCATTCAGCATCGGACCTCGCCAAATCACGGCCTGATCTGGGTCAATCAAAAAGCCCATGGAGACCATCTTGACACCATAATTAAACGCTGGTTCCAAAACTTCGCCCCCAGATCCTTGCTGAACCATCACTTTGGCATCTGCTAGTCCCAGCATGGTTGGGGCATTCGGACCATAGATATCAGCATCCATTAAGCCCACTTTTGCTCCTTTGAGCGCCAATGCCACTGCCACATTCACGGCTACAGTAGTTTTGCCGACACCGCCCTTACCACTGGAAATCGCCAGGATATTTTTTACCCCTCTTACTGATTGTCGGTCAGGTAGAGATTTCTGTTGAGGCGTTTCCGCAGTTACTTCTACCTCCACCTCTTCAACTCCGGGTAACTGCTGCACTGCTTTTTGGCAATCCTCGACAATAAATTCTCGCAAAGGACAGGCAGGGGTAGTCAACACCAAGGTGAAGCTTACCTTACTCTCGTCGATTTGGACATTGCGAATCATATTCAAGTCCACCAAACTCTTTTGTAGTTCGGGGTCTTGCACGGGTCGTAAGACTTCTAAAACCGATTTAGTATCGAGCATAATTTAAGATGGCTCTCCTCTCCCCAGGGACTAAGGAAGGAAGTTGCTAATTGAACAAAAATTATTCCTTATTCATAAATGTTAACGGTTTGCCGATCCTGATGAAAGTTGCTTTCAGGCTTCAGACCTTTACTTCGTCGCTGCTAGTCTAGGCTAGACTAGGCTTCGCCCCTGCTGACGCAGCGCGTCCCTGCTAACGCAGAGCGCCCCAGAATCACGCAGCGCGACGCCCTTCGAGTACGCAGTTCAAACTTCAGACTAATCTTTCAGCAGCGTGGGCTAATTCAGAAGCGACACGAGCCGAATAGGGTCGAATCAGCCACCACACCAGGGGCGATAACCAACCGCGCAAGGTCACAGAATAGGATATATAAGTACCACAGAGGGTAGATTCTACCTGATAAGTGACTCTTTGCTCAATCCCTGGAATTGCTAAAACTCTGATACTGAGTAGCTCTCCAGGGCGGACATTCTCGACAAAAATCCTCACCGGAATCGGAGTTAGGCGCGTCACCGCCTGATAGATTAAACCCGGTTTGGCAATTAACCCGATCGGAGCATTGGTACTGGAAAACAGAGGATGCCAGGAGACGTCAGCTAGGTTGATCAGTTTTTGCCAAAGAATGTCTACCGGAGCGTTACTCACCACGCGGTAAGTCTTAAACAGGGAAAACTTACAGAAAATTTTCCCTTTACCAGCAATTAATTTAAAGGAAAAATTAAGAATCACAATACGCCTCCCGCAACAACGCTCAGGCAAGTCACTTATTGAAGAAATGTACTCAATGTGCCTTCTTTTGAAAATATTACCAGGTTGTTGTTGGGGGATTTGTGAACTCCTCACACTGATCATTGGTGAGAAGTTAAGGTTGTGTGCAATTTGTCAAGAATATAGTTACAAATCGTTACTATACCTCGCAGTATTGCCCCCCAAGACATTTTTAGGAGCTCGATGCCCCTAAAAATGGCAACTGCCAAGGAGTGAGAAATGGGTGGTTATGTGGTAGATTTATATACTGCAACGGGTTAGAGGCTCAACCACCACCATCTTTTTGCTTGAATCACGCGCTTATTGAAACTATGACAGCTTTAAAAACGGACGTAAACACCACTTCTAAGTCTTCTGTACCCCCTGCTGACTCCAACACACGAGTTAGCCACTTCATGAAGGAATTGCAAGACGAAATCTGTAGCGCCCTGGAAAAACTGGATGGCCACAGCAAGTTTAGGGAAGATAGCTGGGAACGAGAAGAAGGCGGTGGTGGTCGTTCGCGGGTGCTCCGCGAAGGTGGAGTATTTGAACAGGCTGGGGTCAACTTCTCTGAGGTTTGGGGTAAACAGCTGCCTCCCTCAATTTTGAAGCAGCGCCCGGAGGCTGAAGGTCATGGTTTTTATGCCACGGGTACGTCGATGGTGCTGCATCCTCGCAATCCCTATGTTCCCACAGTTCACCTCAATTATCGCTACTTTGAGGCAGGCTCGGTCTGGTGGTTTGGCGGTGGGGCTGATTTGACCCCTTATTATCCCTTTGCTGAAGATGCGGCTCATTTTCACCGCACCTTAAAGCAAGCTTGTGATGGTCACAACCCTGAGTATTACCCGGTGTTTAAGCGTTGGTGCGATGAATATTTTTATCTGAAGCATCGACAGGAAATGCGAGGTGTAGGGGGATTGTTTTTTGATTATCAAGATGGTCAAGGAACCTTGTATCGCGGTTCTCACAAGGAAGGACCAGCTGCAACTTACAGTAACCAAGTTGGTGCCCTAGAACCTCGCAATTGGGAGGATTTGTTCGCGTTTGTGAGGGATTGCGGTCGGGCGTTTTTACCAGCTTATGTGCCAATTGTGGAAAAACGCCGAGGGATAGAATATGGCGATCGCGAACGTAACTTCCAGCTCTATCGTCGGGGACGCTACGTTGAATTTAACCTGGTTTATGACCGAGGGACAATTTTTGGTTTACAGACTAATGGACGGACTGAGTCGATTTTAATGTCTTTACCGCCCCTGGTGCGTTGGGAATACTGCTATGAACCGGAACCGAATACACCGGAAGCAGAATTGTATGAAACATTTCTTAAACCCCAAGATTGGGCTAATTGGCAACCTTCTTCGGAGAAGGTTCTGAGTGAGAATATAGTTCTTAGTCCTTAGTCCTACCGTTTTTAAGATGTTTGAGCAGAGCGATCGCATTTTCCATTTAAAGGGCAATCTTAAAGGGCGATCGCGCTTCAGTTATTAACCAGCATTTGAGTTCAAGGGCGATCGCTCTGTGCTCTTCCTTCATATGTCTTTATTCTGTGAACTAGTGCCGCTAACCCAGTTATCTTCTGTAACCCTTCTGTGATAAGCATTTGCGCCTTCATAATTCAGAATTACATGCAAAATTGAGCGAACGGTGAGACAATGGGATCAGAGTCCCCATTTAAGTCTGTTTTGTGGATAAAATTCGCACTGTATCCGACACTAAGCGAGATTTCTATGCCCATCACACCCGCCCCATCAACTCGCTTTATCGGCGGGTAGTCGAAGAGTTGATGGTAGAGATGCATTTGCTCTCTGTTAATGTTGACTTTCGCTGCGACCCAATCTATTGTTTAGGTGTTGTCACCTCTTTCGATCGTTTTATGCAGGGCTATCGACCTGAACAGGATAAAGAGTCAATTTTTACTGCTCTTTGTCAGTCTATAGGGGATGATGCCCAACAGTATCGACAGGAAGCAGAAAGTTTGTTAGCCCTGGCAAAACCCATGTCTGCTCAGGAATTAATTTCCTGGATTAGTTCCCCAACTTCCACTGATGGTGCGGATAGTTTGTTGGAGTCTTTGCAAGCGATCGCCAATAATCCCAAGTTTAAGTACAGCCGTCTGTTTGCTATTGGCTTATATACCCTCTTAGAGGAGACAGACTCGGAGTTAGTCAAAGACGAAAAACAGCGCAATCAGGCTCTGAAGCAATTCTGTGAAGCTTTGCACCTCCCTGAAGAGAAAATGCAAAAAGACCTAGAACTGTATCGCAGTAATCTAGAAAAAATAGATCAGATGCTCAGTGTGCTTGAAGATGCTTTACAGGCAGAGCGCAAAAAACGGGAAAAGCGTGCCCAAGAAAAGGGCGTTGCTGAATAAGTTGGTGATGGGAAAGGAGGACAAGGAGACAAGCCATGAGTTCTTAGTTACTAAGGACTCATGACTAATGACTGTCTCAACCGAGCTTTCCTGGTGAAATGAGCTAAAAAGATCGATTAGTGATGCCAGATATATCTTTAAACGAGCAATCTGAAACCTATTCGGAGGTTAATCAGGTTCAAACAGGTAATTCTATCGTAGTACCCAGGTCATTTATTGATAAAATCATCCAGTTTTTTACGGTAAGATTGGCCCGTTCTTTAGTTGATATTGCTTGGATTACCCCAAATCTTATCAGTTTGTTATCTTGTGGATTAGGTGGCCCAGCGGCTGGTTGGGTCATTGTTCAAGGCAATTATCTGATAGCTGTTCTCTTGATTGCTGTGAGTGGAATTCTAGATAGTCTTGATGGCGACTTAGCTAGAGAACGGGGTGTCGCTTCCAGTGAAGGAAATATCCTGGATAGCGTGTTAGACAGATATGTTGATTTTTTCCTGATATCCGCGCTGATCTTGGTTTCGCCTAGTGATTATTTGATTCTGGGGTTGCTGGCACTTTTGGGAGCGACAATGGTTCCCTATATTCGAGCCAAAAGTGAGGCACAAGGAAAAAGTACGGTAGCTACTATTGGGAGTCGAGGGACTCGGACTATTGTGATAATAGTTGGTCTTTTAACTGGACAAATTTTCCTTTTGTTTATAGCGTTAGCGGTAATTTCTAACATTGCCGCGATTCACCGATTAATCTTCGCTTTAATTCCTAGGGATTAGCGAGATATTATTCAGTAAAAAATCTAGACCTGTGAGTCGCCTCGTCGATAAATAACTAGCGTTCTTGGATCGGGATGTAAGGATGATTGTGAACCCCTGTATAAATTTGAGTGGGACGGAAAATGCGGTTAAGCGCTAGCTGCTCTTTCCAATGAGCCAGCCAACCAGCAACCCTGGAGATCGCAAACATTGGCGTAAACAAATCCCTGGGAATTCCCAACTTCCGGTACACCAAGCCAGAGTAGAAATCCACGTTGGCGTAAATCCCCTTGTGACCTAATTTTTCTTCAACTATCTTCTCTAACTCCACAGCGATGTCGTAATAGCGATCGTGACCAGTCTGTTCAAAGAGTTCTTCTGCCAAGTCCTGCAAAATTGTCGCTCGCGGGTCTTTCACCTTATAGACGCGATGCCCGAAACCCATGATTTTTTGCTTATTATGGATACACTTGTCCACATAAGAGCGAACATTTTCCACCGAGCCAATTTCTTCCAACATACTCAGCACTTCTTCATTAGCTCCTCCATGCAAGGGACCTGCGAGGGTGCCGACGGCTGAAGTAATCACCGCATAAGGATCCGTCAAAGTCGAAGCAGTCACCATTGCCGAAAAAGTAGAGGCATTCATGGTATGTTCGGCATGGAGGGTCAAGCAAACATCAAAAATCCGCGCTGCCAACGGATGGGGTTCCCGCTCAGTGAGCATGTACAAAAAGTTAGCAGCATAATCCAAATCGTCATTGGGTTGAATCGGGTCATTTCCTTTACGCATTAAGTGGAAAGCTGCTACCATAGTCGGAATTTTCGCCAGAAGTCGCACTACCGCTTTGCGAATGTATTTTGGATCATCTAAAGCGCGACGAGAGTAAAAAAGACCCAGTGCAGCCGCAGAAGTTTGTAGCGCATCCATGGGATGACCCGTTTCCGGGAAGCATTTCATCATGTCTCGAATCCGATACTTGATGCGCCGATGGTGCTGAATGTCATATTGAAAGGCACTCAGTTCTTCTTTGGTCGGCAGTTTATTCCAGATTAATAAGTACGTCGTTTCCAGGAATGTACTCTTTTGTGCGAGTTCTTCTATGGAAATGCCGCGATACTCAAGGATTCCTTTTTTTCCATCCACATAACTAATACTGGATCGAGCGGCTGGAATATTTTCTAAACCTGGTATATACTCGCAGACTGTCATATTTGTACCTGTAAATGTTGTTGATCTGTATCTATCTAGAGCAGCCACTTAGGGGAGGTCAACAAAAATAACTCGCTGTTGCCCACTGGCGTTCCGGTTTCCGGAAGTTTCAACCCAATGACACCAGCTTTTTTCACCACCAGTTGTTCTTTCGTATTCCCCCAAACTAAGGTTTCTGTCCAGTTTCCCAAGTTTGGTTGATGACCGACTAGAGCAAGGTAGCTTCCCTTGGTATTATAGCTCCATTTCGACCACCAGCTTACCCAATCCTGGATATCCCCATTAGGAGCAAGAGGGACAAATTCTTCAATCTGGTCACTCAGACCCACATCTTGGAGAATTTCGGCAGTTTGACGCGCTCGTAGCAAAGGGCTAGTCAAAATCAAGTCTAACCGCAGACCGATGTCATAGAGGCGCTGTGCGACTTTTTTTGTTTTCTCGCGCCCTTTGTCAGTAAGAGGACGTGCTTCGTCGTTGGTGTAGGCGGCGTGGTCAGCGGCGATGCCATGACGGATGAGGTAAAGTTCCATTTCTACTCAAACTATAATCAGTATATTTTAGTTAATGCCAATCACATATTTTCTCCACTCCTGATTGAGATTGCCTTTAGTGTGTTTCAGAATTTCAAAATGAAGGCTGCTGTAAGGTCGGCGAGGTTGAGAACGCAAGCTCATATTCGCTTCTTTAGGAGTGCGGTTGCCTTTGTTAACGTTACAACGAACACAGGCAGCAACCAGGTTATCCCAGCTATCTCCCCCACCGCGAGAACGGGGAATAACGTGATCTAAGGTTAACTGCTCACCTTTGTAATTGCAGTATTGACAAGTATGACGGTCTCGTTCGAGAATATTACGACGGGTTAAAGGAATTTCCTTATAAGGAATCCGGACATAGTAAAGTAGTCGAATGACCGTGGGTAGGGGAAATTCTGCGTATATATATTTACCGTTGTGTTCAAGTTGCTCTGCTTTTCCTTTGAGCAACAAGACAACCGCCCTTCGCCAACTGGTGATATTGAGCGGTTCGTAAGAGGCGTTTAACACCAGAACCTTGCTCATGTGTATCGAAGATTAAAAGAATTTACCCCAGATACTAGCACAGTCAACTGAAGCTGTCTGTTTTGGTGATAAGTAGGTCGGTCAAATTAATTAGAAAATGGTTGAGAGAGGGAACTTCGGATCAGGGAATAGGGAAAGGGAACAGCTAACCGTAACAACGATAGAAAGTCAGAGCAGTATTACCGTAAACCTTTTCTCGACAAATTTTTAGTCCTGGAATCACCATTGTCCTCCAAAGTTTAGGATTGTGTTCCACCGCCGTCTCACCCCCCTGAGCAAGTAGCTGATTATTAGCGATCGCCTTGAGCACTGGCTCATACAAATCACTAGCATAAGGCGGGTCAAAATAAATATGGTCAAACTCCTTCCCAACAAGACTTTTTATTCTTCCAACCACATCCCCCCGCAAAATCCGAAACTTCTGTTCTCCCTGTGCTACTTGTCCCCAATTCTGCTTAATAATCCCACAAGCACACCTAGACTGTTCAATTCCCACTACCTCAGAAGCTCCTCGGCACAAAGCCTCCGCCCCTATCGAACCATTCCCCGCACACAAATCCAACCAGCGACAACCAACAATTGTCCCCTGCCAGATATTAAACAGCGCCTCCCGCACCTTTGCAGGAGTCGGTCTAGTTGATCGTCCTGGTAACGTCTTCAATTGCCGATTGCCATAAATTCTCATAGGAGATTAATTAAATGGTTTGTTCCAAAAGTAAATTCTCTCCCTGCTCCTCCGCTCCCTTCTCCTCTGCTGCCTTGACCGACAACTTTTCGATCTACTGACATTCTGCACTTTAAAACGATACAGCAGCAAGATCCCACCTCAACCTCTGTACCGGGCTGTTTATAATAATGATTATCATTGACAAAGAGTATAACCTTCCTTATAAATGCATTCAGAGTTCTCATACAAACTCCTAATCTTTGGGTAAATTTACTCTACATCACTCTCTCCCCATCTCCCCATCGACCGAGTCTCTCCCTCTCCCCCACTCCCCCTCTCCCCCACTCCACAAGGGGTTCAAGACTTATGGGTAAGGGATAGATGGCAAGGGAGGGGCGGTGCCCAAGCGCTGATCGCGCAACGATCCGGATGACGCTACAATGATGCCACGATAGGGCTTTCAGCTTAAGGAGCGTGCCATTCGGCGATCGCCTGTTAACCAACTGCAAACTTGATTTAGATTGCTTTACTGGGTCAAGTCCTTAATGATATATTGCTATTGAGCATAGACAATTCTTTAACTTTATTTTCACTTTTTGGCGGCACTTTGTTACAATCTCAGATTTTAGCTGCTGGCGATCGCAGCTTGTTCAACAATGTTAATATTAAGGAATTTTTAAGGGAATAAAAGACATGGGAAAAAAAAAGAAGCTCACTTCCGAGAAGCCTCCTAAACTGTCGAATAAGGAATACAAAGCAGAGCTGGCTAAACTACATGGCGAACTCGTTAAATTACAATACTGGGTTAAAGAGAAAGGACTGAAGATCATTGTTGTCTTTGAAGGTCGAGATGCCGCAGGAAAAGGGGGCGTCATCAAGCGCATCACAGAGCGTGTTAGTCCTCGTGTATTCCGTGTCGTTGCCTTGCCTACCCCTTCAGAGCGGGAGAAAACCCAGATGTATCTCCAACGCTACATTCAACATTTCCCTGCTGCTGGCGAAGTCGTAATCTTCGATCGCAGTTGGTACAATCGTGCTGGAGTAGAGCGAGTTATGGGCTTCTGTACTAAGAAAGAATATGTGCGCTTTCTACAAAATTTACCCGTCTTCGAGCAGGCCATCGTGGACTCAGGTATTAAGCTGATCAAATATTGGCTGGATACCAGTATCGAAGAGCAAGAGCGACGTTTTAAAGGCCGCATCAACGATGCTCGCAAAGTCTGGAAGTTAAGCCCTATGGACGTAGAGTCCTACAAGCGTTGGTATGACTATTCTCGGGCGAGAGATGATCTGCTGGTTGCCTCAGATACTGATTCCGCACCCTGGTACATCGTTCCGGCAGACGATAAAAAACGTGCCCGTCTCAATTGCATCTCCCATTTGCTCAGCTTGATTCCTTATCAGGATTTACCAAGGGAGAAAGTAAAGCTAGGGGAGCGCGACATGACAGGCAAGTACGACGATCAACTCTCTCCAGATGAGAGGCGTTTTATCCCTCAGAAATACTGATCCCATTTTTAGTGGGTTAGGCGGGTTTATTGAGAATATTCTCAACAAAGCAGGCGATCGCTCTCATTTTTGTCATTAAGAAAAGTTAGCTGAAACTCGCGAGTCAAGGCAACTTTGCCTGTAATCAAGGTATTGTCTAGCTTGGAAATGTTATCCTCCTAAGAAACACTCTCTGTTTCTTTCTTCCATAACGGGGTGGGAGCCTGAATAATTTCCTGTTCCCTGATCCGAAGTTCCCTGTTCCCTCGCCGTTAGGCGCTCTCTAGATACAATAGTTAACGAACTTCGGACTGAATCAGAGCGAATATGCCTCCCACAGAACTAGAAACCCCATCCCAGAAAGACTCAAATCCTTATCTCGACGAGCTTCCCGATGAGGTCGAGATGTCCCTGTTCGACCATCTCCAAGAATTGCGAAAGCGGATTTTCTATGCTTTAATCGCCGTGGTGCTGGGGGTGATTGCCTGTTTCATTGTTGTCAAACCGATTGTTCAACTGCTAGAAGTCCCCGCTCAAGGGGTCAAATTTCTACAACTGGCTCCGGGAGAATTCTTTTTTGTCTCCATGAAAGTCGCTGGATATAGTGGCTTGCTGCTGACTAGTCCCTTTATCATCTACCAAATTATTCAGTTTGTTTTACCAGGACTAACCCGCCGCGAACGCCGCCTACTTGGACCAGTGGTATTGGGGTCAAGCATACTATTTTTCGTGGGACTGGCATTCGCCTACCTGGTTCTGATCCCCGCCGCTCTCAGGTTCTTCATCAACTACGGGGCCGATGTAGTTGAGCAGTTGTGGTCAATTGATAAGTACTTTGAATTTGTCCTGATACTGATGTTCAGCACTGGCTTGGCATTTCAAATTCCGATTATCCAGCTTCTGTTAGGCTTGTTGAATATTGTCTCCTCTGGACGAATGATTTCTGGCTGGCGCTATATTGTCCTGGGAGCAGTGATTTTGGGGGCAATACTCACCCCTTCAACTGACCCTATCACCCAATCTCTCCTGGCAAGTGCAGTCTTAGGACTTTACTTTGGCGGCATTGGCATGGTAAAGCTAGTCGGACGCTGATCACTTAATCAGTTATCATTTATCAGTTGTCACGCTCATTGGTCAAAGATCATCCAGAATCCATTCTGAGGCTCGCTCACCCAAGTCGAGGGGAATGCTCACGACCTTACCGATTCGAGGACGTTGACGGGTTTTTTCAATGTAAGCTTTCACCTGGGGTCCTCCATCCCAAGCGTTGAGATAATTGGATACTGCATTGAGGTGGTCAAGATATTCTGCCTCTGAGAGGGGAAAAGATGCCTGCTCTAAGTATTTCCACATCACCTGTACAAAAATCCTGCCCTTAATCCGCCGTAGCCTTATGTCGTAGGAGCGTCCCCACTTGTTCAGCAAAATTTGGTGTAGTTCCTGTCCTGTCATATCTCATTGAACTAGCTTGTTGATATTTATTTTCAATAATCTTGATAATCGTAAGGTTTGCTAGACCCTAGTGGGGGTCTTAGGAGGAATTCTCAACTTACCATTGACGCGAGAGATCCAGTGAGATGAAGTACCCAATCTCTGTAATAATTTAATACAGATGTTGTAAACCTTTTTAAAGATAAGGACTATCCCTATACGGAAAGCCCCCCAATTCTCTTGGTGGATTCGTTGACAATCAAGCACCACAGATGAGAAAAATATGAGGTTGTCCTCATAAAGGTTTACAAAAATAAACAATCAGGCGTTTAGTTATGGCTCAACTTTCTGGCTCTTCAGATGTCCCAGATATGGGACGTCGTCAATTCATGAACTTGCTGACCTTTGGTACAGTAACGGGCGTAGCTTTGGGAGCTCTGTACCCAGTTGTCAAGTATTTCATCCCACCTTCTAGTGGTGGCGCTGGCGGTGGTGTCACGGCTAAAGATGCTCTCGGTAACGATGTGATAGTCACCGAGTTTCTGGCTAATCACAGTGCAGGCGATCGCACTCTCTCCCAAGGACTTAAGGGCGACCCCACCTACATTGTGGTCGAAGGAGACCAAACTATAGCCAACTACGGGATTAACGCTATCTGTACCCACTTGGGCTGTGTTGTCCCTTGGAATGGTGGTAAGAACAGGTTTATCTGTCCCTGCCACGGTTCTCAGTATAACGAAGCTGGGAAAGTGGTGCGCGGTCCTGCGCCTCTATCCCTGGCACTGGTTCATGCCGAAGTAACAGAAGACGACAAGCTGGCGTTCACGCCTTGGACGGAAACAGATTTCCGCACCGACGAAGACCCCTGGTGGGCATAGGTTTCTACAAAGACGTAGTGGAATTTTGAGTTTTGACTTTTTTGGCAAACGAGATGAGAACACCATATTTTATGGCAATGTGGCGGACTGGTAAACAGGCAATTACCAGAATAGTGCTGCTGGCGATCGCTACCGTTGCCTTTTTCCTCACCAGCGCTCTGGCACTGCCCCAGTCCGCTGCTGCCTATCCCTTCTGGGCGCAGCAAACTGCTCCAGAAACCCCCCGTGAAGCCACAGGGCGAATTGTCTGTGCTAACTGTCATCTGGCAGAAAAGCCTGCGGAAGTGGAAATACCCCAGTCTGTGCTGCCGGACACCGTATTTGAGGCAGTAGTGAAAATACCCTACGACCTAGATACTCAACAGGTGCTAGGGGATGGTTCCAAAGGGGGTCTGAACGTCGGTGCAGTGCTGATGTTGCCAGAAGGCTTCAAGATTGCCCCCCCAGACAGAATTTCTGAAGAAATGCAGGAAAAAGTGGGCTACGTTTACTACCAGCCCTACACCGAAGATCAGGAAAATGTGGTCATAGTTGGTCCCCTACCGGGTGAACAATATGAGGAAATTATCTTCCCTGTCCTTTCTCCTGATCCGGCTACAGACAAAAATATTCACTTTGGTAAGTATGCCGTTCATTTAGGCGCTAATCGGGGACGGGGTCAGGTTTACCCCACTGGCGATCCGAGCAATAATACTGTCTATAATGCTTCCTCCGCTGGCACAATTAGCCAGATTACTGAAGAGGAATACGTTGGCTATCAAATTAGCATTGAGACAGCCGACGGCAATACAGTTGTTGAGACAGTTCCTCCAGGCCCAGAACTAATCGTCTCCCAAGGGCAGCAGGTGGCAGAAGGAGAAGCTCTCACCACTGACCCGAACGTGGGTGGATTTGGTCAAGAAGACACGGAAATCGTCCTGCAAAGCCCCACTCGCATCAAATGGTTGATGGTCTTCCTCGGCGGTACCATGCTCTCTCAAATACTTCTCGTCATTAAGAAGAAGCAAGTGGAGAGAGTGCAAGCTGCGGAAATGAACCTTTAATTAACATCTGGTTAATTAATTTGGGGATAGGCATCTTGCCTGTCCCTTTTTGTTCATGACGTTGGTAAGTTAGGGTTTGTTATTAAGCATAATTTAAAGTTGTTAATATTAAGTAAGGTTAAGATGTCTATCAGAAATCAGAGTCAAAATTAATGGTACTATTTGGATTTGGCAAGAAGCTCACCCTGCCTACTCCTGAAGAAGCTTTGCCGGGACGGGCAAAGTCCATGCCAGTCCCCTCTAATCACTATGTCAACGGTAATCCCCTCAAGCCCCCTTACCCCGATGGACTTGAGATGGCTATCTTTGGCATGGGGTGTTTCTGGGGAGCAGAACGCAAATTCTGGCAGCAAGACGGAGTTTTCACTACCGCAGTGGGTTACGCAGGTGGGATAACCCCCAATCCCACCTATAAAGAAGTTTGTACGGGCTTGACGGGTCACAATGAAGTCGTTAGGGTTGTTTTTGACCCGAAAGTAATCAGTTACGAGGAACTGCTGAAAGTCTTCTGGGAAAACCACGATCCTACCCAAGGCATGCGCCAGGGCAATGATGCTGGCACCCAGTACCGTTCAGGAATTTATGTGTATTCGGAGAGTCAAAGGAAGCTGGCTGAAGCATCGCGAGATGCTTATCAGCAAGCCCTTAACGCAGCCAGTTATGGGACAATCACAACTGAGATCGTTGAGGCTCCTGAGTTCTACTACGCAGAGAGCTATCATCAGCAGTACCTTGCCAAAAATCCCAATGGGTATTGTGGTTTAGGTGGTACCAACGTTGATTGTCCAGCAATGACTAGTGGTCTGTCCAGCTAACTTTGAATAGTTGACTTTCCTTGTATATAAGGGATTGAGACTATTTGAACTTGTCATATCTGCCTGGACAGACCACTAGACCTTAACCCTGCACAACGGACTGGTTCAAGGGATTAGTTACAAATATTGCAAGCCTATTCAAAGAAAAGATGGCTATGCATATCACTTTCACGGGGACTAAAGTCCCCGTGTTGTGTTTCTCCCTCGTTTAAAAACGAGGGTTTCCACACTACCCGTGAGGTTTTGATGAAAAGAAGGTTGTTCTCTATTCCATTATTGCTGAGTTTAGCTTTGGTGCTGGCGGCTTGTACCCCAGAAAAACCGGAACAGTCCGCTGAAGCCGACACAGTCATTCGTCTAGGCGCTCCGGTGAGCGAAACGGGCAAATTCGCCCGGGAAGGGAAAGACACCCGCCAGGGGTATAATTTATGGAGAGACTGGGTTAACGATGAGTATGGAGGCATCAAAGTCGGCGATCAGCGCATGGAAGTGGAAATCATCTACTACGACGATGAGGGCAACCCTGACACCGTTGCACGCTTGGCGGAGAAGCTAATCACTGAGGATAAGGTGAACTTCTTGCTTGCACCTTATAGTTCCGGACTCACCAAGAGCGCCAGTGCGATTGCCGAGAAGTACGACAAGATCCTGATAGCAGGTGGGGCAGCTTCTGATTCCCTCTTCACCCGTGGCTTCAAAAACCTCTTTAGTGTGTTGACCCCTGCTAGCGACTATATGAAATCGACATTTAAGGCGCTAAGCCAAACCGGGGCCAAGACAGTTGTAATTGCCTACGAAGACACGCCCTTTCCCACCAGTGTAGCCGAAGGAGCTCAGAAATGGGCCCAGAAGTACGGGATGAAAGTACTAGCCGTTGAGACCTATCCTAAAGACGTAGCTGACGTCAGCGCAATAATGAACAAATTCAAAGCCCTCAATCCCGATGTCTTTGTCGGTGGAGGTCACTTCAACGATGCCCTTCTCTTCGTGCGCTCCGCTAAGGAACTGGGCTTCAACCCCAAAGCAATGGTAATTACTGTCGGTCCTTCTAACCCCAAATTTGTGGCGGAAATGGGGGCAGATGCCAACTACATTTTTAGTCCTACCCAGTGGGAAAGCACCATGAACTATAAAGACGAGTATTTTGGCACAGCCCAAGAGTACGCTCAGCGCTACCAAGCCAAGTGGGGAGAGCCATCCACCTATCAAGCCGCTGGAGCCACTGCGGCAGCTCTGGCATTGCAATTGGCGATTGAAAAAGCCGGGTCATTGGAAATCGATGCAGTTCGCCAAGCGATGGGCGAACTCGACGTGGTGACGTTTTACGGACCGATCCAATTCGATGAAACTGGCAAAAATGCACTCAAGCCAATGGGTAGTATTCAGATTCTAGATGGCAAGATTCAAGTTATAGCTCCCAAAAAGTCCGCTGTGGCTAAAATGGCTTATCCTCTGCCAAAGTGGAAAGAACGGTGATCGAAGACGAATGGCATGCTCTTTAAGTATATAAGAATGGAACGCGGATAAAACAGATGACGCGGATTTTCACAGATAGGGAATTCTCAAGAAAACAGGCGATCGCCTATTAAATTGAATTGGAGATGCGATCGCTCAAGCATTTGTCTCAGGTGCATACTAATATTAAGAGTTGTCCAGCGCAATTGCCTTGATGAAGTAGTAATACTGAATCCGGGTTAAAACCCCCTTTATCAATTTTCTATATTTTTCTTCCCCTGCTCCCCAAAAGAAGCGGGGGAGTAGGGAGCGGGGTGCAGAGGAGATTAATTAAATGGTTTGTTCCAACAATAAATCCTCTCCCTTTCTCCCTGCTCAGAAGCTCCTCTGCTTAATATCTGTTCCCTGTTCCCTGCTTCTGATTTCAATCTCATGACTCAATTCCTGCAAGCTCTAGTCAGCGGGCTGTTACTTGGTGGTTTTTACGGGGTAATGGTATTGGGATTTTCCGTCCTCTGGGGCGTCATGGGCATCATCAACCTGGCTCACGGCGAGTTTCTCATGGCAGGTGCTTATCTGGCTTGGCTCCTTTTCCGTCGCTTTAGTATGGACCCCTTTGCTTCGCTGATTATCATTATGCCGTTGATGTTTCTAGTCGGCTATGGGTTACAGAAAATTCTGCTCAACCGACTGGTGGAACGCCCTCATCTTGCCACTCTTTTAGCTACCTTTGGTCTTTCTATCAGTCTGGCTAATCTACACAAAGTAATCTACACCGCCGACCCTCGCAACGTACCTGTTTCCTATAGTGGGTCTTTCGAGCTGTTGGGCATTTCCCTACCAATTGTAAAGACCATTATTTTCTGGATGGCGCTAGGGATGATGTTGGCGCTGCACCTGTTTCTGCAACGCACCCGTTTAGGAAAGGCAATACGAGCTGCTGCTCAGAACAAAAATGCCGCCCGGATTGTAGGCATTGACATCGAGCAAGTCTACGCGTTCACAGCAGGCATCTGCATCGCCCTGACTGGTGCTGCTGGTGCGATGATTAGCCCAACCCAGGCAATCTTTCCATTTATGGGTCATCCTTTTACACTCAAAGCGTTTACGATTACTGTCTTGGGGGGTCTGGGGCAGATTCCAGGAGCTTTGCTCGGTGGTATACTCCTGGGATTAACGGAGGTGATGGTGGCTACCTATGTACCTGGGATTGGTACTAATTTTGGTGTGGCAGTTAGCTTGATTTTGTTAGTGGTGATTCTGATTGTGCGACCACAGGGGTTGTTGCAGGGAATGCGATCGCTGGAGCTAGATTAGCCGATTTGAGAGATTTATTGAATTGAAATACTCAATTTAACCAGGGCTAATTCTAGCGATCGCAGATGGTCTGTAGCCTGTAGGGTAGGCATTCCCCACGCCAATCTCAAAACCTTGTTGGGCAATGAAAGGGAATGCCCACCAACCCAACTCACTGGTGCTGGTTATGCTCAACATCTTTATCAGCATTGCCCACCCTACAATGATGATGATAAAAGCGCTCTGCTCCCAAAGATTATCGAAGTTCGTGCTTGTAATATGTAGTAGATGGCGATCGCTTCCAACATGAGATTTGAGATTGGTCATTGAAAACAAATAAAGGACAAAGCACAAAGAAGAAATCTTTTCTAAGGCGATGGAGTAGCTTAACCCTGTGGGGGTTACTACTCCTCCTCTTAGCCCTCTACCCGCCAACTGGTGCCTCCGGTATACAGCTATTGGGTGCCACCCAAATCTTTATCCTAGTAACCTTGGCTTCTAACTGGAATCTGATTGGCGGGATGACGGGCTATATAGACTTTGGTCACGCCGTCTTCTTTGGTATCGGTGCCTATGTTATGGGTATCCTTGTTACCAATGCACCTTTAGCCTTCGCCCCAGGGCTATCCTTCTGGCAAGCGTTACCTTGGGCTGCATTAGCGGCGGTGCTGTTTGCGCTGCTGATTGGCTGGGCTACCCTGCGCTTGCAGGGCCCCTATTTCTCTATCGCCATGCTGAGTACCTTTGTGGCGACGCGGGAAGTAGTGCGTATTCTGCGACCCTTGACTGGTGGCGGCGCTGGCATAGACTTGCCCCCAGTACTGAATCGGGTAGGGAACTACTATTTCATGCTTACAGTAATGGGCATAGTAGTAAGCCTGATGTGGTGGATTCGGCGCAGTGAGTTTGGTCTGAGTCTGATTGCGATTCGGGAAGATGAGACGGGTGCCCAAATGCGGGGGATTAATACGACGCTGCACAAGCTAGTGGCATTGGCGATCGCTGCCTTTTTTACTGGCATCACTGGGGCTTTCTGGGCTTGGCAGAATACCTATATTGACCCGGATGTGGTTTTTGTAGAAAGCCGTAACCTCAATATGGTGATGATGAGTATGCTCGGAGGACTAGGCACTGTCTGGGGACCACCTCTAGGAGCAGTTGTACTCTATGTTCTCCAAGATATCGTTTGGAGCAATCTTCTAGATTACCACTTGCTGGCTCTGGGAATTTTGTTGATTCTCCTAGTACTCTTTATGCCGTCGGGGATACTGGGGGCTTTAGGCGATCGCAGCGGGATCTCGGTGGTGCGACTGATCAAGCGTCTGGGCAAGCTCAGATGAGTTGCATCATTTTGTCAGATTATCGAAGGGCTAAGTAGTCGGACATAAATAAAAGATGCTGTGTAAAGAATTGTAAATTAGCTGTAAATCCCCCCTCTGTCTCCTGCCTCCTGCCTCCTGCCTTTCTCAGCCAGCAATTTTTATTTTTGTCCAGGTACTTAGACTGAAAGTTGCCAATTAGATCAGTTATGAACCAACCCATTGAACCACCGACACCGCTGCTGGAAGGACATCAAATCAGCAAGTATTTCGGTGGTTTAGCTGCCCTCAAGCAAGTGGATTTAGCCATCTATCCTGGGGAAATTGTCGGATTAATTGGACCCAACGGCAGTGGCAAAACCACACTCTTAGACTGCCTCAGCTGTCTCCAGTCGGTAGATCGGGGCAAAATCTTCTTTAAGGGTCAGGACACCACCCACAAACGCCCTTACCAGCTAGCCCGAATGGGACTTGCCCGCACCTTCCAAAGAATCCGCATCTATCGACAGATAACTGTGTTGGAAAACCTGTTAATCAGCCGCCAGTGGCGAGGTGAAAACCTTTTCACCATGCTAAAACCGAGTCACCTCCAGACAGAGAGACGGGCAAGGGAACTACTGGAGTTTCTGCTGTTGTATCCTCTCAGGAATGAGGATGCAGGCAACCTTTCCGGTGGTCAGCGGCGTTTGCTAGAAATTGCTATGGTACTGATGCCAGACCCTGATATTATCCTGTTGGATGAGGCTACATCGGGTATTAACCCCACCTTGGTCGAAACTATCAAAGACCACATCCGTACTCTCAACCAGCAACAGGGTAAGACTTTCCTACTGATTGAGCATAATATTAATTTCATCTGTGATTTGTGTAATCGGGTGTATGTGCTGAACCAAGGAGAGAAACTAGGGGAAGGGACGCCTGACGAGATTAAGGCTAATGAAGCGGTGATTGAGGCTTATTTTGGCACATAGGTGTGGATTAAACTGTCTAGACTTCGTCACCCTTCGGGAACAGATCCTCTCGTAGTATCCGTTTAGAATCCCCTGTCTTTCAAGCAGGGAAGATGTCAAATAAAAGCTAATAGTTTCTAATGCTTGTTGTTGAAAACATCTATGCTGGCTATCAGGACTTAGACATTCTCGAAGGTGTCACCTTACACGTCAACTCAGGCGAGATTGTCTGTGTGATTGGACCCAATGGTGCTGGCAAGTCTACCGTTTTCAAGGCTATATATGGCTTGGTGAAGATCCGCCTGGGGCGAGTTTTGTTTGATGGTCAAGATATGACCAACCTGCGACCTCAGTCAGTATTGCAAGCAGGCATCGCTATTGTACCGCAGTTGCGCAGTGTTTTTCCTCAGATGTCTGTAATGGAAAACCTGGAGCTGGGTATGTATTTGGAAAACAACCAGAAGCGCATCCAGCAGAGGATTGAGTACATCTTTGAGCTGTTTCCCCGGCTGGCCCAAAGGCGATATCAGCTAGCTGGTACAATGTCTGGTGGTGAACAGCGGATGTTGGAAATTGGACGGGCGCTGATGTTAGAGCCGAAGATGGTGATGATGGATGAGCCTAGCGCTGGCTTGGCTCCCCGGATTACTCGGATAATTTTTGAGAACATTCGGCGTCTGAATCAGGAAATCGGGCTAACGGTGCTAATGATTGAGCAGAATGCCCGCCAGGGGCTAGAGGCAAGCCACCGGGGTTATGTGCTTGAGTTGGGCAAAAACACGTTTGAGGGTGCGGCATCGGCTTTGCTGCAAAACCCGGACGTCCGCCGATTATTTCTTGGGGGTTGAATCAGCGATCATATTTTTTCATTTGCTTTTTAAAAGCATTGAAAATAATCTAAAATATCATTACATTTTCTCCTTAAGAAAAGTGAGCACTCGGTCAAAAGCTTTCCGAGTTGGATGTCCTTCCCGATCGACAAAATGGACAGTGAGGACTGCATGAGCATTGTGAGGTATGCCGTCAGGATTATCTTTAAAAGAGTCGATCTCAATGGTTTCGATCGCATCACCAAACTCCCGACGAAGGGTTACAAAACGCTCAGCCGGACAGGTACGGTCTTCTGTAAAGCGGAGTGCCAGAATATTAACCCCCTCAGCGGCTCGTTCTTTTGCCTTCTCCAACTCCTCAGAAGAAATTCCG
The DNA here is from genome assembly GCA_051439465.1 of Xenococcaceae cyanobacterium. Classification (GTDB taxonomy): domain Bacteria; phylum Cyanobacteriota; class Cyanobacteriia; order Cyanobacteriales; family JBFRWF01; genus JBFRWF01. The sequence continues at coordinate 11,647 of JBFRWF010000012.1, read as the reverse complement.
AGGGCTGATTTATGAGCTGGCGTTACAGCAAAAGGAAGAGACGGTTGGCTAGCAACGGGTGCCATCACCACTTCATCAACCATCAGCGATAACACAAAACCGCCCGTGAGACACATGCCAATAACCCCAACACCTCGGTTATCGCATCTAGCATAGACTTCACGACAAAGTGCCCGCAGCCAATTGGTAATCGGACTTGACTGCCTTTTAACAAAACAATAAAATTCCCTACTTAAGCAGATTTGGACTGTATAAGCAAGGGTTCGGAGGATTGAAAAAGGTTGATTTGGTTTTCCAATTAAGAGTGGCAAGAATACAGTGAACCCTTCTTTGGCTATCCGTCTAGCAAGGTCAATGCACTCAGGAATCATCCCAGGCAATTCATGCATAATAACAACTGCTGGTCCATTTCCCTGATAGTAGACCGGACGTGTTGAGTCCTCAAATGTGAAGCTAAACTCTGAAAATCCCTCTAGAGGTGTCATTTGGCCAAGATTAAGGGTGTGGTCATAAATAACTGACTTGCATTATAGCCTTTAATTAGAACCTCTAATTAACCTTCAAACTACGCAAGCGATTAAGGGCAGCAGCTAATTCAAAACGACGGAATAAGGCTAAATCTCCTTGAGGGAACTCAGTTAGCACATCTAATCCTTCTGATTCAATATCAGCAATTACCCGATCTAAAATCTCCGGAATAGTAGCCTTTCTGTCCAGATATTTCTCCTTGGCATAAACAATAGCAGAAGCGATCGCTCTCAATTGCCCCACATCCACAATCTGTTCTACCGCAGCTAAATCAATATCTTCAGTTCCAAAGGATACCTCATCTACATCCCTAACCTTCAACTTTACTGCCCTGCGCCCGCGACTGGGGTCTATACTTTCCGCTAAAGGCACTCGCGGGGTAATTTGCCCGAATTGCTTGCCTCCTTCTGGGGTGCGTTCATTAATATGTTCTTGGGCGATCGCCTTTGCTTTTTCAGTCACATCCTGGGGTTCAAAGTTATCCATCGCAATCACCGTATCAGCAACATCGAAATAATCCCCACTACCCCCCATTACTAAAACAGTGGAAACCCCATAATCAAGGTAAAGTTGCCGCACCTTATCGATAAAAGGGGTAATTGGTTCCTTCTCTTTAGAAATCAACTGCTGCATCCGGCGATCGCGAATCATAAAATTAGTCGCCGCTGTATCTTCATCCACCAGCAGTAACTCCGCACCCGCTTCCAATGCCTCGATAATATTAGCCGCTTGGGAAGTACTGCCACTGGCATTGGGAGTGGAAAAATTAGTGGTAGAACGATCTTGGGGTAGCTGATTGATAAAAGGAGAAATATTCACCCCCGCAATACTGCGCCCATCCTCTGCACGAATCTTCAAAGCAGCCGGATTCGTCACCACAAATTCGCGCCCATCCCCAGGTATCTGATTATATACCCCTAATTCAATCGCCCTGAGTAAAGTTGATTTGCCATGATATCCACCTCCGACAATCAAGGTAATCCCCGCAGGAATCCCCATCCCCCTAATTAATCCTTGATTGGGACAAGTAAACTCAACTTGTAGGGATTCTGGAGACTGGAAAGGTACAGCCTCATTCTGTAAAGGGCGTCGATCGACCCCACTGCGTCGAGGGAGAATCGCGCCATTGGCAATAAAAGCAACCAGCCCTTTTTCTGGTAAATGTTGACGCAGCCAGTCCGCATCCTCAACAGTTTCCACCTGCTGTTGAATCTTTTTCTTGTTCACAGATGAAACAGATGAATACTTAAGCGCTGTATTAACAATTCCCGGGATATCTTCACAGAGCATTTCCTGAGCTTGATAACCCAAAATTCTACGCCCCCGCGCTGGGAGTCCAACCAGGAAGCGTACTTCGACGCATTGATCGTCAATGAAGGCTGAGGTGCGTTCGAGAACTTCTTGTCCCACACGGGCGATCGCTATCAGTCCACTTTTACCAGTACCTCGGTAGGAACTAATTTCCTGTGCAACTTTGTCAAACTGACGAGTGAGATAATCCCGCAGAGCGATTTCTCGGCTGGAGGACTGATAGAGGTTGCGGGGAAACCCGGCGACTGACTGGGGTATTACTACCCGCAACTTGCTAGGTGAGGCGAAGGGATCGCCCTGTATGTGGTCAATAATAAGGGTGAAATCTGGAAATTTGTAGCTTCCCTTGATATCTTTGTAGGCTTTGTAGCCGCGACCATCAAGTTGTAGTAAGGTGGAGCGCAGGTTGCTTTGATCTGGCATAATTAAGCAGGCGATCGCCAAAAAACACCGATAATAAAACGGGAGTTTGGTAGTCCCGAAGTTCATATTATCTCAAGTCTTGAGATAATATGAAGGTCAACGACTAAACCTGATTCGGCTCTCGCTTTGGCTCAAGTGGGAAGTATCCCCGTTCAGTTTCATCTCCCATTGCTCAGAACAACGCACCAGTTTCACTAAGCAGCATAGAGAAGCATTAATAGTAGGATTGCCCCCCACCAGTCCGATTGTAGTCCCTAGCACTGATATCCCGTGACCGACTAAGAGGATATCTTCAGAAAATTCTTCTACCAGCCGCCTTGCGGTTTTCCCCGTCCTTTCCATCACTGTCTCCTCGCTTTCCGGGTATTGAGGAACAATGCGAGAAGTGTAACTGCAGTCAATTCGGGGGTATTTTTCTGCTAATACTTCCCGTGGATGGGTTTCTGGTATTTCCCTCATCCAGTCAAGATTCAGCCATTCACTCAGTCCCGCTTCTAGTTTAATCGGTAAATCCAGGGCTTCTGCTACCTGGTTAGAAGTTTGTATGGCACGCAAGAAGGGTGAGGAGAAAATATGGGCAATGTTTTCTGATTTTAGTCGTTGTCCCAATTCCTTGGCTTGGATCAGACCATCCTCAGAAAGGGGAGGATCGTAACGGCGTTCTGCTGTATTGAACCATTCGGGGTTAACGAAGTCGAGGCGGTTTCCATGTCTTGCGATCCAGATAGTTTGAGGCATAAGTTTATATTTCTCGGCTATCTACTTAAGCCGGGACAGTAATCAAAAGGGAACAGGCAACAGGCAATAGGCAACAGGCAACAGGTAATAGGGAACAGGTAATAGGGAACAGGGAACAGGTAATAGGCAACAGGGAACGGGGAACGGGGAACGTGACTACTATAGCAGTCCTATAAAGGGTTGTGAATCAAAATGCTACCATTAGAGAACTTCGGATCAGGGGACAGGGGGTAGGGTGAGAGGTTTGTAGGGGTGCAAGGCTTGCACCCTAATCTCGCCAATTAAAAATAGAGATTGGGCGCGAACGCATAAACTTAAAGGTAAATTATCGGGGGCTTGGGCGTGTTCGGTAGAGTATGATTCTCGTATTGTCTTTAGCTTTGGGCAAAATCAAGAGACAGAAGAAGAGGCAATCATTTTAATTGATATTGGCACTCATGATGAAGTGTATTAGGGCGATCACTTTTAGCATTAGTAGAGGATTGAAAGGCGATTTGTGTCTGAGTTGGTAGTGAAGCAAATGGGGATGAAGGGGCGAGGGCTTTTAGCAGTAGTGAGGGTTAGAGGGCGATCGCTTTTGACATTAGTAGAAGGTTAAAGGGCGATCATATTTGAATTGGTAGTGATGGAGATGGAGGTGAGGGGTTTGTAGGGGTGCAAGGCTTGCACCCTTTCCTCGCCAATTAAAAATAGAGATTGGGGGTATGCCACACGCCTAAAAATAGAGATTGGGCGTATGCCATACGCCCCTACATAATCACCTCTCTGATGAAAAGATGCGAGCAATTATTCATAATAAAAGGTTACTTCTCCTTATTTTCGCCCTAGGCTTAATTAATTTATTTGTCAATAACTGGGCTATTTCTTTGTGGGATCAAGATGAAGCCGCCTACGCTGGTTTTAGTCAGGTTATGCTGCAAACAGGCAATTGGGTAGTGCCTGATTTTCTTTGGTCAGAGTTTCATCGTAAAACGCCTTTTCATTTTTGGGCGATCGCCTGTTCTTTTTTGATTTTTGGAAAAACCGAATTTGCTGTAAGATTTCCTAGCTCATTAGCTGTTGTCCTCACTTGTATAACTTTATTTTTCCTGGGTAAGAATGTATTTGGTAGGGAGAATAGTTTGGCGGCTTGTGTTATCATGTGCTGCTCTCTTTTTTTGCCAAACTTAGGTAAAATTTCTGTGACTGATGCTCTATTATTATTTTTTGAAACCACAGCTATTTTGTCTATATTTAATTACCTGAAAAAGCCGACTTTTAAATGTACTTGTATTCTCTGGATTTCCGCCAGTTTAGGATTGTTAGTCAAGGGACCTCCAATCCTGATTTTAACAATTAGCACTATTGGTTTACTTTTGTTGTTTCATCCTGATAGATGCAAACTGATTAGTTTACATTTTTGGATTTTTCTTCCCTTAGCTTTAGTTCCGCTTTATATTTGGGGGCGAATGGCTTGGTTATCAGATGATGGTGCATACATTCGTTGGATGATTGATTGGTATATTCTCAAACGTGCTTCTGGAGGAACAGCCTTTGGGCAATGGGGACCTCCAGGTTATTTTCTGCTCGTTTTTTTGATTTCTTTTTTGCCTTGGGCAATCTTTTTACCAAAAGCCTTAGCTGATCTCGTCAAAAATTTCTGGACAAAACAGCGAGAACCTTTTTATCTATTTATTGGTATCTGGTTATTTTCAGGATGGTTTTTATATGAACTTATTCCCAGTAAACTGCCTTCTTATGCCCTGGGGGCTTATCCTGCTGTTGCCATTATTTTGGCAAAACAAATTTTAGAATTAAGGCCGGGGGAAATGAACAGATTAAAATCTCTAAGGTTTGGCTCATACTTATTCTTGTTTTCAGCAATGCTCCTGTCAATTATTTTGCTCATAGCAGCCATTATATTTTTGGATAATTACGGGATTTGTTTGACGCTTATTGTAGCTTTAACTTGGCAGATAATTTCGATATTTTCTTTTTTCAAAATTCGCAGTGGTTATTTAGAAACTGGCTTAAAAGCGACTGCTTTTAATGGTTTATTGCTTATATTTTTAGCTTGGGTGCTAATTGTTCCATCTTTTGAAAATCATCGTTCTGCTCCCAAAAGAATTGCTGCATTAATTGAGCAAACAACCTCAAAAGAGACTCAAGTAATATTTTCCCGTCCATTTTATATACCAAGTTTACCCTTTTATGTCGCACAAACTGACAGAAAATATGTGGGACTAGAAGAAAAAGAATTGGATAAGATTAAAGATTATTATTTTTCAGAGCAAAAAATAGTGATTGTTTTTGACATCAAAACATTTCTCATATTTGAAGCATATTTAAAACAATCGAATCAACAAGTAAGAAGCCTAAAAACTATAGAAGGTTGGTTTTCAGAGCTAGGAAAGATAACTCAATATAAGATTGTTTATAATTATTAAAATAATTATTGAGTCCCGACAAGATTTAAGAGGATGCCTTCATAAGCAGTAAAAACCCCATCACCCCCACCACTCTGTCCTTTTTCCACACCAGCAAAGACCAACCCAGAACGAAACAGGGGATTATCGACCGATTGTTGTGTCTGTAGGGGCGCAAGGCTTGCGCCCTGTGTGTCGTTATTTTGCTGCTATATGTATGGTGCGTCTAGAGAAGATGATGAAGAATGAGACAGATTTTCCTTGATACATCCTACTTGCAAGCACTCCCTGATTCTAGAACAAGGCTATAATAGGAGTAAATTGTTACTTTTTATCGATCATGGATACACAAAACGGTCATTTTACTTCAGAATCGGACGATTTAATGAAAGAACTTGATGCCAAATAGGATGCGCTAGAAAATGACCCCAAATTCCTAGCAAAACCCATCTGGCAGCAAATTGTCGAGATTGGAAAAGTTGTCCCTCAATCAGAATGGCGAAAACAGTTACCAAGAGACTTTGCTCGTAATTTTGAACACTATATGTATGGCGCACCCAGAGAAGATGAGGAATAATGAGACAAATTTTCTTAGATACATCCTATTTGCAAGCTCTCACTGATTCTGGAGATAATCTTTATCAACTGTCTATAACTATGACAGCAAGACTCGATAACTTTAGAGCCGTTACCAGTGAAATGGTTCTCACAGAATTGTTGAATGCTTTATGCAGCAGAGGAGAATATTTACGCAAACCAGCTATTCGACTAACCCATAGGCTACACAATGATAGCAACACAACAATTATTTCCCAAACCAGTGAGCAATTTGAGAGCGCATTTAATCTGTATCAAAGACGAATGGATAAAGGTTATAGCCTGACTGATTGTGCATCAATGCAGATTATGGAACAACTGGAAATTTATGATATATTAACTTTTGATCGGCATTTTCAGCAAGAGGGATTTAGAGCTTTACTGAGAGAGTCATAAGGAGTTTTCTTACAAAGAAGATACCAGCTATCTAAGCCCCCTAAATCTCCCAATTATGGGTTAGTTGCGCCTGAAACTCCATTCCAGCGAAGAGTTAAAAGGACAACACAGACTATGTGGGGGATTTAACAGTTATCAGTTAAATCCCCAGATCAAAAAAAGCTCACAGTTTTTCCAAAACCTTTTCCGCCTTGCTAACTTCAAATTGTCCAGGATCTTCAACGTCGAGGGACTTCACCACGCCATCTTCAACAATCATGGCGTAGCGCTGCGATCGCAGCCCAAACCCATTTCCCTGCAGGTCGAATACTTGACCCATGGCCTTGGTGAATTCGCAGTCGCCGTCGGCAAGCATCAGCACCTTATCGCCGACGTTTTGATCTTTGCCCCAGGCATCCATTACGAAAACATCGTTCACGGAGACGCAGACGATTGTGTCAACGCCTTTTGCCTTGATGGAGTCAGCCTGCTGAACAAAACCCGGAAGATGCTCTGCGGAACAGACAGGCGTGAACGCACCGGGAACGGAGAACAAGACCACCTTTTTCCCTTTGAATAGTTCATCAGTAGATATCGTTGTGGGTTGCTCGGGTCCCATCAGTGATAGAGTGACTGACGGAATCTTATTGCCAACTTTAATGCTCATAAGCTATTCCTCTCTTCTAATGAGAACAGATTTTGACATCTCCCCGCTTTGAAAAACGGGGATTCTGTGTTACCCCCACCACAAGCGGGATAAATCCACCCTTGCTTCATTTGTAATACTATCCTATGCCGCTGTTACTTCATTAACCGAATATTGCCGGAGCCGGAGGAGTTAATTCCAGTAGTTGCTCTAAATTAGCCCAGACAAAAGCCGCCAAAGCCGCTTTACTCTGAAATTTTCCCTCTTGTCCTGCTTTCCTCACGGATAATACTGAATCCAGGTCTAAAACCCCCTTTATCAAATTTCTGTATTTTTCTTCCCCTGCTCTCCCTGCTCCCTCTGCTCCCCCTGCTCCCCCTGCTCCCCCTGCTCCCCCTGCTCCCCCTACTCCCCCTGCTCTCGTCACGTTCCCCGTTCCCCGTTGCCTGTTGCCTGTTGCCTGTTGCCTAACTGTTATCAAAGGAGAAAATTGACAATGACGGACATTACCAAACGGCTAGCTTCCCTTTCGCCTGAAAAGCGCAAGTTGCTAGAACAGCTACTTAAAAAAGAAGGATTGAGCGTGCAAAAGCGTGAACATAACGTATCGGAGCAACAGCCTAATGTCAAACTGAAAGAAGATCTGACTGTCCCGTTTGCCTTACATATCAATTCTCACCTTCTCTCTGAAAACGAAAGAAAACAACAGACTCAAAAATTTTATGATTCCGTCACTCAAAAACTTAACTCAACCCTTTTTGCTAAGTATGCGATGTTTTTGAATTATGGATATGTTGCCAATGAAAGCCCCCAATACGCAACAGTTGAATTACCCGCCAATCGTCTGAATATAAATTCCATGAAGTTAGTTCTTGAGGTAATCGGCGATTGCGAGCTCACAGGACGTAAAATCTTAGATGTTGGTTGTGGCAGAGGGGGAACAATATATACCATTTCTCAATATTTTAACCCTCAAGAAATCACTGGCGTTGATCTGAGTACCAAGGCCATAGACTTTTGCTGCTCTCATTATCGCTCTATTCAGGCTCGTTTTTTAGAAGAAGATGCTGAGAATTTGCCATTTGAAGAGAATCGGTTTGATGCGATAATTAATATCGAATCTTCTCACAATTACCCCAACATTGACCAATTTTATACAGAAGTGTATCGATGTTTAAAGATGGGTGGATATTTCTTATATACCGATGTTCTGCAAGCAGAATTTTGGGATAGCTATTTATCCGATTTACAACACCTGGGCTTTATTCTCGAACACGAACGAGATATTACAAGCAATGTCTTGTTATCATGTGATGATAAGTCCAAGCGACAATTAGGATCTTTTAACCAAGGCAATGATTCTGAAATGATGAAATACTTTTTAGCGGTGCCAGGTTCTGAAATGTATGACGGGATGAAAAATGGAACATTGAGCTATAAAATAGTCAGATTAAAAAAAGTCTCAGAGCAGGGTAGGCGCATCTAAATTTTCTTGATAAATTGTCGTTTATGTGTTATAAGTAGTCGGACATAAATAAACAACACTATGTTAAGAAGTGTAAAGTGCTTCAATCCCTTGCTGTTGCCTGTTGCCTGTTGCCTGTTGCCTTGTCTTCACAGTTAACTTTACTTTTGTCCGACTACTTAGTCCCATCGGGAGCGATCGCCTGCGGAGGACAAGCGATCGCCAGCTCAGGTGTAGTTACTAAAATTAAATAAAATTTATAAAACTTAACATTTATCCTAGAGAAATTTCGGAGAAGGTGATAGATCACTGAGAAGAAGTGGGTAAGTTATAGCTAGTTACTTACGGTAATCACCGAGCCAAAATTTGGAGAAAAACCGATGCGAGAACTTCTACGACAACCGATTCGACAAGGTGATGTGCTTTTACTGCCAATGGAGATATCTCAGATAGCAGGGAAAAAGCTCTCTCATCTGACTCTAGCAGAAGGCGAAGTGACAGGACACTCTCACCGCATTAGTGAAGGAAAGGCAGAACTCTACGAGCGCGATGGCATCCTCTATCTGCGCGTGCTTTCAAACAGGGCAACTATAACCCATGAAGAACATAAAGCACTGCAAATTCCTCGTGGCAGTTGGATGGTGCGAATTCAGCGAGAGTACGAACCCCAGAAACGCAAGTTTAGCGCACCGCCTTTGATGAGCGAGAAGGCTGCATCATCAGAGAGTTTGAGCTTTCAAACCCAGCGCCAATCAGCAACCCTAAGTCAGAACCCAGTCCCATCGCCTGGGAATTTTGAATCGGCTCAGTTGCTTGCTCTAGCCAATCAAATCGATACAAAATACTGGGATGATTTGATCTCTGAAGCCGAGAGACTAAAGAAGCTTTCATCCCGCAAAGCAGCAAAGCCGATTGAGCAACCAGTCCCACCGCCGAGAAAGAAGACTGTGTTAAAAACCACAGAACTCTTTACTCCATTGCCTAGCTCCCAGAATTCCAAGCCCTCGAGACTAAAGAAGCTTTCATCCCGCAAAGCAGCAAAGCCGATTGAGCAACCAGTCCCACCGCCGAGAAAGAAGACTGTGTTAAAAACCACAGAACTCTTTACTCCATTGCCTCGCTCCCGGAATTCCAAGCCCTCGCAGCCCTTGCAGCAATCACAGCCCTCGCAGCAAGGGCAAAACTTCCGGAATTGGAGGCATGTCAGGGACTGACCTTGCTACCACTGCGTTTTTACTTTTTGACCTTTGACTTGCTTATGTGGTGGACTGAAACAAAAAAGCTTGCTCCCAAACAGGAAGCTCTGATTCCTGCAATTCGCGACAAGTGGAGAGCGATCGCCCTCTCAACTGAGCCAATTGACCGTGAAAAGTCAAAAAAAGCTATAAAAGCTGCCTACAAGCTGATTAGCTCTCAAGAACCTCAAATTGTTTTTTTTGATAGCCCTTATGGGGCTTGGGAAAGCATTCTCAGCCTCTTAGTGAGCCAATTGGATGGCCAAATGGCGAGCCAATTGGACAGCCAGATCGAGAGACAACTAGGTAACAAACTGGAGACCGAACTGTTGCAACAGCTAGTCTGCCAACTGATCGCTCCATTGAAAATACAACTGGAAAAGCAAATTGGGAGTCAACTGAAGAGCAAACTAGACAGAAAATGGTCCGAGCAAATAGACAGTCAAAAATTGACCCGAATCGACAGCCAATTGGCGAGACAAATAGACAGACAAACGGGAAATCTACAGTTGAACCAAAGTTTGAGTCTCCTTGTGAGTCAACTGTCAAGCCGCCTGAATAGCCAACTGCTGATCCGACTGGTGAACCAACTGTCAAGCCGACTGAAAAGCCCACTGGCGAGCCAATTTGTCAGCCGACTGGAAAACTTACTAGAAACTCAGTCATTCAGCCAATTTGTCAGCCAACTGGGAAACTTACTGGGAAATTCACTTTTTTCTCGATCCTGCATTCACTCAAATTTATGGGCTTGTCAGAGCAGTAGGTTGGATTTTTACAATTCCGTTTTAAATTGCGCTCGCAACCAAAAAGAATGGAAAGTGTTTCGATCACTGGCGAGCAATTGCGGCTGGATTTTCCCTTATGAAAAGACTTGTATTGTCTGCGATCGCCCTCTTAGGTTTCGCTTTGACAATGAACAGCGCTTACACGCCGAAGGAGAAGCCGCCATTCAGTTTGCTGACGGATACAGCCTGCATTCTTATCACGGTGTATTGCTACCGAGAAAATACGGACAACTGTCCCCGGAGCGGTGGAAAGCGCAATGGGTTTTGCAAGAAAAGAATGCCGAACTGAAGCGAGTGTTGATTCAGGGGATTGGCTACGACAAAATAGCCAGCGAATTGCAAGCTGCGGAATTAGATTCTTGGCGAGAATACACCCTATTGAGATTCGACAAGATTATCGACGATATCGATGGACAGCCAATTTATTTATTGAAAATGACCTGCCCGAGTACGGGATTTATTCACGCTTTGCGCGTACCTCCTGAGACGAAATTTGCTAGAGAGGCAATTCGCTGGATAAATTGGGGAGTCGATCCAGAAGAAATTGCAGTCGCTAGTTGAATTTATGGGGAATAGGTAATGGGGAATATAAGAGTAGTCCTAAATGAGTCGTGGCAAATCAAAACATATATAAACTGTCCCGGCTTAAGTGGATAGCCGCCTGTTGCAGTAGTTTTGAACCGGGCAATGACTCTTTTACTCGCAATTCTGTTAACACTCCGGAGGAATATAAATTTCTCCAAATTGCCTTTGAAGCAGAGAAAGACGGTCAATAATAGCTAAGTTCAGCAGGGGAGAAGTGTTACTTACTACGGGCATAATTAAAATCTTCTAAAAGTTCTTCTTCTCCGTAGTGCCTGACAATTTCTCGCTCTCCCAATAATTGACTGAATTCATAATATCCCATCTGTGCTAATTCCCTTGCCTTACCAAAAGACAGTAGTTGTTGAGAATATAAAGCAACAGCTAACTCTTTTAAGAGTTCTGGTTCAATTCTGTTTTCCGGCAAGCAGATTGATTGTACTACAGAATCAGGAATAGATAGTTGCATAAGTTATCCCCTGTATCCCTTAAATATACTAATTAGGAATTGCACAAGCGCAATCATGTTATCTACTAATTACCTCGGATATAATCAT
>JBFRWF010000011.1:0-3889 GCA_051439465.1 Xenococcaceae cyanobacterium | reverse complement strand
TTGGGATCTTGTCCCAATCTAAAAACGAAGCTTTGCTAGTATAGCTTTCTTCGCCCACTATAACGTCAATCCCCACTGACTTTAATTTTTCAGTGAGTTGGTCGATAATTTTAGCGTGAGGAATTTGGACAAAGTTCTGATTATTTCGTTTCCCGATTTTAATATTAGTCTTCCATTGCTCATTTTTGCCGATAGCAATGTCTGAAACTCCGAGACTTAATAGTTCGTTTGTTAGTCTTCTTGTGACTTGATGGATGTGAGTTTTCAGGCGATTGTTTCGGTTGATGATAATGTTTTCTAATCGTTTGGATGTCTTTACCCCTAGAGGCAGACGAGATTTGTACTTAGCAACCTGTTTATTATAAAACTGGTTAATAGATTTAAGAATTTTTCCATTGATAATAATTGGTTGAATATTCGGGTCGTTGAAAGTTACTGTCATCAAAGCATCTAGCCCCAGATCAATTGCCGCCGCTAGTTCTTGATTGAGACTATCGCGCTCTGGTTGACTATCAGGTAGCTCATAAACAATTTCAATGACAAAACAACCTACCTTGGGAACAATACGGACTTCACAAAGGTCTGAAAACTTTAACCCAGGTTTTACGGTAATCCTCAGCTCTGAGCAGGAAGGAACAATGAAACCTTTTTTTAACTCCCTTTTACTTATTGCCTGATAATTAAACTTGACTAAATTTCTTTTGGTTGCATATCCTGGGGGTTTAGGTTTACCTGTAAATTTCCGACTATCTTTTCCATAAGCCACTAAAGCTAATTTATAAGATTTCCATAAATCAGTTGCTTGTTTGAGAACAAGCTGAGAAACTTTAGCGGGTAAAGCTCGATAATTAGAGTCCCTAGAAAATAGTTTGTCTAATTCAGCATGCTTGGGGATATCATAACCGTAGAAAAATCCTTGTCTCAGGTTAAATTGAACTGTATTAAATAATTTACAGGAAATAGTTGTAACTTGGTGGCAATAAGAGTAAAAGGAGTGATTTGGTTTAATGATATGCTGCTCAACTTGTTTCATCATTCTCGACCTTTTTAAATTGCGAAATAATTTTCTCTGTTTTTCGTTTACCTCGGCGTTCTCCATATAAACGAGCCGCAAAACTTGTGATAATCCCCACTAAATCTTGCATCAATTCGTCCTTGACATTATCAGCTAGATTGACTATTTCTAATCTTCCAACTAGCCTATATTATACTGTCATTGCTTATTGTTGCTTATAATTTTAACGAAGTTTTTACAATACTGGCTCTTCCACTTAATCTTCAAAGCCTCTAGGTCTTGAGGGTTAATCGCCAACCAGCCCGTCGTAAAACCCGTATCCAGCAACGCCTCAACCGAAAATTGTTCCCCATTTGCTGCGATTAACTCAATTTCAAAAAACAACTCCCCCCGCTCGCCAAAGTTACCGCTTATCATATCATTCCACACCAGCCTGCTTCGTTGAGCCGAAATATCGTCAGTCTCAGCTCTGTCCGATCATAGCAAGCGCGGACTTTTTGAATTAGATCCATCAGCGATGGATCGATTAAATAGTCCTCGCTCTCGGGTTCAATGGCAATAAACCAATCGTAATGTTCCTGAATGAGTTCCGGGCGAACTCGCTCGAAAACTTGTCGGCAGCGATGGCCCAATAAAGCTCTTTGAGTCCTACGCTTGGCTAATTCCTCCGGCGCGAGCGTGCGTTCTGGGAATATTCTGCCCCGTCGGGGCAGGCGCTTTTCAGACATTCGAGTCATCTGGATTTCGAGATAAACATCTTGGCAGTAATGACTTGATTATATCCTGACTTTAGTGTTACTCTGTTTTGAACCATGCCTTGTTTTGTAAGGGGATCTAACTAACATAGGATTGTAGGCTAATCTTTAGCTGCTACTCATTTAGTCTAAGTATCAACCTCGATGCCTCTGTCGCGCCTACTGATCCTCATAATCGGTCTGAGTCTAATTCTCGGACTGATACTATGGCTGGTAACTTCTCTAATCAGTCTATACAACCAAATTTATTGGACTGCCCCCCTACTGGCAAATCTGCTGGTGTTTTTGCTGATTGTGCTGTTGGGGGTGCTAATCGCTGCCTTTATTTATTACTTTAACCTGTCGTCCTACAAAGGTTCTCGGAAAACCGCACGGCAGCGTCGTCTGGCAGTAAAAATCCCTGAACAGAAGACTGACGCAGCTTCTGAAACCCTCAAGGCGGTACGCAAACAAGTAACACAAATTCAGGATAAGGTAGCACAGCAGGCTTTGTTGAGTCGTTCGCGGGAGATTGAGGGGAATCTGGCACGAGGTGAACTGCAAGTGGTGGTTTTTGGCACCGGTTCGGCGGGTAAGACTTCTCTGGTAAATGCCTTGATTGGACGGATGATTGGTGACGTTAATGCCACTATGGGTACTACCCAGGTAGGGGAGACTTATCGCTTCAAGTTAAAAGGATTAAATCGGGAAATTCTGGTTACGGATAGCCCCGGAATTTTAGAGGCGGGGGTTGCGGGAACCCAGCGAGAACAGTTGGCACGGCAGTTGGCAACGGAAGCAGATTTGCTCTTGTTTGTGGTAGATAATGATTTGCGGCAGTCGGAATATGAACCGCTGCGGGCTTTAGCAGAAATTGGCAAGCGATCGCTCTTGGTTTTCAACAAAATTGATCTCTATGCTGATGAAGATCGGGAGGTGATTCTGGCGAGGCTACGGGAACGGATACGGGGATTTATTGCTGTTTCAGATGTAGTCGCTATTGCTGCTAATCCCCAGCCGGTACAGTTGGAAAACGGGAAAATCATCGAACCAGAGCCAGAGGTGATGCCCTTAATTAAACACCTTGCGGCTGTTTTACGGGCAGAAGGGGAAGATTTAATTGCGGATAATATTTTACTGCAATCCCAACGTCTGGGAGAAGAAGCCCGAAAGCTGATTGACAAGCAACGGCGGCGACAGGCAGATAAAATTATCGATCGCTATCAATGGATTGGAGCTGGGGTGATTGCCGTCACACCTTTACCCATAGTGGATATGCTGGCAACGGCGGCGGTAAATGCGCAAATGGTGGTAGAAATTGGTCAAATCTATGGCTGCGAACTTAATAGTGAACGGGGTAAGGAGTTGGCGCTGTCTTTGGGGAAAACTCTGGTTAGTTTAGGAGTGGTGAAAGGGGCGGTGGAATTGCTAGCTAGGGCGCTTCAGTTTCACTTTGCTACCTATGTGGTGGGCAAGGCGATTCAAGGAGTGACGGCGGCTTATTTAACGCGGATTGCGGGCAAGAGTTTTGTTGAATACTTCCGCCACGATCAGGATTGGGGGGATGGGGGGATTACTGAGGTGGTGCAGCGGCAGTTTCAGTTAAGTCGCAAGGATGAATTTGTAAAAGCGTTTGTGATGGATGCGATCGCCAGGGTAGTTAAACCACTGACGGAAAGTTCAGAGGTAGAGGATGAATGGGAGATGACGCAAAGCGCAGAGGTAGAGGATGAATGGGAGAAGGTCGATTCTAGGGCAGAAGATGAATGGTGATGATTACAATACAGTGGCTGGTGACTGGTGACTGGTAACTCGGCTCTCCTGTATCTATGGTGATAAGCAGAGGTTATCTAATGAGCGGGCGCAAGCCTTGCGCCCCTACAGCAGGATAATTCCCCAAATGTAGGGGCGCAAGGCTTGCCACTGGTGTCAACTTAAGCAGTCTGTAACTGTTCAGGGGGGCGATCGGGAACAGACTCTCGAGTAGGGTAAGTCAAGCGATGCTCGCGGAGCTGCGCACGCTTACGCGAACGGGAACAGGCTCTCGAGTAGGGTAAGTCAGGCGATCAGGAACAGGTTCTGGAGTTTAGACGCTTATCGCTACCTCACAACTGCGTTAGCGAAGCGGACGCAGCGAAGC
>JBFRWF010000010.1:0-16830 GCA_051439465.1 Xenococcaceae cyanobacterium | reverse complement strand
CAAACAGTTACCAGTTACCAGTTACCAGTTACCAGTTATTAGTTTTCAGGTGTTTGGTAACTGTTCCTGGTACTGGTAACTGAAAAAAGCTGGCAACTGGTCACTGATCACTGGTAACTGTTGAAAGAGTTATGAGAGGATTTCTCCCTTTGATCCTAAATTTGGGTAAGGTTCTCCCTTTTGACGATAGAGAGCAGCTAGCTCTGGGTAACCCCACTCAAAAATAACCCGTTTATAAGTTTCTGGATCAAGGCGCACCCGATCGTAAAAGCCCACTTCTAACCTTTGTCGCTGAGCTTCGAAGAGAATTACTGCTGCGGCTACCGAAACATTGAGAGACTGAACCATCCCCACCATAGGAATAATAATATGTCCGTCAACCAGTGCAGCGGCTTCTTCACTCACACCCCATTTTTCTGCTCCCAGCAAAATAGCCGTTGGCTGAGTATAGTTTAGGTTACGATAGTCCACCGAATCATCACTGAGGTGGGCAGCATAAATATTAAATCCCCGTTGCTTAAGGTGACTAATTTCCGTTTTGATGTCGGAGTGAGTCCGCAGATGAACCCATTTCTCACTACCTTGGGCAACCTGGTTATAAGTGGGCAATTCATCAGCTACATTAACAGCGTGTACCTCGAAAACACCAACAGCATCACAGGTACGCAGAATGGCAGAAAGATTGTGGGGTTTATGGACACGCTCCATCAAGACGGTCAAATCTGGTTGCCGCCGATTTAATACTTGCTTTAGTCTTTGGTATCGCCTTGGGAGCACAATTTTAATTGTACACTGCGATCGCTCAACACGTCTCAATCCAATACTGTTCGGTTAAGAACAATTGTTGGTAGTCTAGACTAGGCTACGCCCCTGCTACGCAGCGCGTCCCTGCTACGCAGCGCGACGCTGCTGCGCAGTTGAGACAAGCAGGGGGACTACACCCCAACCCTTAAGAAATAGCATAACCCTTTCTTGGCAAAGCCTGTGGCGACACAAAGAGCATCACCAAAATTAAGTTTACCTGCTTAAGCTGGAGATAAGTCTGGA
Source organism: Xenococcaceae cyanobacterium (assembly GCA_051439465.1). Taxonomy (GTDB): domain Bacteria; phylum Cyanobacteriota; class Cyanobacteriia; order Cyanobacteriales; family JBFRWF01; genus JBFRWF01. Next base: position 15,783 of record JBFRWF010000010.1, on the reverse strand, counting down.
TGTCAACCTGTCCAGATAAGAGCATTTCTCGATACTTTTGCTCAAATTCCCTGAGTTGCCCAACAGCAATTTCTGGATTAGTTTGTAGCATTACTTCCCACTTATCAATCAAATCAAGGAGGTTGTGAACGGATGCCTGGCGTTGCTGCTGTTCCAAAGTGCGGCACTGATCCGCGAACACTTGAGTCATCTGTTCAATTTGCTCATAAACATCTGTGGAGACAGCACCATCGATTAACATCAGCCGATGTTGCTGACGTAGTGCTTCAACATCTTCAAGCGCCTGCTGAGAATTTTGTTCCAAAAGAGAGCGCAGTTCGCTAACGGCTTTGCGGTTCGCTTCGATCAGATTGGCACAACGCTGTTTGCGCCACCATCGCAGCAAAAAGCCTATAGTACTCGTGGTGGTTAACATAATCAAGGCAGCCTGTAAAGGCTTATTTTGCTGGATGTAGTGCAGCCAAGCGACTCGGGGATCGCCTTGAACAAATGCCTGTTGGGCACCGGGATGAACATAGATCAAGCCTTCATGTACCAAAGACTGGGCACGATCCGTTGCCAGATCTGGATAGAAAGGAGAGTACTGTCGGACGGTTGATAGAATTGACCAGGTGAGCAGCGCTACTGTATCTTTGTCAACGTCAGGGCGGGTAACCAGGGCCCCAGCAGTAGAAATGGTGGACAAATCTTGGCGGGGCAGTTCCGGTAGAGGCTTGTAGATCCCTTTAGGAATAGTAGTGCCACGGTAGGATTCAGGAAACTGAATGGTCAGATAATTCACCAGGCTGGGATCTATCGGAATAAAACGAAGTCTGGGAGATTGGGTGAGTTCAGTTCTGAGCCTTTCGCTAGTACCCAAAGGACCAACATAGATAAAAGCATCTACCTCTCCATTGAGCAGTTTTTTCAACCCCTTATTAGACTTATCTTCCTGGATGTTTAAATTGGTGGCTTGGAAAAGTCGCTTGGCAGTAAAGTAAATTCCGCTACCTGGGGCACCTACTGCCACTCGTTTTCCTTCTAGATCGGCGAAGGTTTGGATTCCCGAATCAGCTCTTGTAACTATATGGACATATTCCTGAGTCAGGACGACTATAGTTTTTATCTGACCTTTCTTCATCGCTTCACTGGCGACATCCAACTGCAATATGGCAAAGTCAACTTCTTTATCCAGCAAGCGTTGCAGGTTTTGGAGCGATCCCTGAGAATCGTAGTTATCCTGGACAGTCATCTTCCCTACCGTACTGGCAGAGATACTGATTTGCTTACCGATTTCTTTGTAGCCACTCCCATTGGAGCCAGTGGAGAGGGTTACAGTGATAGGTTGTATGGTACAGCTACTTAAACTTAAAGCGGTAAGCACAGCTATGCCCACAGGGCTTATCGCTGATAAAATTCCCCCCAGTCCGATTAACTTGAATCGGCGACCTCTGAGAAAATTGAAAGGAATGGGCAGGCAAATTTTCCAAGCTGTTGAGTTTCGCAAGCTTCTGTTTGTTTTAGAAAGCATAAATATTAAATGTTGTATATATTTCTAAAATTATATAACTTTTTCGCCAGTCGTGTAAATTAGTAGCCTCAAAATCGGCTAACAACTCTTAAGAAAACACTTGTGTTTCCTTAGAACGGCTCAAAGGATAACTTTCATCTTGTTGTAGTCACAAGGGGTGCGCTGCAGCAGGCACTCGCGGAGCGAGACCGCAGTTGATAGTCAAGCGATCGCCAACAATCAAAAATCATCAAAAGCTAGAACCGACAGGGATTTCAAGAGATTATTAAAACTTGTAACGAGATCCTTGACAAACTGCATACAACCTTAACTTCTCACGAATGACCCTTACCCCCTGTCCCCTGTTCCCCCTGCTCCCCCTGCTCCCCCTGCTCCCCCTGCTCCCCCTACTCCCGTCACGTTCCCTGTTGTCTGTTGCCTGTTCCCTTTTGCCTGTTCCCTTTTGATTACTGTCCCGGCTTAAGTGGATAGCCTTCAGCTTTTAGCTGTACTGTAACTTAAGGAATCTTTAACTTCCTTAATCAAAGGTATAGCATCGGGAGGCAAAAGAATCTTGCGTGGCCAATCAACAGGAGTTGAAAGCAGAGGCGACCAACTTATATGAATCTCTATCCCACTGTTACCACTGCTGTCGTTTATTCCCACAATCGCTTCACAAAGATTGGCACTGACTTCTTGCTGTTCTTTACCCAGAAAAGGCTCTAAATTACCCGTCGATGCTACTTTTTCTGCTGCTATTCGGAGAGTTTCTAACCCTCTAACTAATCTCTTAATCACTTGGCGCTCAAATGGTTCTGGGGAGGTTATCAGACTTTCCCTATTCTCGGCAGCATTCTGAACTGAAACTAGGGGGGAAATTACAGAGAAAATGTAGGCACTATCTTGCTCTGTTTGTCCCAAGCACAATTGGCGAATATAGTCAATAGCTTCTGGAGCTTTTCGGTAAAAGTAGGGTTGTGGGTTTATAGTAGAACAGGCAGCCCATAAGAACATATCTCGGACGCATTGCAGAAGATGAATGCCATCCTCTATGGGAATACTGCTATCCACCACACCGGGGTGATTTACCCGGAGACGAATAACATCTGCCCAAGATGTGGAAATGTCCCTGAGAATTGCCAACTGCGAGCGATTTTCGGCAATTTCCAGAGTATCTAGAACTTCATGCATCCGCAGGGGAAAATCGTCGTATTCAGGATCGAGAAGTAACTGTATCTTTAATCTATCTTCAAAGAATGTATCGCGAGTCCAAATAGATACATCACGAACTAAGTTTCTTTGATGCCAGCCATTGGCTTGCAGATATATCTCGACATTCTGCGGTTTGATATTCCTAAGAACATTAATATCCCATACAGTTACTTTCATATTCATCATTCTTCTCCTGCTTCAATGCGCTGCATAATCCTTTTAAGAGCATCAACAGTAAATAAATTTTTCCGGGGTAAATCTACTGTAACTGTTTTTTTATTTTGTGTCGGTGGTTCTCCTTTAAGTGATATCCAGTAACCACTGCAATTCATCAAAAGTCCTTGTTCAGACTGTTGTACCCAATCTTCTGTGTTGTCAGGAAGTAAAACTACGACTAGTATTCGGGGATAATTAACCTTTTGCTTCCTCAGTTCGTTATAGTTCTTGACTTGAAGGGGATATTTGATGAATTTCTGCCTGAGTACATCCATTGAGGTAGACTTCATCTGCACATCAAGTATAGGATCGTAAGATTCTAGATCCGGTGGTGGTCCTGAAATGGTTATGTCAATCCCGTAGTCATCTCTAGCTTTTGTGATTTCACATGAATAGCCTGCTGCTGTTGCCACAGTATTTATATAAGCATAGCTAAAATATTCTTTCTGCTTGTTGAGTTCCACTCTTGTAGTACCTCCACAGGAGAAGGAGATCGCCCCCTCTCAACTATCACTGCTAAATTATCAGAATTGCTGCCTCAACTTCCCGAGCCAGGGTGCAACCAAAAGACTCTCTAGCTTTTCAGGGGCGATCGCCCTTTCATCTGGCCACCATAAAGGACAATAATATAGCGTAGGGTGGGCAAGGCAGACTGAACAACTTGTAACTCAAGCCGAGATATCATTCCAGGCAATGCCCACCAAACAAGTTAACGCTGTTTATTTATGTTCACCTACTTACAAGAGAAGCTAAGGCTATACCCAGCCAAAGGAGAAAACAATAGCGGGTTAACTGCAAGGCTTGGTGAATTTTTTCAGAGGTGATTGGGTGTGTGGGGTTACCGAGAAGAGGTTTATGCTTGATAACACCACCATAGAAGTTGATTCCTCCCAATTGGACTCCTAAAATGGCTGCATAAACACATTCACTCCAACCAGAATTGGGACTGGGATCTTTAATGGCATCACGACGACACAGATGCCAAACCTGCTGCGGTTTTCTCGATATAAGCGCCAAAGTTAAGACGGTTAAGCGACAGGGAAGCCAGGTGAGGCGATCTTCAAGTTGGGCACTGAACCAACCTAAATCAGTATAGGGTTCCTTGCGATAGCCAATCATAGAATCTAAAGTGCTAGCGGCTTTATAAGCTAATGCCAAGGGAACACTGCCCACCCCAGAAAAAAAAGCTCCTATAATAGCATAAAAAAGCGGTGTTGTCACACCGTCTGTAGTATTTTCTGCCACAGTTTCTAGAACAGCCCGGAGAATTTCCGACTCAGAAAGATTTTCTGTATCTCGACCCACATATTGACTCAATTTAGAACGAGCTGATTTGATTTCTCCATATATTAAAGGTTGCAGGACATCAACTGCTGCTACTCGCAAACTACGACCCGCAAAACAACTGGCTAGCAGAATTACCTCTACCCCAATACCTAAGAAAGGATTAACCCAGGTTGCCCCTCGCACAAGTAACCAACCGATAAACCCACTACCAATAATTAATCCAACGCTTAGAATAATCCCTGCTAAGCGACGCTGCCATTTCTCCTGACAGAGTTTAACTGCCAACTGAGTGAAGCGAGAAATTAGCCAGCCCATCACTTGTACCGGATGAGGCCAACCCCAAGGATCTCCGATGAGATAATCTAGACTGGCAGCCAGCAGCAAAACCATAGCAGCTCTATTTACACTCACGACGAATATTTAAGTAAGTTGAAATGGCTATCCACTTAAACCGGGACAGTAATCAAAAGGGAACAGGGAACGAGGAGCCGAAAGGGGGACAGAGGGTAAAGGTTCTGGTCGTTTGTTGAACTAAGCTTCCCTTAGCTCAACTTATACATGTTTTGATTGGCCACGACTCATTTAGGACTGCTATATTCCCCATTACCTATTCTCCATTACCTATTCCCTATTCCCTATTCCCTATTTCCTATTCCTTGTTGCCTGATCCGAAGTTCCCTGTTGCCTATTCCCTGTTCCCTGATCCGAAGTTCCCTGTTCCCTGTTCCAATAACTATCTTCTAATCTTGTGGACATTTTCTTCCCAATTAGCTCCGTCGAAAGGCTGGAGCACAAATCGAGACAGCACATCCTCATCGAGACAGCGAACATTGACATCAATTGAATCTGGATGAGAACGGGGGCGATAAAAGGGGTGAATCCCACAGATACGGCAGAATGTGTGTTTGGCAATGTGAGTATTAAAGGTATAGGTGGTTAAAACTTCAGCACCACTGAGTAAGGTAAATTGTTCAGGTGGTACAATCAGGTGCAGGTAGCCTTTTTTTCGGCAAATCGAGCAGTTGCAATCTATTACTTCGTGCTTATCAACAATGACTCGGAAGCGGACTGCACCACAGTGACAGCCACCTTCATAGGTAACGGGTTTGTTTACTTTTACCATCAGAGCAAAATTATTTATACAACAAAACTGGTTTCTTCTCCTTGGGCAGCTTGCCAGCTACGAGTATCATAGTAAAGGTCGGCAAGGGTAATACTGTAGAGTGCTTCTTTCAGTTTCTGGTGTAGTCGCTGCCATAGACTAAATGTTACCCAATCTTCCGCTTGCTCTGCGTCTGGATTATGGCGGGATAGGGGTTCAATCGTTTCCCCTACGGCTTCTAAGATTTGTCCGAGAGAAATTTGGGTAGGTTCATAGGCCAATTGATACCCGCCTTGGGACCCTCGTACTGACTTAACTAAGCCAGCACGACGCATTTCAATCAGCAGTTTTTCCAGATAAGGAGCAGGCAAATCTTGCCGCCGAGCGATCGCTTTTACTGGGGTCGGACCATAACCGGACTGTAAACTAAGATCCAGCAAGGCTTTAACGCTATAGTGACCGCGAGTTGTTAGCTTCATCTTTTCTCTCTAAATTCCTAGAATATTATTTTCTAGAGATTGGGCGCTAATAAATTAATATTGATCTAAGCAGAAATTGAATAAATTTGCCTTACAGCGTGTAAGATAGTTTTAGAGACAGATAGCAATCTAAAATTTTATTGCCTTTGCTACTGTAGCGCTAGGCAGTAAACCTGTAAACCACATAAGTCATTAGTAACAGTTGAAGTTGATGGCTAAAAAGAATCAAGCAGAACCCTTAACTGGCGAAGAGTTAATCCAGAAAGTTAAAGAGCTAGGAAACCTGAGCAAAGAGGAAAAAGCCAGAGCCTGTGGCTACTACACCGTCACCAAAAACGGGATAGAACGAGTCAATATGATGAAATTCCTCAATGCTCTGATTGATGCGGAGGGGATTGAGTTAGACAGCACTCCCAACGGACAGGGACGTGGCGGTCGCTCTGCAAGCTATCGCATTAGTGTGCAGTCTAACGGCAATCTCCTGATTGGCTCGGCATACACTAAAAAGATGGGATTAAAACAGGGAGATGAATTTGAAATCACTCTAGGACGAAAACACATCCATCTCAAACAAACTGAGCCATCCGAAGTAATGCCTGAGGCATCCTAAACCACTGGGTGGAAGAAAGGAAAGCTAAACAGCTACTCCTTAGGCGGCTAACAAGTATAGCCAAAATTGGACTGGCGGTGTTTAGTACGCGTAACTAAACAACGCCACATACTTTGCCGTGTTTTTACAGTCTCAGAGGGTGTTGTTTTCTGTCCCAGCCGTGGGACAGTTAACCCCTTTTTACATTTGTGCCGCATTACTGATTTAATCAATCGGTGTCTTTGGTGATTAGCACCCAATTCGGTGGTGCAGTACCTATGGTTTGAGCTGATTCTAAATTCAGCTCATTCAAAGTTTTAGCGTCTAGCAATAGGAAAGGCTGAGGTGATTGAAACCAGTGCTGTTTTAGCTCTTCAATTGTGGCTGGGATGACTTGGCGATCGCTATAGAAATTCAGGGAAGGACGCCCATAATCAAAAGAAGTGTACACAACTTGATTCAGGGGTGTACCGAGCCTGATAATAGCAGCAACAGGTTTAACCGGGTAGGCTTCATTTAACTCCCAAATCCAGTGGGGGGAACTGACAAATAGCAGCACGGAGACATACATCCCCCAAAATAGCACCGGGATGAATTGCCGATCCCGTTCCACTGCCAGCATCGCTGCCACCCCCATAGTTAATGCGGTTGAACCGAGAATTATCATTAAATAACGTTCAGTAGTTTCAATAAAGCCAAAATAAATACAACCAAGGCTAGCAGCTAGAGCCAGTAAACCTAAAACAATCATCCAAGCACGGGGATAAGAACGGTAACTGGGCCAATTAAGAACTTCAGCTAGTTTTGCTCCTCCAGCCAGTGCCAGGGCGGGGTAAATTGGCATGATATACCAGGGGAGTTTTGTCATCATCAGGGAAACAACAGGGAAGTAGACTCCGCTCCAAACCAGGATTAACTTTGCCCAGCTCCAGTTACGATGTTCCCAAGCCAGTCGCAGTCCGTAGAGACAGGGAAATAACCAGGGCCACGAGTACTTGAGGATTTCCAACAAATAGTACCAAGGGGGCCCGCTATGATCCCCTACCGGTGCATAAACACGCCGCAGAGATTGATCTACAATGCCAGTACTGATAAACGTCTCACCGTAATGTAGCCACTGGGAAGCATACCAGGCAATCACTGGCGTACTCCCTATGAGTACGCCAATCCAGAGATACACAGAAGTCAGTAGTCTAGGAGTATCCCAGACAATAAATAATAGGGCGATCGCTCCCAGAAGTAATCCCATGATCCCTTTGGTTAAGCAAATCAAGCCAAAGCCAATGCCAGCTCCCAAAGCCCAACGCAAGTCACGGCGCGATCGCAAAACACACCAAATCATCACAATTCCAAAACAAAGCACTGCTCCATCGAGCATCGCTAAACGCCCGTGACGCACGACTGGCAATAAAGTCAAGTAAATCAAAGCCGAGAAAAGTGCTGGGGTGCGCGTCGCAAAAATTTCTCGACCTATACCATAAAGCAGTGGCACTGAAAGCGCGGTTAGCATTGCTCCTGGTAAGCGCGTTGTCCATTCATTCACCCCACCGAGGGAGTAGACAAAAGCAATTAGCCCATGAACTAGGGGAGGCTTATTCATATAGGGTTCTCCCCACAGAGTAGGGAAAAGCCAGTCTAGAGAGTCCGTCCCATCTTGCCAAATTTCCTTGGCTACCTGTGCCACTGTTCCTTCATCCCAATCTCGCAGCGGCAAACTGCCCAGATTAATGCCAAATAAAACCAAGGCAGCCAAAAGTAACCCCACAATACACAGGGATTCAATCCAACGCTCTTCCTGGCGAAGTTTGTTTCTTGAACTACCCCAAGCAAAAGTTTGACGATTCATGACTTGACGAATAAATTCAGATTGCTTTTTGCCTTTGAGCGCAGCGAGCCCCAGTCCCCAGTCCCCATAATTGTCCCGGCTTAAGTCGGTAGCCAAAATAATTTATTTTGGTTTCAGAGGGATTCCTCCCGCAGGCAAAACCCATCCCTGTTTTTGTAGAAATTTGTCCCCTATTGTTGAATATCTTACCCTAGGCGATGTCTGCTTTTCTGCCTTTCTAGTAATTATTTCAGTAATATTTATACTGAAAACCTAAGCTAGGATTGAGACTTGTAGACCTGAATGAACCGCCTGCAATAAATCAGCCTATGGAAGAATCATTTGAACTAACCCTACAGATAGTTATCGCAGTTCTTGCAGGCATCAGCGCCCAGGTTCTAGCTGAATATCTCAAAGTGCCAAGCATAGTATTTTTGCTCCTGTTTGGCATTTTGCTCGGTCCCGACTGCTTGAGCCTTCTGCACCCTCACCACCTCGGTGTGGGTTTAGAAGTGCTTATTGCCTTCTCCGTAGCCATTATTTTGTTTGAGGGAGGACTGAATCTAGAATTGCGAGATTTGGGTCGAGTATCCAGTAGCCTGCGCAATCTGGTGACACTGGGAACCCTGATCACACTGATGGGAGGAGGCATGGCCGCTCACTGGCTGGCAGAATTTCCTTGGTCAATTGCCTTTCTCTATGCCTCTCTCGTCGTCGTCACCGGCCCAACAGTAATTGGTCCCCTGCTCAAACAGGTGCCAGTAGACCGACGAGTCGCCACCTTGCTAGAGGGAGAAGGGGTCTTAATTGACCCAGTGGGGGCAATTTTAGCAGTCGTTGTCCTAGACACAATTTTGAACAGCAATGCGGATCCTCTGGAAATAGTCAGTGGTCTAATGCTGCGCTTGGGGATTGGTGCTGCCATAGGTGTTACTAGCGGTTGCTTACTAGGCATAATTCTCAAGCGTACCAACTTTCTTTCAGAAGACCTAAAAAACCTGGTAGTGCTGGCGGGAGTTTGGGGTTTATTTGGTTTAGCGCAAATGATCCGCAGTGAATCGGGGCTGATGGCTACAGTGATCGCTGGAATTGTACTGAGAGCCTCCTCAATTCCTGAGGAGCGACTACTACGGCGGTTTAAAGGACAATTAACTGTCCTGTGCGTCTCGGTATTATTCATTCTCCTAGCAGCGGATCTGTCAATTGCCAGTTTCTTTGCCTTGGGTTGGGGCAGCGTATTGACTGTCCTCGTGCTGATGTTGGTGGTTCGCCCGATTAGTGTGGCATTTTGTACTTTGAAAAGTGGGATGAACTGGCGACAGAAGCTATTTTTGGCTTGGATAGCTCCGAAAGGAATTGTCTCTGCCTCCGTCGCTTCCTTATTTTCCATTCTCCTGACACAGCGGGGAATCAACGGTGGGGATTCAATCAAGGCACTGGTTTTCCTCACCATCATGATGACGGTGTTTTTACAAGGGCTTACAGCTCGTTGGGTTGCCCGCTGGTTGCAAATTACTTCTTCTGAGGCAACTGGTGCTGTAATTATCGGTTGTAATCCCTTAGGTCGTCTGATTGCTCGTCTTTTTCAAGAACAGAGAGAGTCTGTGGTGTTGATTGATACCGATTCAGAAGCTTGTGAAAAAGCAAAGGCGGAAAACTTACAAGTGTTTCAAAGCAGTGGTCTTGACACTAAAGCTCTCGAAGAGGCGGGAATAGAATCAATGGGTACTTTCATGGCACTCACCAGTAATGGTGAGGTGAACTTAGTCTTGGCACAGCGGGCTGTGGAGGAATTTCAGCCTCCTCGTGTCCTTGCTGTCTTTCCCCATAATCCTCAAGGCAATCCTACCGCCAATAATATAAAAGTCAACCAAGCTTTCATTGCCCAAGTCCCGATCAAAACTTGGAACACTTACCTCAGTGATGGGCAAGTGAAATTGGGCAAAACAGTCCTCAAAGAAGCAGGATTGTCTTTTCAACAAGCTCATCTACAAGCGTTGATTCGTTCTGGAGAACTCTTACCCTTGTTGGTGAAACGAGAGAGAAGCCTGCAAGTGGTAAAAGCTTCGGAAGAATGGCAGATAAGAGATGAAATTATCTATATCTTGCACGATCCCAGACCAAAACTGTTGAAACGCCTTTCCGGTGGAAGCCAGTCTTCTCGTCTGGCAATAGAAAAGCTACCCGAGGTGGAGGAAGTGCCAATCGCTACTCCTGTCTCCGAACCAGTATTGGAGAAAATTACAGAAACCGTGGAGCAGTAAGCTGTCACACATCTAATTTGCTGGTTGAGACTGCAGGGGAGCAGGGGAGCAGGGAAGCAGGGGAGAGGGTTTGACGGTTTTCTCCTAATCCTAGAAATATGCAAGTTAAATGTGGAATAGCCTAGTGCCGCTGCGCCCAAGTCAAAAGTCACGCATTCAAAAGTCAAAAGTATTTTGGATTAAGGCTTTGGGCCGCCCTTAGCTGGTGAGTTATTTTCGCCGCGCTGCACTAGGAAGCCAGGATAATGGGGAAATTTCTGCCAATGACAACTGACAAATTCTTAAACAGTATCATAGGATTGAGTTGCCCGATTTAGGTGAAGACAGAATCATGGATGTCAAATTGGTAATGGTAGTCTTAGCAGGTCTTTTTATCGTCTCTTCTCTGTTCTTTGGCACTAAGAACGGATTTTACGACTCAGACAATTATGACGGGAATGGTTCTGCTCACTAATTTCCTTGTCAAGTCAAAAGTAAGAAACTAATTGTAAATTGTCTAACAGTCCCCTTGGAGAAATTAGTTCAAATAGCGTCAGGCTTTAGCCTGAAGGCTTATCCGAGCAATATTTCCCCCGCGCCAATCTCATCCCCCTCGAGGGGGATGAGATTGGCAATTAGACAACTGTTCTAACAAAAAAGAAAAATCTGTTAGAATATCATCATGTTGAGCTTGACCTTCTCGGAACGGATACATCATTGTTCTCAATGTGGATATACAACAGACCGCGATGTTGCTGCCGCCCAAGTGATAGAGCAACGTGGTCTTGCAGCCACCGGACTGGTGGTAAAGCTGCCTGTGGACTTATCTGAACGGGGAATGAGCAATCATTCTAGGGAGGACGGAAGAAGCAGGAAAATCCAGTCTGTGAAGATTGGAAGCCCCCGCTATACTGCGTAGTGATAGCGAAGCGGTTAGCGGCGGGAAGAGGTCAAGATGAGTCAACATCGCCCAGCATCCTCTGACGATCAAAATCAATTAGCCTGTTTTACCTATGGTGTTGGTCATGGCACCGAGGGAGTGTGCCTGTTAGTGCAGATGGGACCCCACCGCATTCTCCTCGACTGCGGTTTAGAAGACCTGGAACCACTCCTAGCTGAGCCCTTACCACTCCCCGAACTGGTGTTTTGTAGTCACGCCCATTCCGATCACGCTCAGGGGTTGCTGGCGCTGCATCAGGCTTTTCCTCAGATGCCGATTTACGCGAGCGAAGTAACGGTTCAGCTATTGCCTCTTAATTGGCTGGGGCGATCGCCAGACAAGATTCCTCAATTCTGTCAGGGTTTGCCCTGGCGATCGCCGATTCAATTATTCGATGACCTCAGTGCGGAGTTATTTCCAGCGGGACATTTGCCTGGGGCTGCTTCTATTATCCTAACTTACAAGACTCCTAAACGCTCCTACAAGCTGCTCTATACTGGAGATTTTTCCTTGTCCAACTTTCAGCTAGTAGAAGGTTTATCCATCGAAGCCTTAAGGGGATTAGCGCCAGACGTGCTGATTATCGAAGGCAGTTATGGGACGGCGCGACATCCCCATCGCCGTCAACAGGAAAAACAGCTCATGGAGCGGATCGCCCAGGCGATCGCCAACCAAAAGAGTGTACTGTTGCCAGTGCCAACTTTAGGCTTGGGTCAAGAAATCCTCAAACTCCTGCGCTCCCACCACCAATTTACTGGTCGCGATTTAGACATCTGGGTGGATGGCAGTGTTGCTAAAGCTTGTGATGTCTACCTAGAACTTCTCCCCCAATTCCCGGCATCCGTACAGAACTTTGCCAAACATCAACCTTTGTTTTGGGATGAACGGGTGTGTCCCCGAATGCACAGGATCTCTCCCCAAGAGCTTCCGACCCTTGGTCAATCTCCCTGCATAGTCCTTACCAATTACACAGCAGATCTACAAGAGTATTGCCATCCTGAATCTGGCTCTTGGCTAATCTTACTGCCAGAACACCCCAGAGTCCTCCTCAATCCTAATTCACAGCAACTCTTAGCAATTAGGAATTCCCCACAACTAAGCATCGAAACCTATTTCCTGGCAGAACACAGCGATGGTCGTAATACCACGCAGCTCATCCACAATTTACGCCCCCAGCACGTCATTTTTATTCACGGTTCCCCAACCTATCTTGCCGATCTGATCGGCTTGGAAGAGCTGCAAAACCGCTACCAATTACATTCCCCTACTGCTGGCACCCTGGTAGAACTTCCTATTGGCGATAAGTTCATCCAACCAACAGCACCACCGCCAACCTACTACGAAGGGGAGTTAAACGAAGTAGGAACTTTTGTGACCATCACCCTACCCGATGCCATTAACACCGACCCGCGCTGGAATAACTTTGCTGATACTGGTTTGGTAGAAGCACGTTGGCAGGGTGAGGAACTGGTACTGCGAGGAGTATCCCAACGGGAGCTTTTGAGTCAAAGCAGCGAAGGGAGAATGCTAGCAGATGCTAATTGCTGTGGCACTTGTCGCCACTACAGAAGTCAACGCTGTTGGAATCAGGCTTCTCCCCTCTACGACTTCAAGGTAACGCCGGAAGGATACTGCCCAGTTTTTGAACCTCTTGAACTTGAGGATTGAGGGATTGGGGATTGTTATCCCTGGTCAGCGATCGCTGATAACTGTTCACTGAATTAGTCACCTTATTCTTGATTGGAATCAGGATAATGGCGGTGAATTTGTTCGGCTTCTGGACAATCATCAGAAACGGGGAGTTCAGAATTGACTTTAGACACAGAAGCTAGCTTTTGAGTGAGAGCACCGATACTGTCCAGACGAACCATTTCCTCCCAGGAACTAACTTCTTCATCCTCTTCAGTTTCATAGCGGATGGTGACTAAATCACCTTCGAGCTCAACAATGCGAGCGCCTTCGATCCAGCGATGCTGGTCCCGCAAGAAAACACAAACTTCACGACCATCTGCACAGAGTTGATAAATCTTGCGGTGTAGCATGGGTTTCTCCTTAACAGTAACTCTTTCTAATCCTTCTAAATCTTTTCACCTTACAATTCTGATTCAGAGTTGTCAGAAGTCAGAGAAAGCTGGGTTAAAGTGATTCTGGCAAGAAGTTTGGGAAGTTCCCAATCCCAGTTTCCCAGCTCCCAATCACAGAATTTTAACGGCGGGTTCAATTCCCCGTTATAAATTCTTCCCAGTCACCAGTCACCAGTCACCTTGAATATCTATAATTGGGGCTTCACAGGGAGCCGAGATAGTTTCAGCACAAATAAATTTTCCCATTGCGGCAAACGCTTGCTTTTGCAATATTCAATGCTATTGTGACATAATTGTAGCACTAAATGCTTGGCTCCTGGGATCTCAATGGGCAAGGATAATAAAGACAAATGATAGCTATCCACTTAAGCCGCGACAGTAATCAAAAGGGAACAGGGAACAGGGAACAGGGAACAGGGAACAGGCAATAGGCAATAGGCAATAGGCAATAGGTAATAGGGAACTTCGGATCAGGGAATGGGGAACGGGGAACGTGACTACTATAGCAGTCCTATAAAGGGTTGTGAATCAAAACGCTACTCAAAAGGGAACTTCGGCTCAGGGGACAGGTGGTAAGGCTTCTGGTCCTTTTATATTCGCGCCTTCGCTTCCCGAAGGCGCGAATTATGTTTTGATTGGCCACAACTCATTTAGGACTGCTATATTCCCCATTACCTATTCCCCATTACCTATTCTCCATTCCCTATTCCCTATTCCCTATTCCCTATTCCCTGATCCGAAGTTCCCTATTCCCTGTTCCCTACTCCAAGTGTCCCGCCTTAAGCCGCCAACGCAGCGATTGCCACGTTATGGATGGAGGAAAACACTGGTGTTTTCTTAAGAGTTGGTAGCCCAAATGACTACTCTGATGATTCATGCTCCATCAGGATATTGGAAATTTTTGACCCTACGACCTCTGGTTGCTCCACCATCGACAAATGCCCACAATCAGGAATTTCAATCACATTATTACCGTTATTGTCAAATAGCTGATGAAAGCTAGCTAAATGGTGCACATATTTCGGTTCCATCACTTGATCTTTTGCCCCAGCCAGGAAATAAACTGGCTGCTCAAGCCGCGAGACAACTTGGGGGAGTAGGTGAACCTCGGCTTCAGTGGTGGAATCGAGCAGTGCTCCCAGAGCAGCTTGTTCATCAGCCTTAACAAAATCAATCACCCTTTGACGCCCCCAATGACGAGCTAGTGGATGTGCTACCATTATCCGGGCAAACAGCAAATCAATCAAAGGGACATAGGACAACCAACGTGGGCGTCGTTTGACTAGCTGTTGACCAGCAACCCGAAAACGCTCAAACTCTTCCTTGAGATAAATCCCACCACCGGAGTTTAAACAAATCACGCCCCTGACCTGTTGGGAACAATAGTCGGCTCCCCAAAGGGCAATACTGCCTCCTAGAGAGTGACCAATCAGCCAAACTTGGTCAATTTCCAACTCTTGCAGCAGGATGCTTAAATCCTTAGCATAGGCAGCTAAGGTATAACTAGAATTGGAGATCCTCTGTTGTGAGGCATCTAAAGCTTCTCCATTCACTCTTGCTGGCGATCGCTGAGAATCACCAAATCCCCGTAAATCGTAAATCAAGCACTGATAATCTAGTGCTAATTGGTCAATCAGAGGTTGCCAATAGTTACGGCTTAAGAGCCAGCCATGAATAAAAATCAGGACAGGAGAAGATGATTTGGGAGAGGGAGGCGTTAGGTTGTAAGCGTGAGGCACTCCCAGAATATCAATGGTTGCCATATTTTGATCCTATCCCATTCGGATGCTTTTGCCGCTTTAGTCATTAGTTATTAGTCATAAGCTTTTTCTCCCCCTGCTTCCGGGAGCTCGTCTCAACCCAAAATCGGCATGGTTCAAAACAGAGTAACACGCTTAGAGGGGGAGCAGGGGGAGCAGGGGGAGCAGGGGAAGCAGGGGAAGCAGGGGGAGAGGGGGAGACCTTTCAAGGGTATGTTTTTAAGAATTGGGAACCATTGAGCATAAGCTCGACTTTATCAATTTGTCCATCGATGTAGTCGGTGATCGCAAATGCTCAATGGAGGTGCTTGACTGGCGTAAATAAAGCAGGGTAAGCGCTCCAGGACATAATGAGGAACTTTTACCATCTCGGTGGGTGAGGTAGAGATGGAAAAAGTACAAGACCATTAAAATTGGCGACCAGAAGCGCTCGTAATAGTTTATTTGTCAATACCTTGTTATCCCAAATCCGGGTTAACTATCCCCTTGATGACGAGGGGAAATTGAACTATCTGTGATCGCTCAGAGGCACTGACTTACGTGCTCGATAAGTTTTT
>JBFRWF010000009.1:0-16046 GCA_051439465.1 Xenococcaceae cyanobacterium | reverse complement strand
CCCCTACAGCAGGATAATTCCCCAAATGTAGGGGCGCAAGGCTTGCGCCCAAAATGTAATATAAACTAGAAGAATCTCGGTAAATCAAGTGCCATTACACTTCACTCGCAACATTACTTTACTTGTTTAGGCGATAAGTCCCAGGCTCTTACCAATTGGTAAAAATCGCGCACCGTTTGGAAATATTGTTCACCGCTGACTGATCCTACATTATTGTGGTCGGCATAGGGGACAATAAAGAGTTTTTTAGGTACTATTGCAGCATCAAATAAAACTTGGCTCATCCTAGGGGGAATTATTTGGTCATCTGTGCCATGAATCAATAGTAATGGCATTTGTAATGACTCAATTTTACTGAGGGAGTCAAACCGCTGGCTAAGTAGCAAGTCCGCTGGAAAGAGACTATACACCCCCTGATGGTCTACCATATCCAGCAACGAGGTAAATGAGCTTTCTACAATCAAGCCGGCGGCTTCTGGGTTTCGCACTGCTAAATCAATGGCGATCGCTCCCCCCAGAGAATGACCATAGAGAAAGATATGTTGAGGTTTAATCCCCCTTTGCTGCACTAGATAATCCCAGGCGACCTGAGCATCCTGATAAACTTGAGCTTCAGTAGGAAACTTGCCCTCACTGCGTCCATAACCCCGGTAGTCAATCAACAGCACTGAGAAACCCAACTGGTGAAAACGGTGAGCATGTTCCAGGTTAGCCCCAATATTCTCCCCATTGCCGTGAAGATAAAGCAGCACGTCAGATGTGGGGGAGGGGGCTGGTATCCACCAGCCATGCAGGCGTTTCACCGATCCTGCTTTTGTTGACACTGGCAACCAAACGTCAGAGTAAGCCAAACCCAGTTCATCTGGCGTGTTTTCAATCACTGAGGAGGGGAAAAAGATGAGACGATTTTGCCACAGTAACAAGGAGATACAGAGCAAAAGGTAGGCGATCGCACCCACCCCAGCAACATCAAACAAGAACTTGAAAAAGGCGAAGCGGAAAATTTGCATCATCCATTAATTGTCATTTTCTCCACAAATAAATGATACTGTTGGTTTATGGGATCGCCACACTATAATTCACCTGCGGATTTCCTTCCATAAAGATTGGTATTGTTTCAGGGTTTCTGGGGGAAGAGGGGAGAGAAAATCACTGTTTTCGAGAATTTGTGGTGGCGGTGCGAGCAGCGGATTTTCCCGGAGGTCTTTCGGTAAATCATCCTTCTTCATACTTAGAATCACCGGGGAGGCGGCAGCAGTGAACAGAGAAATTTCACTGGCAGACTGAGGCTGCCAACAAAAATCAATCCACTGGTTGATTAGAGACAGATTATTTTTGCCTTCTAGGGAAGGGGAATTGGTACTTTCAGAGGCTGGTTGTGTCGGTTGTACCCATAAATCTGCCCAGAGAGAGGTTCCCGATTGAGGAATCACTGCGTCGATTATGGGATAGCGCGATCGCACAGCTAGGATATCGGTAGACCAACCGACAGCTAGCCAGGTATCTCCTAGAATCAGGGGTTGTAGATAGTTGTCAGAGCTGTAGAATTTGACCTGTTGCTGTAGTGCCAGTAATTCTGATTTCAAGTTTGGCACTTTAGTTAAATCAGGAGTGTTGTAGGAGTAACCGAGTTTTTTTAAGGTTAAGCCAATTACTTCTCGCGGCTGATCTAACAGAGAAATGCGATCGCGCAATTCTTCACGCCACAAATCACTCCAATCCGTGGGTGTCCAGCCCAAAGTCTTGAACTTGTCGCGGCGATAGGCAATGAGGGTGCTACCCCAGCGGTAAGGTGCTCCCCAGATTGCACCACCGGAATCTGGTTCGCCTTGATCATTGCGCTTCACTAAATTTTGCCAGGGTTGCCAGGGCGAAGACAGCTTCTGCCATCCGTCAAGTTCTTCTATATCCAGGGGTTGAATCAGATTCTCCTGAATTGCCTCTGCTAACCAGTAGTCTCCGAGGGTTACTAAGTCGGCGATCGCTGGTGTTCTACCCTTTATTAAGGGTAGCCAGTCTCGATCGGTCTCCTCGAGACTAGATTTCTTTTGCCAAGTTTGCAGAAGACGAAATAAATCCTTTAACTGGACTTCTGCTTTAAATATAAGCCCTCTTCGTTGAGCTAATTGCTTGCGAAATTGCCCCAATAGCTGAGGGGGAATTGAACCTTTCAACAGCAGTACTTTCAGAGCTGCCTGCTCACCACTACACCCGGATAGCACTTGTGTTAGTGCCATTGTCCCGGCACTGAGTAAAAAAGAACGTCTAGTTAGTATATAATTTTTGCCAAGCATAGATTTTAGCCTTTACTTACTTTTATACTAATTTTCAATTAATTCCTCTGTTCCCATTAACTCTAATTGTGTAAAAGCTCCTATCGAGCAGAAGATTGGATTCTGCCAATAAAAACCAGGTGTACTTGTCGAGATCGCATTTGGCTGTAGAGGGCTTGGTAATTGTTTTGATAGTCGGTTCCTAGGTTTGACACGGCTAGAGTATCGGTCAAGAAATAAGGGTTGACAAAAAACAGGTGATATGTAATCATATCCTCGCCAAGTGTTGGCGAGCAAAATCCGTGATAATCCGCGTCATCCGCGTCATCCGCGTTCTATCCAGTCCTGAAGATATGAATTATACTCACTGCAAGGTCGAGGTAGGACTACAAAAGTTAAATCAATCAGGAATAGTCAAAGTTTATGCTCTATTGCCAATTAGGATAATATAAAAGAACCCATAGAAATTGGTAATCCTATGGATGGACTGCAAAAGCAAATCATCGAGCTTAATCAAAAAGTCGATCAACTCCATGGAGTCGTCGAGCGACTAAGCTGCCAGATCGCAGCATTGACATCGGATAAACAGCAGCAATCAGGCAACGGAACTGACCCGTTTCCGACTGCTCAGATAATATCCGACTCTTCCCCTAGCAACGGGAGTTTCAAGCCAGTCATGGAACACAAGGATATCCTACTTGATGGCAGTAGTTGGGAAAACAATGCCAATCCAAAAAGTGAGCAGGTGCTGTCTCCCGATATTCAAATCCGACGGCTCACAGCACAACTGACAGCAGCGTACAATCGCATTGCTGCCTTAGAAGAACAATTACTAGCTCGCAGAATTCAATCTTAGCAGTGCTTTACACTCGAAGGGGATGTTGCCTGAGCCTGTCAGTCGGGGAGAAGGAGAGATGAATGCTTGTGACGACTCCGCACACTGACCTTACGGGTACAGTGTGGGCTTCTTAACCAGGAGCCTACTCCTACTCCTTCGGAGAACGCTACTCTTACGAGAAGGCTCCGCCTACGCGAACGTCATTAGCCTCAGTTTCTCGTTATGCCAGAGGAACTACGTTACCCCAGAATATATAGGCACTCCCGGATGTAGGGTTGGCAACCCGTGTTCTAGTCCCGTGACAATTCCATTCACTATCCAGCTTGTTTATGGTTTTAGTGGCTATAAACAAGAAGTAAAAGCTGGCTTAGACTCTGGCTATCAAAACATAGGATTTTCCGCTATCACCGACAAAGAAGAACTGCTTTTTTTGAGTGTAGCGATCGCGCAAGTCTTCAGCACCGCCTTAGCAGGACGGTTCTTCTGTACTTTCTTTGGAACCTCCTCTAGTCTAGCTCATGGCAGCATGGTTCCGATCGTAAACCTTGCCAAAATTCGCAGGAGTCTTGCCTTGGATGTGGCTGTGATAGTGCGTCACGTCAACATCCAGACCGATGTCAGCCACAGCCCGAAAGAGCATCGACTGTTCGCGGTTCTTAATCAGTTGATGGTGGCGGCTCATGAGAGCGCGAGCTTGTCCTTGAATAGACATTGACCTTTCTCCTTCCCCTCTATACTTCAATTATACATTTTTTTCTGTAGCAAAAGTTACATTTTTCCTGGTTCCCAGGTAGAACATGAGTTTTGATTAAACCGTAACAACATTTGATCGGTTAACCAAGGGAAAAGTTCAATTAAGGTAATGCCTGGATCGCTCGGATTATAATCTGTCTCAACCCAACCTACGAGGCGAGAGATCGCACTACAAGATCAGGCGATCGCACTATCCCCAAGATACCAGATTTTCGAGATAAATTTGAGTTTCAGTTAACCCATATTCCTCGGCAAGCTGGTTGGGAGACATTCCCCATTGGTGGGTCGCGATCGCAATCGTCTGGACTCGAATCCCTGTCCCACGAATGACTGAGACGGGGTGACCACTGGCTCCTTGACGATAAGTGATGTGGGGAAAGCTTGGGTCATGGAATTGATGCCGGAGAACGGCAACTTTTTCAGCCACTGCCCATAAAATAAATTCGTCGAGGGGAATGCCTTAACGCCTTGCACATTGTTCTACTTCTTGCTGAAGTTGAAGCGGCAAGTTAACGGAGTAGGATGCCATCTTTAAGGTAAGGTCTGCATTGACTGTTAATGTACCTTCTGATCCTAACGGATGCTCTTATTTTCTACAATGGATTTGGGCGATCGCACTACAAGATCGGCGATCGCACTTTGATGAGGGTAATGACATTTTCTGACCGGAGACCGATCGCACTAGCTGACAGGGCTCTATATTTACAGTAATAACCAAGCAAATAAATCGTTAACTGTAAGATTTAGCTTACTCACAAAAGATGGTACAGGAAGTAACATATCGGGTCGCTCGAATACCTCAATTTCTTGTTTAGAATCGTAAACAAACACAGTTTTTTAGTCAGGGTCAATCAACCAACCGATCTGGGTTCCATGCTTGAGGCAGTGAAGAATATTTTTCGTGACTTTTGTCTGACTTTGGTCGGGAGATAAGATTTCAATAATCCAATCAGGAGCCAGGGAAAATACATTGGCAATTTCTCCATTCTCATCACATGGAATTCGGTCCCAAACAAAAACTGAAATGTCAGGTATAGTTGAGTGCCCCCCAAATGTACAGCGTAATTCAGGAAATGCGCACCCAATTTTTTTTGACTTAACTAAACTATTGATGGCGCTTAGAAGTTCTCCTTGAATCCGACTATGTTTTCCTTGAGGCATGGGCTTCTGTATGATTTTTCCATCAATGTACTCCCTAGCAGGCTTCGTTTCCGGTAGTTTCAGAAACTCCGACAATGTCAGTATTTTAGGTCGTGCTTGTACCATTTTAGCGTTGCCTCTAACGTAGCATGTAATAGTTCTTGCCTTTATTATAATGCATACACCCAATGCCTTGGCTGTCTCCATCCGCGCCTATGACATCCACCCAACCTACAAGAGGGGCTTACCAAACGCGATCGTTACAAATTTGTTAAAATCCAGGCAGATAAACCAGCCCAGAAAACGCCAGAAACTCAATTTGGCTAATGACTGAAATCCCGATCCAATCAGCATTTTGCAATAAAAGAATGAGTTGAGAATTTTCCTTGAGCAGAGCTACAATTGCATTCGTATCCAACAGGTAGCGCTCACCACTCATTCCGTAAATTCCTCTGCATTGCGACAGCATCTCCATGCCAGGTTAATTGACCCACCAAATCGGAGAAATCATACTTGAAAAGGTAACTGCTCAATAACCACTGGTGGTGATCGAGAAGTAAGACGATCGGGGAAAACGGCGATCGGGGAAAACGGCGATCTCGAAAGAGGCTCAATAAACACGCTCTTTGGCTGGAGTTTAGACTAGTTCGCGATACTTTTACCGGGCTGAAAAAGACCTGTCGGAAGTTGGCTTTTTCTTTCTGGCAGTATTTGATGTCTCGCTTGTCTGAAGATGGAACTGTTCCCTATCTGCCGGATGTTTAAGGAGCGCGAGCGGCTCCACAGACTTGAATCCATTGACTTCCAGGGCGGTTGGGTAGTAACGAACATTTCAGTTCTATTCCCGATCGCCGTCTTCCGAGATCGCCATCTTCCCCGATCGCCGTCTTCCGAGATCGCTGTCTTCCCCAATCGCCGTCTTCCGAGATCGCCTTCTTTCCCGTTCGCGGAAGTGTGCGCAGCGTAGCGAGCATCGCCTTCTTTCGAGATCGCCTTACTTCTCGATCACCACCAGTGGTTATTGAGCAGTTACGATATCCAGCATTACTACCTCACTGGTAATTGTGCCTTGATGGTTCAATCTTCCGGGTTTGTTGCTTGCAGTCCGACGGTAGAAATAGATACCCAGTTTCAAGGGATGAGAGGCTTTTTTAGTGGGGAATCGTTATTTTTAATACGGGCAATTGGTACCGGAGACTTCTGGTTTAGTTCCTATGGAGCAATTGTGGAAATTCCGGGGGCTGGAGACTATGTAGTTGATACAGGCTACATTGTTGCTTTTGAAGATACCTTAAATTACAATGTTGAGATGATCGGCGGCTTGTCATTTAAAGGGCTAAAAACGGGAATATTTGGTGGTGAAGGATTAGTTTGTCGCTTTCGGGGTGAGGGAAGTTTGTGGGTTCAGTCTCGCAACTTTTATCCCTTGCTTAATTTCTTACATCCCTTCCGTCCTGTAAAGAGTAGTAGCTAAGATTAATTCTCTGTTTTCAAAGAAGATTAAAAAAATGGCATACAGCGACTTTACTTTAGAAAAAGCACAGAAAGATTTTGACTTAACCATTTCAGAAAATATTGAGCTTTTCACTGATGTAGCTAATTTAGAACCCAGTCCGCTACTCACTGAATTTCTTCAAGAAAATGCACCACTTGCTCTACAAATTAATACCGAAAAAGCCAGATCGGAAATGATTATTGCGCCGCTTTTACTTGACTTAAGAAAACGTCTTAAACATCGATTTAGTCTCTTTTCCGGCGTTGACTTTAATGTTGATTCAGAAAAGGGTTTAAATGGAATTTGTGATTTTCTGATTAGTTCATCTACAGAACAACTTTTTATTAAATATCCTGTGCTGACTTTAGTAGAAGCAAAGAAGGAAAATATTATTGCTGGTTTAGGTCAGTGTGTAGCGGAGATGGTCGCTGCGCAAATTTTTAATGAACGGGAAGGAAGTGATATTTCGGTAATTTTGGGAACAGTTACTTCTGGAAATATTTGGAAATTTCTGCAACTAGAAGGAAAAGAAATACGAATTGATTTAAGTGAATATTATCTGCGAGATGTGCCTAAAATTTTAGGTATTTTAGCTAGTATTCTTGAAAATTAATTATGGTATATTAAATTAAGTACATATTCACAAGTAACCTCAATATACCTATTAATTCTCAATCCACTGTTCAATTTCACAGCTTTCAGGTGGAGATTTCATCTGGCTCACTTTATCGGCGCTATATCGATAAAAACCATTCAGATCGAGGGTTGCACTGAGAAACTGAATCCAATCAGTACCTCCCCCTTCATCGCCCTCCGTATGAACAATACTTCCTCGACTCAGTTTCAAACGACCCTCTTCATCCCATTCAAATGTAGATTTAGGAATCTCAATCCAGCGGTGACCAGGCCATGAGATCGCTAGGGCTTCACCTGTGAGGATATTGTTATCAACTTCGCCGCTGACACAATTTATGAAGTTACTTGAGTGAGGATAGCCGTAGTAGCCTACAAGGCGATTATCCACTTTACGAAACCAGAAACAAACTCCTGCCCCTAGCAGCCAGTCCTTCGGCTCAGGTTCGCTACAAAATTGGTAGTTGCCATCAGGTAACGTGGCAATGACATATTGAACCTGAGCTTGGTCGCCTACTGGTACTGGTAGTGCTTGAGCTAGTAACTTGCCAGTCACTAAATAGTTGGTGCTGACTGACTCAGAAGAGATTAATCGTAGTTGAGCATCAACCAAGTTGTTTATGTTACTGATGACAGTAGCTTCAGCGTTAGACCTCTCGTTAGAGTAAGAGCCAGGAGTCAGCACTAACAAGGCTACAGCTAGAGCAGTGGTTAAATTTGCATAACGCGACTTCAGATGAGCCACACTATCACCCCCATGATGTCAAGAGTAAATGTGTTTACTTATATTTTATGTTCGACTTCAAGGCGGGGTCTGAAAAAAGACATCTAAAAAACACGGGAGCGTGGTAGCCCTGTAACTTCAGTTCGGGGCGGAAACGCGACGCGGCGGTTAAAACCGCCGCAGGTGACTGACAAATGTCTCACTTGTAGTGATGGGGGTCATTAATATAATTTTGAATTATTGATGAACTAATCTTGCCTGTAGTGTCGTAAAATTATCTTTATTCAAAGTTTCTCGGTCGAGTTATGCCACGTTCGACAACTCCATCCTTCATTACAGAGCTACCTTTGAAAGTAAATAGCAAGCAGTCTAAAGAGCTATCGGCAAGGTTTAATGCCGCAATGCGGCTATACAACGCTTGCTTAGGAGAGGCAATGACCAGAATGAAGTTGGTTAGAGATTCCGAGGCATATCAAAAAGCTCGACCGTTGCCCAAGACCATTAAGAAAAATAAGAAGACAGTTGCTAACTCTAAGAGGAAAAATCTCTTTGCTGAAGCTCGCAAGCAATACCGATATAGTATAATTGGCGTTTTTGCTATTTCATTGATACTTATAAAGTATATTGGGAGAATATTTACAACAACTTGATTATTTCACCTTGAACTGACCGACGCTCTCTTGCAACTGAAGAGCCACCGCCAGCAGTTCCTTAAAGGAAGCTGATACATTGGTGCCTGAGGTTGAAGTCTTGCCAGCGATCGCGGATACCTCTTCCATGATTTGGGTAACTGCTTCACTGGCTTGGGATTGCTCCACTGCTGCCTGAGCGATCGCTGCTACCAACTGATTAATCTGGGTACTCGCCGTCATGATTTGGTTCAGACTCTGGCGAGTTTCATCCACCAGTTTGGTTTCGGCAACCACCTGTTCGGTATCTGCTTCTATGGCTGCAACCACTTCATTAGTTTCTACATGGATATCTGCCACCAGCTTCTCAATTTCGGCAGTAGCTTGTGCAGAGCGCTGCGCCAGCGATTGCACTTCCTCGGCAACTACGGCGAAGCCTAGGCCTTTTTTCCCAGCGCGAGCCGCCTCAATGGAGGCATTCACCGCCAACAAGTTGGTTTGAAGAGCAAAGTTACGAATCAGATTTACCACTTTAGAAATCTTTTGGGAAGATTCCCCAAGGCGCTTGACTTTCTTCGCCTTTTCTGCAGTCGTTTCTCTAATCGCCAGAATCCCATCTACCGTCCGGTTCATCACCGCATCTCCTTCTTCTACCATCTGAGCCGCTTGTTTTACAGTAGCTTCTGCTTGTTCAGCGTTGGCAGCAACGGTACGTGCCGAGTAGGCCATGGCTTGAATCCGGTCTAAAGCTGTTGAAATTACCCGCGTTTGCTGCAAAGCTCCTTCCGAGAGCGCTTGGATGGCAGTCTCATTGCTGCTGGTGGTGTCTGCTACTTGTTGAGCTGCGGTTTGCACTTGAGCGACAATCTTGCGCAAGTTTTCGAGGGTGGAATTGTAGGAGTCTGCCACCGAGCCGATTTCATCGGGTGTCACCTTGGCACGGACGGTGAGGTCTCCTTTACTTACCGGATCTACTTCCATCTGCAACTCTAGGACTCGTTGCTGTAGTTTTTCTTTCGCGCTCCTTTGTTTTTCTTCAGAGAGGCGCTGCACCTCCAACAATTCGGTCAGTTGACTAGTGCGCTCTTCTACTCTGGTTTCTAGCTCCTCATTTAGTTTCTGCAAGGCTGACTCTGCTTGTTTGCGCTTTTCCAGAAAGTTGATGGTGCGACGGTTTGCTTTGACCAAGTTGTTGATGACTAGGTAGGCAATCCAACCCAGCAGAATCAAAGACCAACCATAGGCATACAGGCGATAAGTATTAGCTGTCTTAATAGCTTTTTGATAGTAGGAGTTATAGACTTTGTTAAGTTCTTCGGTACGCTGCGTGGTGGGAAGCAGCAGTAGCTGCTGGGTCAGTTTGTCAACCTCAGGTTTATTGCTCAGAATTATTCTGGTATGGCCGATCGCCAGCTCGGTGAGGGAGTCATCCCCACCAACAGCATTTTGGTCTTTGAGCTGCAGGAGCCTCTCTATATTTGCCTT
Organism: Xenococcaceae cyanobacterium; assembly: GCA_051439465.1. Taxonomy (GTDB): domain Bacteria; phylum Cyanobacteriota; class Cyanobacteriia; order Cyanobacteriales; family JBFRWF01; genus JBFRWF01. The sequence goes on along the minus strand of JBFRWF010000009.1, from coordinate 6,076 downwards.
TATTGGCGCTGCTAGCTCCTCATCAGATGTGAGGTTGTAAAGCAGTATATTTTGCTGCAGTTCCTCGAAAGTAACTGTCAAATTCTGGTTCCAGGTTTTAGAAGAGGCTTTCTGGAGCAGCTCAGCACTCAGAGACGGTAAGTAACGCAGGGAGTTTTTCAGAACTGCATTCTGGGATTTGAACCTCTCTAGTAAACTTTCTGTTTGCTTCAGAATTTCTGATTTTTTTTTCAGGATCTGCTGAATTTCCCTCTGACCTTCTCCCTCAATGAATTTCGGTATTATATTTAGCTTCTTTTGATTTTCTTTTAGTTCAGATAAATGCTTTACTAATGGATCGTAAGAGCTTAGAAGCTCGTATCTGGATTTGATAATCTCCTGATTTAAAATGGCATTTTCTTCCTTTTGTTGACTTAAAGCGTTTTGATATTGCTGATTTTCTTCAAAATTAATTGATAGACTTTTCCCCACAAAAAAAGCCAGGATAAGAACAGCACCCAAGACGCTTAGGAGATTTAGCCATCGGGGTCTTTTCATAATGGTTTTCCTTCGTACTCGCCCGTGAGAGTATTGAGAAACTTGATAATAAGATCGGTGTCCCTTGCCGACAGATGGCGGCCCAATTGATATTTGCCCATTGTAGTCACAGCTTCTTCAAGGGTTGCGGCTGAACCATCGTGAAAATATGGCGGTGTCAGGACCACGTTACGCAGACTGGGAACCTTAAATACATGGCGATCGCGTTCATCGCCAGTGACGTTAAAGCGTCCCAGATCTTCTTTCGTCACATTACCACGATCTTTAAAGTAATCCCCCAGCAGACCAAAAGTCTGGAACAGATTACCGCCGATATTGACTCCTTGGTGACAGCTAGCACAGCCATAGGCTTTAAACCGACGATAGCCTTCTTTTTCTGAGGAGGTGAGGGCGTTTTTATCGCCGCGCAGAAATTTGTCAAAGCGCGAGTTGGGAGTGTACAGCGATCTTTCAAAAGTGGCGATTGCATCCTTGATGTTGTCGCTGTTGATACCATCCTTGTATAGTTGGCTAAACATCGAGACATATTCGGAGGATTGCTTGAGTTTGCTGACGACTTCTGGCCAATTAGACCCCATTTCTTGGTCTGAATTGATTGGTCCATCGATCTGGTCTTCCAGTGTCTCAGCTCGCCCATCCCAAAACTGTTTAAAATTAAATACAACATTGAATACCGTTGGTGTATTGACAGAGCCAATAGCATCTTTGATCCCAATTGAACGCACCAATTGATCCGTCCCACCGGTATTCAGATTGTGGCAGCTAGCACAGGAAATGGTGTTATCCTGTGACAGTTGGGGATCAAGAAAAAGCTTATTACCCAGCTTGACCTTTTCTTCGTTCAGTTCTAGCTGTAGGGGAATTGGCTGAATCGGTTCTTGAACTAAAGTAATGGCTACTGGCTCCTCTACCGTAGAAGTTTCTGATTTCTCTGGTAGTTGAGAGTAATGCCATAGTAGGAACACAACCAGGCAAACGAGAATAACAGGGATGAGATAAAACCATTTCCTGCCAAGAGGGTTTGGGAAACTTTTTCTAGGAATCATAAAATCGCCTGCTAGCTAGGGGTTCGACCTGCTTTCGGAGAGGTTAGTGAGCCTACTAGTAAAAGATTGTACTACACCCTGGAAAAATTCCAGGTCATCTTCTGTTTGAAAAGGGCGAATCTTATCCAACCAAAGACTGTAGTTTTTGGCATCGTACTGTCAAATATTGTCAGAGCAACAGTATATTTGGCTACCAATTTAAGCTTCGTACAGGTTAAGATTTTTTGCGCGATCGCCTGCTCGTCATCTGGCAAGTCAACCACCGCTCAGCTATTCTAAGTAGTAGGACATAAATATTTTCGGTTAAGACATCAGGGGAGAGGGGGAGAGGGGGGAGAGCTTATCGGTTGGGCAAAAGAGTGGAGCAATCTTGATCTTAATTTTTCTTAATACAGAGATGTTTATTTTTGTCCGACTACTTATATGTTTTGATTGGCCACGACTCATTTAGGACTGCTATATTCCCTATTCCTCATTCCCTATTCCCCATTACCAATTCTCCATTACCTATTCCCTATTCCCTGATCCGAAGTTCCCTGATCCGAAGTTCCCTACTTCAAGTGTCCCGCTGATCGCTGCGTTGGCGGCGATCGCCACGTTATGGATGGAGGAAAACACAAGTGTTTTCTTAAGAGTTGTTAGCCCAAAATGAAATGAGATGAATGAGCGATCGCAAATTTTGTCATGCAGATCCTGACATCAGTTTAGGATCAAAGAAAATTGAATCGTTGATTTCGGCAAATGACGCTCACACAAGTTTGGGGTTCTCTGCTCATCTTCTTAGTTTGTCCCCTTTTAGGAGGACTACCTCTAATTGACTGGATTACCTATGCCATCACAAGGCGTCAGCTAGCTAAGTTAGGGACGGGGAATGTCTCCGTATCAGCCGCTTTTTACCACGGTGGCAGGCTGGTGGGAATCTTGGCACTCTTATCGGAGGCATCAAAAGGCATTGCGGCGGTATTGCTAGCGCGTTATTTCTTTGCCTCGGAACCCGTATGGGAGTTAATTGCCCTAATTGCCCTAGTGATGGGACGTTACTGGATGGGTAAAGAGGCTGGAACAACTAATGTAGTTTGGGGAATAGTGGTTCATGACCTAATTTCAGCAGGGTTGATTTTCCTGATTGGGGGAATTAGCTTTACAATATTTCGCGATCGCACTTCTGGACGCTTGGGAGTATTAATCTTGCTAGCTTTGATTTTGACGTTGCGACATGCCCAGGAAACAGAATACATTTTTGCGGCGATCGCTCTGTCTGGTTTACTTGCCTGGATTTACCAAAAAATCCCCGATGACTTAGATATCCCAGTACAAGAAGAACAGGCAGAGTCTCAAAAAATGTTTCGTTTTTTCCGAGGCGATAAAGCAATTATCTCTCTGGACAGCAAACTCGATGCGGACAAAGTAGGACAAAAAGCCGCTACCCTATCTCAATTAAAACGCAGTGGCTATTTAGTGCCGGATGGATGGCTACTACCAGCAGGAGACGATCCCCAACCCCTAATTCAATTTCTCGGGCCCTCTATTGCTGAACCTTTGGTGGTAAGCTCTTTAGCAGTAGGAGAAGACTCCGAATCAGCTTCTGCTACCCGACAGTATGCAACTATCTTTAATGTCTCCAGCCGCGAGATGCTACAAGCAGCAATTCTCGATTGTCAGGCTTTCTATAATAATCTCGCTGCTTCCCTGTATCGCCGCGACAGGCATAAAAAGGAGGACTCGATGGCAATACTAATTCAAAAGCAAGTCCGAGGCGTTTTTTCAGGGGTTGCTTTCAGTCGAGATCCCATCGATCAGCTCAATACTTCTGTAGTGATAGAAGCATTGCCAGGAGATGCAGCACAAGTAATATCGGGGCAAGTTACACCTCAACAGTATCGAGTTGATGTTCCAGAGTTGCATAAAACCCCAACCAATAGCCCTCTTTATCCTTCAGAAGGCGGGGATGTACCCCCAGAATTAATCCAGTCAGTCGCATTACTAGCTCGCAAGATTGAAAACCTTTACCACAGCATTCCCCAAAATATTGAATGGACTTATGACGGGCAAAAGTTGTGGTTGCTGCAAACGCTACCCATTACTACTATGCAACCAATTTGGACGCGCAAGATAGCCGCTGAGATGATTCCGGGATTAATTCGACCCCTGACTTGGTCGATTAATCGTCCCCTGTTTTGTGGTGTTTGGGGAAAAATTTTTACTCTAGTTTTAGGAAAGCGTTCTCAAGACCTAGATTTTACTCAAACTGCAACCTTGCACTACCACAGAGCTTACTTTAACGCTACGTTGCTGGGAGAAATTTTCCGACGCATGGGACTACCACCGGAAAGCTTAAAATTTCTCACTACTAGGGCGAAATTTAGCAAACCTCCGCTCCAGTCTATCCTGCGCAATCTCCCAAGGTTACTGCGGTTACTGAGCCGTGAATGGAATTTAGAGAAAGACTTTCACTTGGATTACCAGCGTGATTTTGCTCCCACCCTGAGCCAAATCCTAGCACAACCGCCCTCCCTTCAAGACGCTTCGCGAACAGAATTGTCTCCCAAAGAGTTATTAGAACGAGTAGAAACGATTTTATCTGTTCTGAAACGGGCCACTTACTATAGTATTCTCGCGCCCTTAAGTTTGGCACTGCGGCAGGCAATCTTAAAAGTTCAAGAGACAGAACTTGATAACAGTCAGACACCAGAAGTAGAATCCTTGCGATCGCTGGCTTGCCTTGCCGCCGATACCCGCAACTTGCTACCAGTGGAGCGACTCGCAACCGATAGCTGTCCTTCCCTCTTTGCCCATCTCGCTGAAATACCAGATGGGGAGAGTGTTTTGGAACAGTTCCATCAATGGCTAGAGCGTTACGGCTATCTGAGTGAAGTGGCAACTGATATTGCGGTTCCGCGCTGGAAGGAAGATCCTCGACCTGTGAGAGAGCTATTTACTCGGTTTCTCTTTAATGAGCAGAAAGAAAGGGAAATCGAACTCCAGAAGCCCTCAGAATCTAAAAGTTGGAAAACAGAACTGGTACAGAAGCGGCTCAATCTTAAGGGTAAAGTAACGGAGGTTTATAGTCAGCTATTAGCTCATCTGCGCTGGAGTTTTGTGGCGCTGGAGGGAATTTGGCTAGAGTCGGGTTTACTTTCTAAAGCGGGGGATATCTTTTTTCTGAAGTTCTCTGAAATTCGTCGTTTGATTAGAGATTCTGACTCAGAACTGAGGGCGCGATTACCCCAGCTGGTGCAACAAAGGCGAATCCAATTTAAACAAAATCAGGAATTAACTAGTGTTCCCTATGTCGTTTATGGCAATCCTCCGGCTTAAGCCTTCACCGGAAAATCGGGGGAGCGAGAGGGAGACATGGGGAGGAAACGTTACCCCTCGCATAAATCTAACTGGAGTTACTGTAGTCTATTTCTCACCAGCCAGTACCAGCACTCGCTGTCGAATATCGTGGGAAAGCCACATTCCTGCATTGCCCAAACGGTCAACCAATGGTTTGATGGTTTCAGTCAGCCCTTGAGATTTTGCTTCAAGTAAAATTTTGAGCGTCCCCCACACCTGGAGACCAGCCGCTTGAGCAATCCGTCTTGCCAGGGTATCATCCAGTAGTACAACTTTCTCTGGATGTTCCAAGGCTAGCGCCATTGCTGCGAGTTCTCCTGCCCCTAAATCCAGTGCTAGCCATTCAGACTGCATGGAGCGTGGTTCAATGACTTGAAGCCAAGGGTAGCTGCTAGGAATAGGGACGTCGTAACCTTTCTGTTGACCTGCTTGTAGTTCAAGCACTACTGCCTTCGGAATCCATACCTCGCCGAATAACTCAGGCAGCCAGCTTAACGTCTCTATTCGATATAGATACAGCAAAGGTGAGGTATTGGAAATTGCGTCAGGCACAACTCCTCTCTAAGTCGCGTAACTCAGCTTCTAATGGAAAAACCTTGTAATGCCCAAGGTTTAGCAAGAACTCGACCCGGGACATCCCAGCGAGTTCAGCCGCTCGACCAGAAGAGAGACGACCTAGCTCATAGAGCTTAACAGCGGCCAAAATACGTAATTCACGAGCAAAGGTTGCTTCATCTGTCTTTTCAGCCAGCAATACCTTTTCAGGAATATCAATTACAATCTGCCGAGTTGCCATCGTTTACATTTGTCTGCTTTAAGCTGGTTTTTCTTAATTGACCCCTGGTACTCAGTTCAAAGAAATCTGTATATTCAGGTAGCTCATGATTTTATTTTAGAGCATCTCAAGCAGAAAGTAGGACTGAATGCATATGCTTAAATTTATCTTCAGTTCTAATTCCTAATTTGAGTCTTTACCTGCTTACTTCGTGTAAGCGCGATCGCTTTATTAAATCAATGGTTATGTAGAGTTTGCTGAAAAAGTCTACAGAGCGAATCTAGAGGCCACACAGCTCGAAAAATAGTAGGTTCGTCCCTTAGTTCCCAAATTTACCCAGCGATTTCCCACAAAAGTGCAAGGATTTTAAGCCTCTAGA
>JBFRWF010000008.1:0-13467 GCA_051439465.1 Xenococcaceae cyanobacterium | reverse complement strand
CGGGGAACTTCGGATCGGGGAACGGGGAACGTGACGAGAGCTCCCAGAGCTCCCGGGAGCAGGGGAACGACTTATAATGGACTGCTATATTCCCTATTCCTCATTCCCCATTACCTATTCCCCATTACCTATTCTCCATTCCCTATTCCCCATTCCCTATTCCCTATTCCCTATTCCCTATTCCCTATTCCCTGTTCCCTGATCCGAAGTTCCCTGTTCCCTACTCCATAGTGTCCCGCCTTAAGTTGGTAGCCCTCAATCCCAGGTTTTTATGTCCAAATGCTTCGCCCTCCCCAGGGTTTGCAGACAGACTCTAAACGTCCGTCTTTAGATTTTCTAAAAAAACGATGGGCGTTCAGCTAAATCTTCCCGGATGATTTTGACCCGGATTCATCTCACGCTCCCCTACGGGTGAGACGTGAGGCTTCTGTGGATTTCAGCTAAAGCGCTTCGCCTATATCTCTGAGGGTTGCTGCAACAGGTGATTGACCTCCTCCAGAAAGCGCCAAGCGATCAACAATTGGGTAAACCGGGTGGCAGAAACTAGCTCATACTCCTCCTTGGGAATGGCTTCATCCACAGGAATGCCTGTAAAATTAACGATGTGCTTCTCTAGCTCCACAACGGTTTGGGGTGACATCACCCCGTCCAGATGAATGGCGATCGCCCTGCGTCCCCAATAGCGAGAAGGGATAGCCGCTAATAGAAATGGGGCTTGGTCAGCTTCTAACATTGCCGCTAGGTCAAAAGGCAGTGGCAATGTGGGGAGGGGGATTAGGGCAGGCTCAATAATTAGCTCAACCCGGTAATAGTTTTTAGGAAGTGCTCCTGTAAACTTATGACGAGCCCATTGCTGGATCTGACTCGGGAAAATTTTAATCACCACGTTGGCACTGATCTTTTGGAAATCGATCCAGCGCTTGTAAGCAGCTGACCTTTGCAGCATTTCCTCTTCTAGGGCTTCAGCTTTGTGCCCTCGAAGTTTCATATCTCGCTCCCACTTCCACTCCCACTTGACGGCGTGGTCTGGGTCAACGTAGATTTTGAAATCAATCCAGGGCAGCAATTCTGGGTAGAGGGTGTGCAGTCCTTCTACCACCACGATCGGTTTGAAGGAGAAGGGCTCGGGGCGATCGAACTTGCCCGTGGCGTGATTGTAAATAGGAATATCTACTGACTTGCCTTGCTTGAGGGCTTCCAGGTGCTGAGCCAGTAAATCTAGGTGATTTGCCTCTGGATCTAGAGGTAGGCGACCACTTTTTTGGCGCTGTTCCCGGTCTTCCTTGTGATAGCCATCTGTGCAGATTGTTTCTACTAGATCGCTACCCAGAAGGCGGCGGATGCCGTTACTGTAGGTGGTTTTACCACTGCCACTGTCTCCTGCAACACTGATAATAATCGGTTGGCGCAGCTGTTTGAGCTGGTGGCGCATGGTGATGCAGGTCGGTTGTAGGGAGTTTGTCATAGGTCACTAGTCGTGAGTTCAGAATCACCTTATTGTTTTTTACCTAAATGTCGGCAGAGACTCCCGCCATACCCTGCGAGGTTGGCGACCAGATGAATGCCGACCAGAAAACAAACTGCGCCGTCACGGACGCTCTTTTGAGTTTAATCGAAATAACTCTAGGTACACTATGCTAAAAGAATATGGGTTTCCAGTAATATTTTGTCAGTTCTGATTGGAACTCTTTGCGAATAAGTCTACTAGAGACAATAGTGAGAGGCAGACGGGATGAAAGCCGATGAAGTTATGAGGAACTCTAGCGAGAGGAGAAGAGAGGTACGCGGAAAAAATCTCCACATTCTGGTCACTGGCTTGTCATTGACACTGATAATTCTGATCACTGGCTTATCATTGATACTGGGAGGCGGCGTGATGGCGCTTGCCGCCGAGGAAGCTCCGGCCAACGAAACCGTTATTGCTCGTTTCAAACTTCTTACTGATGATACAGATTGGCAATCAGTTGCTTCTGTCCCAGTTAAATTCCGGACTTACCACCCCCAAGGCATGGCTAAGGTTGCAGACGTGCTGTTCGTCTCGTCAGTGGAGATAAAGGTCAAGCCAACAAAGTTTGAAACTCCACAGAACGGCTATGACCGCTCCCCCGGAGAAGGCATAGGTCATCTGTTCAAGCTTGACCATGAAGGGAATCTAATTGACCAGATCACTCTTGGCGAAGGCTCGATCTACCATCCCGGGGGGATAGATTATGACGGTCGCTGGTTATGGGTGTCGGTTGCTGAATACCGACCCAATAGTCAGTCTATCATCTACCGCGTTGATCCGGACTCAATGGAAGCAACTGAAATGTTCCGTTTCCCGGATCATATCAGCGGCATACTCCACAACACTGACGACGGGAACCTATACGGTTTGAGCTGGGGTTCACGGCAGTTCTATCGTTGGAAGCTCGACCAAAACCTCAATGTGCTTGCTCCTCTGTCATCCGAACCAATCCTTAACGAATCCTATTACATCGATTACCAGGATTGTAGATATCTCGGTCGGCGGATGATACTGTGTTCTGGTTTGAATACATATCGCCCCTCCTCCGATGGTATGGCTTTTAAGCTGGGTGGCTTGGAACTTGTCGATCTAGCGAGTAACACAGCTGTACATCAAATCCCAGTGCAGTTGTGGACCGAAGATGGTCTCCCATTGACTCAGAATCCGGTTTACGTAGAATCTACCAACGTGGGCTTACGCGTTTACTTCATGCCTGAAGACGATAAATCCCGGCTATTTGTTTATGATGTAAACGTCAAGTAAGTAGTCGGACAAAAGTAAAGTTAGTAGTTCATGAGAAGAAGAAGATGCCCAACCGCTGGTTTGCTAAAATTTGGCTGATTCTTGCTGCGCTGCTAATCGCCGCTTGCAGTAGCAGCTCGGAGATTGGAGATACCCACAACAAACAGCTGAAACCACTTCAGGGAAATCTCGTCCTCTGGTTCAGCCTTTCCAAGAGCTACTTGGTAAAGACGCAAGTCGCTGAGTTCAAGCAAGCCATCAGAGCCTCCGTTCAGCAATTTACCAGGCTCCATCCCGATGTCAAGATCGTACTGGAATTTACTCAGGACAAGGAGGTAGTTGAGAAGTTCGTCGAACAGGTGGAGAAGGGGTTGGGACCTGACCTCATCCATACTCAATCCCTTTTTATTCCGCCCTTAATTCAGGCCGGAGCCTTGCGCTCCCTCAACAACTATCCGGTTGAGATCTCGAAGTTTCGTCCCGATGCCCTCAGCCAAGTCCGCTACCAAGGCAAGCTCTACGGCTTGCCATTGTACTTGAACACTCAGGTTCTCTGTTACAACAAAGATAAAGTCAAGCAACTTCCCCAGACTCTGTCAGATCTGATTGCCCAGGCGCGGGCGGGGTATTCCGTAGGACTGATCTCCCGTTTCGAGGATGCTTTTTGGGGAACCCAGATTTTTGGCGGCCAACTCTTCGATGCCCGAGGTCGTATAGTTTTGGATCTCGGAGGAGGCTGGGCTAGATGGATGGAGTGGCTCAAAGCAGCAAAGGACGAGCCGAATTTCATTCTCACTGACGACCCGATAGCCCTTCAGGAAGCCTTCATCCAAGGGAGATTAGCCTATGCTACTTGTTATTCGGTTTCGATTCCTTACTTGAGGGAATCCCTGGGCCAAAACAAGTTTGGTGTTACCCTCTTGCCCGGCGAAGCGAATCGTCCTGCAGGGCCGCCCCTCATTACACAGGCCATACTCTTCAGTTCCGTATCCAGCCCCGCCCAAACTCAATTAGCCCTTAGATTTGCCCAGTTCTTGACTAACCCCGAGCAGCAAAGAGAAGTGACTTCAAAATTGCAAGCTGTTATTCCTGCCAATAAAGATGCTATTATTGACCCGCGCTTGTTTCCCATTCAGGGCATCTTGCAGAAGCAATCGAGGACGGTTAGAACATTTTCTCTGGATGAGGGGGAAAAACTCAATGCCATCATTGACTATGGCAACCGTCTCTATCCCCAGGTTCTGGCAGGAGAAATTACACCCGATGCGGCAGCCGCCCAACTCACTCGCACTATAAATGCTAAATTTGGATTGCAGTAGCTTCAGGGACGGATGACTGACCAAGCCAGCCTAGATTTCGCCCATCTCTCCGATCTAATCTTGAAGTCTTTTCACGCCCTGGAACGCCCTGTTGTTCAGATTCAGCTCTTAGGCATTGCTATGGTAATCTCCCTGGCGTGGCTGACTTCTAAAGGAATCTGGATTCAGTTGCAGCGGCGATTTCTCGCAATAAACTATCTGGAATGGAGCGGTGGGAAGCTCTCCCGACAACAGTACGCAGCCGCCTTGTTCCGCTATCTGTTCACCTCTGTTCTCAGCTTGGTAGCTGTTAACCTTCTCAGAAAGGGGTTCCTCCATCTGGGTTTGGTGGCAGGACTGCTGACCGTTGCTATCAAAATCCTGTGGGTCTTTTTGTTCTATCGCGGCTTTTTGCTGGGGTGCTACGCTGCTTTTCCTACTGATGCTGTCAGCCGTTATCGCTTCTGGTTCTTCGCTCCCCTATTTATCTTTTTTGTCATCCGCATAACCCTGAGCCTGCTAACTGATGTAGAACAACTGGCTCAGGTAGTTCCTGTCAAGCTGTTTGGTACCCCAGTGACTTTAGGAGCTATCCTTGTCACCACAGTGGGTCTGTATTTCTGGATTGTCGGGGTATTTATGATAGAAAACCTGCTCCTGTACTTCTTTTCGGCAGGAACTCGGCTGGAACCGGGAGCAGGGAAAGCTGCCTCACTTATCATCCGCTACCTGCTGATCGGTCTCGGGATTGTGTTAATTTTCGGTTATGTCGGCTTTAACGCCACTGCCCTGGCGGCGATTACGGGGGGGCTGTCGGTGGGGATTGGGTTTGGTTTGAAAGAGGTCATCAGCAATTTTCTCAGCGGCATTTGGCTGTTGTTTGAAGGCTCGCTGAAACCGGGGGATGTTATTAATGTCGGAGGAGAACTCAGCCAGGTGAAAGAGCTAGGTGTCCGCGCTGCTACTGTCCAGGTGACCCGAGATAACTCCAAGAAAATCATTCCCAACCAACTCTTTTTTACTGAAGAGATCACCACCTATACGGGGAGCGATCACCTCGTTTACCGTTCTCTGAGCGTCGGTGCTAGCTATGAGTGCGATCCCCAAAAAGTCTTAGATATCCTCTTGCAGGTAGCTCGCCAGCATCCCAAAGTTCTCAAAGATCCGGCTCCCCGGGCTTTTTTCGTCGGCTTTGGCTCATCCAGCCTGGATTTTGAGTTGAAATTTTGGCTCGACGATCCCCTGATTGGCAAGACAGTGACTAGCGAAGTGGGCTGTGCCGTCTGGCAGGCTTTCGCCGAAAACCACATTGAGATTCCCTATCCCCAACGGGATTTGCACCTCCGCAGCGATGATAGGCTTGAATCTAAGTCTGAACGATCTTTGATATCAGATCCAAATGATTGACTTGGGAATTTCCCAGTCTCCAGTCCCCAGTCCTTACAAGTTTAGGTTTTTTACATTTAACGTATTTGAGAGCTCTTGAGGCAGAGGAAGCAGGGGAGGGAGAGGAGGAAAGTGGAGCTCAAATAACGAAATTCAGTAGAGCACAAACTTACGAAATAATAAGGGTTTTAGGTTTTAGGTTTTAGGTTTCAGGTTTTAGATGAAGATGGTTGGGTTCTTCCGTATTATCTATTCCCTGTTCCCTATTCCCTACTTTTGCCTTTTGCCTTTTGCCTTTTGCCTTTGAGCGAAGCGAGTCCCTGTTCCCTGTTCCCTCGAGTCTCTACTCCTCCAACTTTCTTCTAGGAAAAATCATAAATTACTCAACTTGAGCTGATTAATCTATAGAGGCACTTTTATCCTCCTTGTGGACAAACACAGAAAAGGATTAGTCAAATATGGATATCTTGATTCACAACCCAATTTCCCATATGTATGGGCCACACTTTTTAGTTTTTTACGGCTTTGTCATTGCCATTACCTTGATAGGATCTAACTTCCTTTTACGAGACTACACAGCCAACTTACCTTTGCCATTAGTTCCCAATAAACCCGAGCCCTACGAAATTGCCTACTTGCATGGCGGTGAAACTAAAGTTTTACAGTTAGTGGTCTTTGATTTGATTCGGAGAGGTTATTTGCAAGTAAATGCTCAGTTGCTTAAACAAGAGCCAACTCATCCTGACTTGTCTCACCTGAAACCAATAGAGCGCAAAGTGTTTGACTACTTCTGTGAATCGCACACGCCAAAGGAGATGATGTCCGAGAAGTCCCTACAAGCTGAAGCTAAGCAACATTGCACGGCTTATGAAAAGTGGCTTCAAAATCAGCAGTTGCTCTTTTCATATCAAGATAAGAAAAAAGCGGGGAAAATTAGGACTACAGGAACATTGATCATCTTAGGTTTAGGCAGCTACAAGCTCATATCAGCCCTTTCGCGAGGACACTACAACGTCGGATTTCTGATTATGATGGCCATCTTTGCCATTATTTGCCTAGTGTATATCTGCCAAAAACCGCAAACTCGCTTGACTCTTAGAGGAAAGTCCTATCTGAAGCAGCTTCAACAAGCTTTTGAAGGGCTAAAAGCAACAGTAAAGGCTGATACCTCTTCCAATTCTGACTACAACCTTATGCTACTAGTAGCGCTTTTTGGTGTGAGTGTACTTTCTGGAACTGCTTACGAAAAATATTTACAAATGTTTTCCCCTGTCACTTCATCTGCAAACTCAAGCAGTAGGAGCCGTAGCAGTTGTAGTAGCGGTATTAGCTGTGGAAGTAGCTGCGGAAGTAGCTGCGGAAGTAGCTGCGGTGGCGGCTGCGGAAGTAGTTGTGGTGGTGGTTGTGGCGGCTGTGGAGGATAGTCACAACAGGTAAGGGCGGGTTTAGTTAAGAGCATGTTTGAAAAGTTGATCGTAGGGTGGGTTAGGCGCGGCGACTCTGGAATTGAGAACAAGTAACTGATAGATTCCAAGCGCCGTAGCCCACCACTTTTGATACTCCGCTCTTACATACAGACTTTTCAAACACCTTCTAAGCGATTGGTTTGAGTCCTAATTGAACGGTAAAACTCGCCCCTACATACTTTTTTTCTATTGCGTAAAGACAAATATGCTACCTCATCTCCCTACTTTAGGCGTAGGTATAGGCTTTCGGGAACCATTTCGCAGTGAACTGTTTCTGCATCGGGAACAGGTTGACTTTCTCGAAATCATTGCCGAACACTACCTAAATGCATCATCTCAAAAAGAACAAGAGTTAGAATTACTCGCTGCGCATTTTCCTCTTATTCCTCATGGGATTAACCTCTCTGTTGGAAGTGCAGAAGGTTTGGATACTGATTACTTAAGCAAACTGGCTGCACTGGTTAAAAAGCTGAATCCTCCTTGGTGGAGCGAACACCTTTGCTTTACAAAAGCAGGGGGAATAGATATTGGACATCTATCCCCTTTACCCTATACCCAGGAAGCAGTAGAAGTAGTTTGTCGCAATATAGATCAAGTGCGTCGCTATGTTGATGTCCCTCTGATTCTCGAAAACATCACTTATATGGTGACCATTCCCGGTGGAGAGATGACAGAAACCCAATTTATAGCGGAAGTGGCAGAACGTTCTGATTGTGGATTACTCCTAGATGTCACCAACTTACATACCAATGCTGTCAATCACGGCTATGATGTTCAGGATTTCTTATCTCAATTGCCGTTAGACAGAGTTGTTCAGTTACATTTTGTGGGCGGATATTGGCACGACGGCGTTCTGATTGATAGTCATTCCCACTCAACACCCCCCCAAGTGTGGAAACTAATGGATGAAGTGGTTGCTCGCGTTCGGGTAAAAGGGATTGTACTAGAACGGGATGAAAACTTGCCACCCTTTGCAGAACTAACAGCAGAACTAGAACAAGCACACTCGATTGGGAGACAACATGGACGATGGATTTAGCAACAGTTCAGCAGGTTTTAGCCCAGCTTTATACCAAGACTGTCTTGCGAGAGCGTTTTTTTGAGAATCCCCAAGCAGTTGGTAAAGAATTAGGGCTAAGTTTTGATGAAATACAACAGCTAGCTCAATTGTCTAGCCAACAGGTAAACCTTTTCGCCAATTCACTCAAGCGCAAGCGTTTGGGTGAAGTCCGAAAATTGCTACCCCTAACACAGAAAAGCTTGAGTAAGGAGTTTTCTCAGTTATTTTGGCGATATGCTGAAACGGATTTACCCCAGGGAATCAACAAACATTGGCAAGATGCTCTCAACTTTTGCACTTTCATTGAAAAAGTAGTTCTCACAGAAGATCTTGAACAGCCTTGGGTATTAGATGTGGTGCGTTATGAAAAAGTCTGGTTGCAAACATCAGACCCCACTCGCAGATTTCATTGGTGTCGGTTTCATCATGCTATCAAACCCCTGGTAGAAAGTTTGAAGCAACCAACTGTAACTCCAGTTTTATTGGCAAAACCGACAATTGGTATTTGGTTTCGCATCTCGCGACAGGCGCAATTGCGGCATTTTATTTTCTCCCTCCCTCATGGACTGGGGAGCAAAAAAAACCGCGGGCAAAATTGGATAGTACCAAAGCTGCAAATTCAAAGAGGAGTAACGACAAGTGTAGCCATCCTTTTAGCTTTGATATTAAGTGGTTGTTATTTAGGTAGTTATGAAAACATCAATCCACTCGCAGGGATTCTACTTATTGTTATTTATGCTGCAGCAGGATTTGGGATTATACAGTTTCTTATAGGGGCTGTAGATTCGATCAAGAATTCGCCACCTTCTCGCACTAAGAAGCAACCTTCTCGCACTAAGAAGCAACCTTCTCTTATTAAAGGCAGTTGGGATAGCGGATGGGGTTGGGGTGATTCCATTAGTCATAGTTCTGGTGGCAATTCTGGTGGTAGTAGCAGCGATAGTGGTTGTGGTGGCAGTGGCTGCGGCAGTGGAGGCTGTGGAGGTGGAGGCTGCGGCGGTTGTGGAGGTGGAGGCTGCGGCGGTTGTGGAGGTTGTGGAGAATAGCCGTATAGTGGACTCTTGTAGACTGAGTCGCGCTAGCCTACGGCGCACTAGGCTAGACTTCGTCCCTGCTGTCGCAGCGTGCCGCTCTTAGAGTCCGTGTATGCCCGTACATAAACTACCTCGATGACATAACAAGCAATGAGATTTGATTCGTGAAACCAATGCTGCCGACATTAAGGAGTTGTCCAAAAATAACTTCGGCTATTTCCCATCCAAAGGAGGGGAAGCTCTTGAGGCAGAGGAAGCAAGGGGAGCTCCCGGAAGCAGGGGAAGCAGGGGAAGCCTCCGAAGCAGGGGGAGAAAGCTGATTTTTTCGTTGAAAATTTATTTCCCCGTCTCCCCGTCTCCCCATCTCCCCATCTCCGGAGTCTCCCCCTCTCCGGAGTCTGTTCTTTTTTACAAATCAATTCCGATTGCTATCTAGCCTCTGCTAGACGGAAGGCGGCTCCCAGTCCGGCTGCCATCTCCTCTGGAGTGATTTCACCATCCCCATTCACATCAAGAGCATCAAACACAGCATCGGTTCCTGCCCATTCTTCCCGGGTGATGAGCCCATCTCCATCTAAGTCATAGACTCGAAAGACATCCTGAGCAGCACGGCTAACGGTTACCCCTCCCTCAAGGCGAGCCAGTCGCTCAGCTAACAGTTTCTCCAGGGCGATTAATGCTTTGGTGAAGCCTTTGATCCCCTCTTCTAGTTTTTCAGATGCCATGCGGTCTTCCCCATGCATCTTATCAAAGGTCTCTTTATCCATTGACATTTTTTCAATGTCAGCTTTTGCCGCCAGCTCTGGATCGAGCTTACGGGGCAAATCTTCCTCTGTAGACCGCAACTGATCGAGAAGCTTGGGTGAAATCGTCAACAGATCGCAGCCTGCTAACTCCGTAATCTCGCCAATATTGCGGAAGCTAGCCCCCATCACCTCGGTTTTATAGCCAAATTTCTTGTAGTAGTTGTAAATCCCAGTAACAGACAACACGCCAGGATCTTCAGCAGAGGGATAACTGTCTCGCCCAGTGTCCTTCTTATACCAGTCCAAAATCCGTCCCACAAAGGGGGAGATCAGAGTAACCCCAGCTTCGGCACAGGCAATTGCTTGATGGATGCCAAACAGCAGAGTCAAGTTGCAGTGAATGCCTTCTTTTTCCAATATTTCAGCCGCCCGAATTCCTTCCCAGGTTGAGGCAATTTTGATCAGCACGCGATCGCGGGAAACCCCAGCAGCTTCGTACTGGGAGATTAGGTAACGTGCCTTGCGCAGAGTGCCCTCAGTATCGTAGGATAGCCGTGCATCCACCTCCGTTGACACCCGACCGGGAACAATTTTCAGAATCTTCAGTCCAAAAGAAACCGCCAGTCGGTCAAAGGCAAGGGAAACGACTTTAGAGGCTTCTGCATCGGCTCCAAGCTCTTGCCTAGCCTGTTTCAATGTCTCATCCACAATTCCCTGGTACTGCGGCATCTGAGCGGCTGCTGTAATTAGGGATGGATTGGTGGTGGCATCTCGCGGCGTAAAGGTTTCGATCGCTTGGATGTCACCTGTATCCGCTACCACGACGGTCATTTCACGCAGTTGTTCCAGTAAATTTCTCGTCATTTTTTGCTCCTATCATTACTTTCAGACTAGACTTCGTCACTGCTTCGCAGTTCAGACTTCAACCAACATTCCTGGGCGATGGCCCAATCTTCTTCCGTATGCAGCACCAACACTCGCACTGCTGAGTCGGTGGCAGCAATATCCCGATCTACTGGAGATGAGGAATTTTCCTCTAAATCCAGTTTCAACCCCAGAAAATCAAACCCTTCACAGGTTCTCTCCCGCACCAATGCAGCATTTTCCCCAACGCCTGCAGTAAACACCAGCACATCCAAACCGCCAAGGGTTCCCAGCATTGCCCCAATCGAAGCTCGTAGTCGATGAATATAGATATCAAATGCTAGTTTGGCGCGTTCGTTCCCCTTGGCGATCGCGCCTAGAATAGTCCGCAGATCCGCAGATAGCCCAGAAACTCCCTTCAACCCCGAAGCCTGATTGAGCATTTCATCTAACTGCTGTGGGCCAAAATTGTGCTCTCGCATTAAGTGGATCAGAATTGCCGGATCAATCGAGCCACTGCGGCTACCCATCATTAACCCTTCAAGAGGGGTAAATCCCATAGTGGTTTCAACACTTACACCGCCCTTAATCGCAGTCAAGGAACAGCCATTGCCCAAATGGCAAGTAATCAGTCTGAGGGAGTCTAAGGGTTTGCCTAGGATTTGAGCCGTGCGTTGGGCGCAATAATTATGGCTGATGCCGTGAAATCCATAGCGACGGATGCCTTGGTCAAACCACTGGTAGGGTATGGGATAAACTGCAGCCTCTAGAGGCATTTGGCTGTGGAATGCGGTATCAAATACTGCCACTTGGGGAACATTGCCCAATACCTGCTCGATCGCTTCAATTCCCTCTAGATGAGCTGGGTTGTGGGCAGGTGCAAGGACACTGAGGCGGGCGATCGCCGCTTTTACCTCCCTTGTGATTAGGGTTGCCTGGGAATACTCCACACCTCCATGCACCACGCGATGCCCCACAATGTCAATTTCTGATAACTGATTCAAGACCTTAGTTTCGCCATGAACCAGAGTGTCTAGCATTTGTGCGATCGCCTGAGGGCGGTTTTCAGATTCTACTTTACTTTCCAGGGTGCGACCGTTAGCTTTAACTTTTAGTTGGCCAAAATCCGTCTTCACAGTCCAGTCAATGTTAGCTGCCCAAAGCGGCTTCGGGGGATGCTCAGGTAAAGTATCTCCGGTTAGCTCATATAAACAACTTTTCTGACTGCTGGAGCCGGCGTTTAGTACCAATATTTTCATGATTTTTCTGCAATTTAAGTCCCAAGTTAAGAGGATTAGTATTCATCAAGATGGCACTGGTCAGCTAATCCCAGAATTAAAGAACTGTGAGAGCCAAACTTTTACTAGCGATATGTAAAGATGTGTGGATTAATTATTTGCTAAGGACTAGGGACTACAGCATCAGAGCATATGCTTCAAGCGACGGCAACGATCGGAGTAACTTCTCATCACTTCGAGAGCAAACATGGGTGTTTGCTGAACAGCAAAGAGAAACCGCTCTTTATCAAGGAACGCAAGTTTGCAGTCAGTCTTAGCGATAGCTGTGGAGCCTCTAGTGTGCTCCGGCTGGACTAGCGCCCCCTCACCAAAAACATCGCCTGTTTTAATCGTCTCTACAACCTTGCTATTAACTAACATATCAACTTCTCCTTCAATGATGCCGTACATAACATCACCAGGCTGTCCTTCCTCAAAGATGACCTCACCTGCTGAAAAGGTCAGAGGTTCGGGCTGTTTTTGAAAGAGTTCTACTGTCTTTGCTGGTTTTAACATGGCTTTGTGACTCCTAATTTTAGTCCCTAGTCCCTAGTCTCTAGTCTTTAGCCGGATGTCTACCAAAAAACTAATTGACTAATCTGTTTTGTCCTCCACTTTGTTACCCGAACCGAACTCAGCTATCATTGCCTCAGTGTGCAGCACTGTATCAGCGATAGAAACTGCGTTATTAAGTACATGGAAGTAAGCGGTTTTTTCATTTAATTCACGGAGTTTCTGTTTCAACTCCTGACTTTTCTGCTCATCATTGGTAGATTCTAACTGGCTTAGAACTTCGCCATGGGCAACTTTGCAATAGGACTGGAAATCTCTGAAATATCTATGGAGTTCGGTCACTAATGAAATAACCGAGTGATTTTCAAAAGGAAATTGTGGTTTTTTCTTATACATTCTGGTTCATCGGGCTAAAACGCTTATCTTTCTCAAGATACAACATACTTTATCCTAAATGTCTACCTACATTGTGTCCAACTACTCAGAACGCGGATGACGCGGATGACGCGGATTATCACGGATTTTGCTCGCCAACACTTGGCGAGGTATTGATTGCATATCACCTCTTTTTTGTCAACCCTTATTTCTTGACCGATACTCTAGAACACCAATTCGGTAATCGCTCACCTCCGGATAAATGTAGGGGCACGGCATCATTAACATTTGTAACTCACCGAAAACCCCTAAAACGCCGTGCCCTCTCCACCGAGATTTTATTACTGAATCGATGCTCTAGAGCATCGATCTGCCTCCTGCCTCCTGCCTGGTAGCCCCCTGCCTGGGAGCCTCCTGCCTCCTGCCTGGGAGCCCCCTGCCTCCCACTGGTGTCAACTTAAGCAGTCTGTAACTGTTCAGGGGGGCGATCGGGAACAGGCTTTCGAGTAGGGTAAGTCAGGCGATCGGGAACAGGCTTTCGAGTAGGGTAAGTCAAGCGATGCTCGCGGAGTTGCGCACGCTTACGCGAACGGGAACAGGCTCTCGAGTAGGGTAAGTCAGGCGATCAGGAACAGGTTCTGGAGTTTAGACGCTTATCGCTACCTCACAACTGCGTTAGCGAAGCGGACGCAGCGAAGC
>JBFRWF010000007.1:0-17786 GCA_051439465.1 Xenococcaceae cyanobacterium | reverse complement strand
TATTGCTCCAATGGCTAGAAACTTGTCGCCGTTCCTATAACTATGCTTTACGGGAACTAAAAGATTGGATTGCTTCGAGGAAGTGTGCGATAGATAGGTGTAGCTTAGAGTCTGAATATATCATGTCCCCAGACTGCCCTTTTCCAGGCTATCATCAACAGCAAAACACTTTGCCCAAGGCCAAGAAAGAATTACCCCAATTAGCAAGGGTACCCAGTCAGGTTTTACAAACCAATATTAGGCGATTACATGACGCTTGGGATTTCTTCAAACAAAGGGGATTTGGGTTTCCTCGGTTCAAGAAATATGGACAGATGAAGTCCCTGCTGTTCCCTCAATTCAGAGCAAATCCGATAACTGGTTGGCAACTGAAATTGCCCGCTGCTCAGGAGATATGTAATCTCCGAATAGAGAGTACCCAGGGACGCTGGGGAATGGAAACCGCCTGTCAACTGCGTAGCAGCGACGGAGTCACTCTGCGTAGCAGCGACGGAGTCACTCTGCGTCAGCAGCGACGTAGTCTAGTCGAGGTGTCGGGGACGATAAGTCTAGATAACTGGCGTAGGGCCCCGAATAACTAATCGTGAGATTGGGAAGCCCCCGCTAGATTGCGATAGCAATTAGCGGTGGGAGGATGTCACGAACTATAGCATAAGAGAAATTCACGTCCAGTCCAGCTTATTTATTACAGCCCTTATGTTTAATTGGTTCCGTCGCCAGTTTGGCGCTAGCGAAGCAGCTTCGGAGGAGCTTCGCTCTCAAGAAGACAAAGAACAAAAGCAAAAATCAGAGCCAACTCAGTCAGAAGCTCAACCCACCTCCCCTAAGCCAGCTCCCGAAGAAGTTAGTGCTGGGAACGAAGATTATCTGAACTGGGCAAAAGCTGCTTATCAAAACATTCAGCAGCGAAAAGTCCAGGAAACAACAAAATCTCCTGAGCAGGCTCAGAAAACGGAGGTTCCTCAGGCAGAATTAGAGTCAAAGCTAGAGGAAGAAACAGTAACAGTTGCCGAAACCGAGACAACATTAGTTGAATCAGAAGCAAGAGAAACAGAGCCAGAACCAGAAGAAGAAACGGGAGTACCAGTTGTTGAAACTGAAACAACAGCAGTTGAATCAACCAAAACAGAGCTAGAGATAGAAACAGCAGCAACAGTTGCCGAAACTGAGATAACAGTTGCTGAAAATGAAATAGCAGCTCCCACTGCTGTCCCTGCCTGGATGCGTAAATCAGAAGGGTTGGAACACCTGAAAGCAACTGCCATCGAAACCCCAACCCCAGAAGAAGAAATACAACAGCCCGTCCAACCAGCAGCGGCAGATACCCAACAGACTGAAATTGCCTTTGATGAAGAGTTTGTTTGGTCAGCGCAAGTACTGGCAGCCCAAGGAAGAAGCCCTGAAGATGTTTCCGAAGAAGAAATTAGCTGGCTCAAGCAACTGCGCCAGGGATTAGGTAAAACTCGTCGCGGCTTGGTTAACCAACTCAAAGCGATTGTTGGTCAAGGACCGCTGAATGAAGATGCCGTGATGGAAATTGAAGCGCTGCTATTGCAGGCTGATGTCGGTATTGAGGCAACAGATTACATTATTACCACCTTACAAAACAAATTGCGGGAGGAAGCCCTCCCACCAGAACAAGCGATCGCTTATCTGAAGACCATCCTCCGAGACTTGCTCGATCAACCCTTCCAGGATATAGAAAATCCCGAATTTGTCCCCGAAAAAGAAGCCCTGAATATTTGGCTGATGACAGGAGTTAATGGTGCAGGTAAGACCACAACCATTGGTAAAATTGCCCATTTAGCTCAAAAATCCGGTTATAGCTGCCTGATTGCTGCAGCCGACACTTTCCGCGCTGCCGCCGTCGAACAGGTTAAAGTTTGGGGAGAAAGAAGTGCAACACCTGTGATTGCCAACCCAGGCAAAAATACCGACCCAGCAGCTGTTGTTTTTGATGGCATCACCGCCGCCCAATCCCGCAATACAGAATTACTCTTGGTGGATACAGCGGGACGCTTGCAAAACAAGAAAAATCTGATGGAGGAACTAGGGAAGATTCGTCGCATTATCGATAAAAAAGCCCCCGATGCCAAGGTAGAATCTCTCCTAGTTTTAGATGCCACTCTCGGTCAAAATGGTCTGCGTCAGGCAAAAGTTTTCTCAGAAGTGGCAAAACTAAGCGGTGTGGTTTTAACTAAGCTTGATAGTAGTGCCAAAGGTGGAGTCGCCCTAGCAGTGGCACAGCAGCTAAATCTGCCCATTCGCTTTGTTGGTGCTGGAGAAGGAATAGAAGATTTGCGTCCCTTTTCTAGTTACGAGTTTGTTGAAGCCTTATTAAGTACTTGACGGTAGCGATCCACAAGAGTGCTGCCCCAATACTACAAGGGATAAGCTCTAAAACCCAATTGCAATTGGCAAAAGAACTAATTAACGCTATCATTGACCAGTTTTGGTTTTACCAATCCTGCCCCGAAAACTGCCCGAGGGATAAAAATAGCTGTGAAAAGTAATATTTTAAGACTGTGAACCATAGTTCCTGGATGTATAGGAGCTGTGATTGAGCAGTAATCATTAGCTATCCTGGTAGTCTGGTAGTCTTAACTACGTCAACAACCAGCGCTCTCTCTTACGGAGCTTGGCTGTTTTTATTCTTAGACCCTGACGGACATTCATCTCCTCTTGACTTTCGGTTCAAGAGAAGGATTATGCCCGGTTTTGCTAAATTTTGCCCAATTGATTCTTCCGACACCTGATCCAATGACTGCTGTGCCTATTCCCCGCCAGCCATCCTCAAATGCGAACACCACCAAAAGTAGTGTTACAACTGAAAACAAGCCAGTCTTGGCACTCAAAGAACTGGTAGCAAGACTGCACCGAGAACAGAACAAGATTCAAAACTTGTTGAGCTCCCTAGGGTTTGCCCTCCGCAGCTTCAATAACTTAAATCAGTTTTTGGAGCTAACTCCTTTGATGGCAGCACGGGTAACTGATGCTGAGGGGAGTGCCCTGATTATGTTTAAGTCGAACTCTCAGGTGCGTCTCGAACAGCTACATTGTCAGAATAGTCAAACTGGTCAGAATATTCGTCGGGCGCTTGAGCAGATAAACCGTCAAGTTACTACCTCAGGCAGCCAAAGGAAAACTGCGTCGACGAAACCAACCCAATTGATATCATTATCGGCATCTCTCGATGAGCAAATCAGCCAATATCTGGGTTCAAAGGTGCAACTGTTTGGCACTCCGGTGTTGGTGAAGAATGCTGAACGAGGACGTCTTTATGTGTTCAGCAGTGATCCAGAATACATCTGGACACAAACGCGACGGAAATTAGTCCAGTTGGTAGCAGATCAAACAGCCGTAGCAATTGCCAACAACGAACTGACTGTTGAACTGCGCTCCAAAGAACGCCAGGATCGAGAGTTAGAAATTGCCTCGGAAATTCAGCT
This sequence comes from Xenococcaceae cyanobacterium, assembly GCA_051439465.1. Lineage (GTDB taxonomy): Bacteria > Cyanobacteriota > Cyanobacteriia > Cyanobacteriales > JBFRWF01 > JBFRWF01. The sequence goes on along the minus strand of JBFRWF010000007.1, from coordinate 14,337 downwards.
GCGCCTGCTGCCGAGGAAATGCCCCAAAATCAAGGGAGTCGAACTGGCAGCCGACTGCAAAACTGCCAATCGAGTCGGGGGAGATTACTACGATTTTATTCCCGCTAACTATGACCAGTTGCGACAAAACCAAGACGCCGAGGTGAGTGCACAGGCAACTTCTGTCCCTTGGAGCATCGTCATTGGCGATGTAATGGGCAAAGGGGTTCCGGCTGGCTTAATCATGACGATGACCCGAGGAATGCTGCGAGCTGAAGTTCTCAACCGCAACTCACCTGCTCAGATTCTGGAACATTTAAACCGAGTGATGTACGCCGATTTAGAAAATTCTCGCCGCTTTGTGACCCTGTTCTATTCAGAGTACGACCCTCAGACGCGGATATTACGATACGCTAACGCTGCTCATAATCCTCCCTTGTTATGGCAAGCCGCCAGCGGTTCGATCCAGCGGTTAGATACCTGGGGCATGTTGGTGGGATTGGATGCCGATTCTCAGTACGAAGATGCCCAGGTACAGTTAGCCCCAGGAGATACAATTATTTATTATACTGATGGGTTTACTGATGCGGCAAATCAAAATCGCGATCGCTTTGATGAAACCAATCTCTATCGTGCCTTCCAGTGGGCTTGTCAGCATTGTTCCAGTCCTCAAGGGATTCTAGACTACCTGTTTGACCAAGTACACCAGTTTATTGGTTCAGATAATAATAACAGCGATGATATGACGTTGGTCGTCATGCAGGTAAAATCTTCCGAGTGATCCATATTTTTTCCAGGAGACAATTGCAATGTTTATTGTCACAGTCCAAGCAATCAGTGCTGAATTGATTGATGTGTTCCCAGCTCAGGAAACTCTGGAAGTCTTGAGAGGGCAATTACCGTCCTTAGGGACAGTTTTAGGGCAAATGGTCGAAGACCCAGATATATTGGGTCAGATGCGAGATGCCTTCACTAACTTTATTGAGTCGGGTCAAGTCTGGGCAATGCTGATTGGACTATTCCTCGGTTATATGTTTCGGTCTTTTACATCTTATTGATGAGTTGAAACTTTTTAACCTTCAACCTAGTAACCTTCAACCCTAAATCTGCCGTGACTGAAAAAAAGACCTGGAGCGATCGCTTTGAGTTGGCACTGCATCCGGCGATCGCTCGCTTCAATGCTAGTATCGCTTTTGACATTGAACTGATTGAATACGATTTAACCGGTTCTGTCGCTCACGCCAAAATGCTTGCCCACACGGGAATTATCTCTGAAGCAGAAGCACAACAGTTAGTGGCAGGCTTAGAACAAATCCGCACAGAATACCGAGAAGGTATGTTCAACCCAGGCATTGATGACGAGGATGTCCACTTTGCCGTTGAGCGACGCCTGACGGAGATAGTGGGTGAGGTTGGAAAAAAATTGCACACAGCGCGATCGCGCAATGACCAAGTTGGCACGGACATACGACTCTATCTGCGGGACCAAATCGATCAGATCCGCAGCCAGTTGCGGGAATTCCAAAGAGTTCTCCTCAACCATGCAGAGGTTGATGTAGAAACCCTGATTCCCGGTTATACTCACCTACAACGGGCGCAACCGCTGAGTTTAGCCCATCACCTGCTCGCTTACTTTCAGATGGCACAGCGGGACTGGGAACGACTTGGGGAAATTAAAGCCAGAACCAATATCTCACCCTTGGGAAGTGGTGCGCTGGCTGGGACGACTTTTCCCATTGACAGGCATTACAGCGCCTCCCAGTTGGGGTTTGCTGGCGTTTATGCCAATAGTTTAGATGGGGTGAGCGATCGCGACTTTGCCATTGAATTTCTCTGCGCCGCCAGCCTGATTATGGTTCACCTGAGTCGCCTCAGTGAAGAAATTATCCTCTGGGCATCCCAGGAATTTGGCTTCGTTACCCTTAAGGATAGCTGCGCCACGGGTTCGAGCATTATGCCGCAAAAGAAAAACCCCGATGTTCCCGAATTGGTGCGGGGTAAAACCGGGCGCGTCTTTGGTCATTTGCAAGGAATGCTGGTGCTAATGAAAGGGTTGCCCCTGGCTTATAACAAAGACTTGCAAGAAGACAAAGAAGCAATATTTGATGGGGTTAAAACCGTCAAAGCTTGCCTAGAAGCGATGACTATTCTGTTGCGGGAGGGGCTAGAATTTCGCACCGAACGTCTGGCGGATGCCGTTGCTGAAGACTTCTCCAATGCCACCGATGTTGCCGATTATTTGGCAGCCCGGGGGGTTCCTTTTCGAGAAGCTTATAATTTAGTGGGGAAAGTCGTCAAAACCAGCCTTGCTGCAGGTAAATTGCTCAAAGATTTAACCCTAGAGGAATGGAAGCAATTACATCGAACCTTTGAAGAAGATATTTATGAGGCGATCGCCCCTAAGCAAGTTGTTGCCGCTCGCAATAGCTACGGTGGTACTGGCTTCGAGCAAGTACGCAAAGCCATTGCACAGGCAAAATCTCAAATCAATTCTACTTAGCTCTCTTTTATATGAATCTATGCGTCGTGCGTGGCAGTTTATAACAACCGTGCTGGGAATTATTTTCCGCCATCCAGTCACTGGCACAACTATTATTCCTATCTTGCCAGATGGTCGGATTGTTTTGGTTCGGCGTCGAGACACAAAGACATGGGGTTTACCTGGCGGAATGGTGAATTGGGGTGAAAATATTCGCACCACCGCATATCGGGAGTTAGAAGAAGAAACGGGATTGGAACTGCTCAAGATTCGCCGCTTAGTTGGCGTGTACTCAGCACCAAACCGTGACCCTAGAATTCATTCAATTTCTGTCTTAGTTGAAGCAGAGGTTCAGGGAAGGCTAAAGGTTCAGGATACTTTAGAGATATCTGAAGCTCAGGCATTTTCACCAGATGATTTACCCTTAGGCAATCTTTGTCACGACCACGACCAACAGTTGAAAGACTATCTCAACGGCTTGACAACCCTGGCTTAAGGAGTTGTCCAAAAATAACTTAACCAATCACTGTGAAAATTTTGCTGGTGGAAGACGACAAGAGCCTTGCTAACGTAGTTAGGGAAGCTCTCACAAATCGGCATTATCTGGTCGATCTGGCTACTGATGGTCAGGCGGGTTGGGAATTGGCAGAATCCTTTGAGTACGATCTGATTTTGCTGGATTTGATACTGCCTAAGCTTGATGGTATTAGCTTTTGCCAGGGGCGACGCAAGATGGGCGATCGCACCCCGATTCTCCTCTTAACTGCCCAAGACAGCAGCACCAACAAGGTCGCAGGGTTAGATGCCGGAGCCGATGATTATCTCGTCAAGCCCTTCGATTTGGAAGAGTTATTAGCCCGAATTCGGGCTTTGCTGCGTCGAGGCAGTTCGCCGCTACCGTCCGTGCTCGAATGGGGTGATCTGCTCCTTGACCCCAGTAACTGCCAGGTCACTTACAACGGGCAACTGCTGCATCTCACTGCTAAGGAGTATGCCCTAGTAGAGCTGTTTTTGCGCAACCCTCACCGGATATTCAGCCAAAGTGCGCTCCTAGATCATGTCTGGTCTTTTGAAGAACCGCCTTCAGAGAATGCCGTCAGAACGCAGATCAAGGGTTTACGGCAGAAACTCAAGAAAGCTGGGGCGGCGGCTGATTCGATTGAGACAATCTACGGGCTAGGGTATCGACTCAAATCAAGAGAATCAGAAGTTAAAAGTCAGAAGAGGGGGAGAGGGGAAGATAGGGAGATGGGTAGAAAATTCCCAATCCCCAATCCTCAATCCCAGCAGCAAACTCCATCGGGACTGACTGCCATTTGGGAGCGGCACAAGGATAAGTACCTCAATCGCATCGCAGTTTTGGAGCAGGCTGTACAGAGAGCGGGCAATCTCAGTGAAGCCTTACAGCAGCAGGCTTTAAGAGAGGCTCACACCCTAGCAGGGTCCCTAGGCAGCTTTGGTTTTAGGGAAGCCTCTCGGAAGTGCCGTGAGATTGAGCGGACGTTTCAATCTGGGGATAGGCTGAGTCAAACTCAGGCGAACCATCTCTCTGAACTGATTGTCGGGTTGCGGCAAGAGTTGCAGCAATCGCCAGCCGCTTGGGCTCTGCCAGCTTCTCAATCCACGACGATCGAGCAGCAACCCCAACTGTTAATTGTTGATGATGATGCTGCACTGGCTCAAGGGTTAGGATCGGAGGCTACAACCTGGGGAATGCAAGCAGAAGTGGCGGTTAACCTATCCCAAGCTAGAGAAGTGATCGCCTGCACTCGACCCGATGTTGTGCTGCTGGATCTGTGCTTTCCCGACTCAGCCGAGGATGGATTCGCACTGTTAGAGGAACTGACAACCGCTCAGCCACCCGTACCCGTCCTAGTATTTACGGCTCAAGAGAGTTTTGCTGACCGAGTCAAAGTGGCTCGTTTGGGCGGACGGGGCTTTCTCCAAAAGCCCGTATCAACAACACAGGTTATGGAGGCGATCGCTCAAGTTCTGCAACAAGCCAGTCCCTCGATGGCAAAGCTGCTGGTTGTGGACGATGACCCCCAGATGCTCGACTTTCTGCTCACCTTACTAGGGCCTTGGGGATTTGAGCTAACCCTATTAGATGACCCACAAAAGTTCTGGGGGACTCTAGAGCAGTCTGTTCCCGATTTACTGATTCTAGATGTGGAAATGCCAGAGTTTAGCGGCATTGACCTGTGCCAGGTGGTGCGCAATGACCCGCGCTGGAATGATTTGCCCATACTCTTTCTCTCGGTTCACACAGATGCCGAGACAGTGCAGCGGGTGTTTGCAGCGGGTGCAGATGATTATGTGCACAAGCCGATTGTGGAACCAGAACTAATTGCCCGCGTGCTGAATCGCATCGAGCGGAGTCAACTTCGGCACCAACTGGCAGCAGAACGGCATCAGTTTCAGTAGATTGAAAACTCAGTTTGAGAAATGCGATCGCTACCAAATCGGCTTTTTATCAATAAGTTTTTCTTATGTTCCTTACTCCAAGTGTTCCGCCTTAAGCACTCAACGTAGCGATGCCAAAGGCACAGCGAAGCTGACCGCCACGTTATGGATAGAAGAAAACACTTGTGTTTTCTTGAGAGTTGTTAGCCTATTTGATAAATACCTCTATTTCAAAACTTGGATATCCTTAATTAGCCATCGCTCATTTTGACGCACCAAGTCATAGCGCACAAGTAAATTGTCATCGTAAGACTTAGCTCGATTCAGTCGCCCACCTTGATAGTACTGTGCGGTTTCCCTTACTTCTGCTTCTACTCTGGCTTTATTCGGGTTTTGCTCACTTGTCTGTACAGATCGCACTTGAATTCTGTGCTGATATTGCTGATAAGAATTACTACGCTTTAGCCCTTCAGCACGATTTCGCCATGTTAACAGTAGTGGCTGCGCTAAAATCATGTTCAATTGGTCAACTTGGTGATTGGAACCAAAAGCTTTTGATTTTGCTCCTAGCCAGTTTTGGAGCACCTGCTTGGCGCTTTCTTTGGTCAGAACTCCATTCAATACAATAAACTGAGCATCAGGCCCAGGAATATCTACAGGAGGCTGATTTAACTGAATTAGCAGTTGTTCTCCCTCTAAGACGGGAGCAGAGGAGCGAAGACTCTGGAGCCATTTGGACAAAAATCCAAGGGATCCTAATCCCAACAAAATGGCAATCAAGAGCAGCAGCAGACGTTTTTGTCCTGGGGTTTTTTCTTGGGATCCGACTGAGATTGCTCGAGATAGCCTGTCCGCCAGAGTTAGAGAGGACTGACGGGTTTTCGGAGGCCGTTTAGGATTTATTTTTTTTGTAATAACCTGTTTTCTTGACCGTCGCCGTCGGCGAGATGGCACGGGGGTAAACTGACCAGATGAACCTGTTGCCCCTAATTTCCCGGAATATTCCGGGATTTCTCCCTCAGAACCAATTAGTGCAGACACACCGGAGGCAGAGGATAGTTCTGCTGGTGCTGTCAGGGTAGCAGTCCTCCCAGCAGTTGTGCCGACAAACTCCTGTTTTGCAGAGGATTGATAGCGGGCGCTCGCTGGAGCTCTGATCCCTTCTTTTCTACTCTTTTGGAAGGAGTTGTGGCTAAGGGTGCCGCCGGCCTTCACCCTTTTAACCCTTTCGGATTCAACCCCTGACCACTTATTCTCGGGCTGGGTTTCTACTGGTAGCTGTTCTAAATAAGCCTGTACTTCCTTATCAGCAAAGTATTCTTTCAAAGATGCCTTCTGGGAAGCCAAGTCTCGGAAGTGTGAAAATACCTCGGTTTGCAGCCAGCGTTCTCCATACAAACATAACCCAGGCAATAAGTCCGGAGATCTCTGAGAATGTTCCCGAATGAATGCCAGGGGTTCATGCTCTTGGCTCCGTTCTAAAGCGAGGCTAGCTTCTTGTGTCTGACCCAACAGCAAGGCACATACAGCTTGCTCTAAATGCACATCCTGGCGTCTACCCAAGCGCATCAGCATTTCTTTAGCACGGACAATCAAGGCTGGTTTTCTCTCGGCAAATCCTCTGGCTAACAGGACATAAACTGCTAGGTAAGTCGCCACTGCTGAAGGACGTCGCGCCTCGGCTTCAAACAGTTCTTGCTGTTCTGCTGCTGTTAAGTAGATCCGTATCTGCTGAATAAAACGCAGAAACTCATCAATATTTAAACCCGATCGGTCTTTCCCCTTGCCATCAATGCCATTGCGTTCTTGCAGCATTTCTTTTAGGAGCTGCAATCCTTTACGTCGTTCATCTACTTTATCTTCGCTCTGGGCTAATAACTCTAAAATACGGTAGGGTCGCAGCTTGTAGAGGTCTGTTCTGATCTCGCCCTGAACACTGGGAAATAAGTCCTCCTGCAACAGCAAATCTCTACCCTTTTGCCCGGAAGCAGCGGCATTTTCATGTTCACCTTGCTGCCACTGTTCCCTACCTAGTTCTAAAAAAGCCAGCGCCATGGTTAAAACAATATCCTCCCTAATCTGAGTTTTTCCCGGACTCTCTGGGACGGAACTGCTGCTCTGTCGGCTGCTCAGATAAGGATGTCCTAGCCTTAGCACCAATTCGTATTCTCCCAGTTCTTGAAGAATCAGCAGAGCACCTGCAAATTGCTCTTTGCGGATTTCAATCCAAGGAGTGTGGCTATCGACTTCACTGTTCCCATTCTCACCTGCCGATTCAAAGGGCAGTTCTCCTTCCCCTTGTGATTCTAATTGGTAAGTTTTCTCTAAAAATTTAGCATTGTATTCAGCGCGCTGTTCTGGATCGGACAGAATCTCATAAGCTTCGTCAAGCAGTTGTTTGCGAGCAGCGATCGCTGAGTCACTATATTCACGGCGAGGCAGTTGCAAGCTACGGTCGTGATAGGCCTGACTTAGCTGTCCATCTGTTGCCTGAATCGGCACACCCAAAATTCTGTAATAATCGAGCGGAATTCGCACGGTTAGCTTCCCCAGAGCAGAGTCACTGAATTATAGTTATAGTAGCGAAAGAATTTCTCAAAGAACCTTGTCAGTAGAAAAATATCTCGCCCCAATTCTAGCAGTTAAATAATCTAGCTCCCAAACTAGCCAGTTTAATCTTAAACTATTGTTACTGTTTTTACACTGGTGAGCCTGATTCAGCTTGGCTCGTCAGTTATAACCAGTTGATAGCATTGGCGTTTAATACTTTTCTTCTATACTTGAAAACTGGAAAAAGACCAAGGGGAAAATCACCAATCTCCATATCCGCATAGCTAACGTTCGAAAGGAGTACCTACGTAAATTCTCGCACACTTTGAGCAAAAACCACGCCCTTTGTGGTGCTAGAGGATTTAAAGGTAGCCAACATGAGCAAGTCAGCTAAGGGAACGGTGAAAGAACCAGGAACAAACATTAAAGCCAAGTCAGGACTAAATAAGTCCATCCTCGGTCAAGGGTGGTAAGAGTTTAAACGTCAGCTTGGCTATAAACTAGAATGGCCTGGGGGAATGCTGATTGGTCAACCCCAAAAACACTTCTCGGTACTGTCCTCACTGTGGGCATACATCCGGAGAAAACCGAAAGACTCAAGGGAGTATCGCCTTCCTTGAGGTAGGTAAGAATGTCAATTGCCTTAGTTGTAAAGATACTACAGATCCTATGGTTTCCGAACGCACTTTACCAGAATTTAACGCTGTTTCCGCACAGATTACTAAAGAAGAAGGATTACTCCTCTATGAGGACATGGTTCTAGGGCGCTTGTTTGAAGACAAGTGTGCTGAAATGTATTACCGGGGCAGAATGTTTGGTTTTGTCCATCTCTATAACGGTCAAGAGGCTGTCTCTACTGGCATTATCAAAGCCCTCCGCCCCGATGAGGATTATGTCTGTAGTACCTACCGCGATCATGTCCATGCCCTCAGTAGCGGGGTTCCAGCTAGGGAGGTGATGGCGGAGTTGTTTGGCAAGGCGACTGGTTGTAGCAAAGGTCGCGGTGGTTCGATGCATATGTTCTCTGCGAAACATAAGCTCTTGGGGGGCTATGCTTTCGTTGCGGAAGGAATTCCCGTTGCTACAGGGGCAGCGTTTCAAATTAAGTATCGACGAGAGGTTTTGGGAGATGAGAGTGCTGATCTAGTAAGTGTCTGCTTCTTTGGTGATGGTGCTACTAACAACGGTCAGTTTTTTGAATGCTTGAATATGGCAGCTCTCTGGAAACTGCCGATTATTTATGTGGTGGAAAATAACAAGTGGGCGATTGGCATGGCTCATGAACGGGCTACTTCCCAGCCGGAAATCTACAAAAAAGCAAGTGTGTTTGGGATGCCTGGGGTTGAAGTAGATGGGATGGATGTTCTTGCTGTTCATGCCGTTGCCCGAGAAGCGATCGCCCGCTGTCGTGCTGGGGAAGGACCGACCCTGATTGAAGCTCTCACCTATCGTTTCCGGGGTCACTCTCTCGCCGATCCCGACGAACTGCGCTCTCAGGATGAGAAGCAATTCTGGGGGACTCGCGATCCAATTAACAAATTCGCTGCTTACTTGCTGGAGCAAAACCTGGCAAATCAGGAGGAACTCAAGGAGATTGAGCGCCAGGTACAAGAAAAGATCGATGACGCAGTGCAATTTGCCCAAGAAAGTCCAGAGCCAGATCCCAGTGAACTATACCGCTTTGTTTTCGCTGAGGATGAATGAAGTCTGAAGGCTGAAAAGTCACTAATTATACCAAATCCAACAAATTGATAAAGGGGGTTTTAGATCCAGATTTAGTATTACCAATCACTAATCACAAATAAACACAGTGTCAAGGCTTATATCATTAAACCTGACACTGTGTTACATATTTTTTATTTTTATTACTTTTCTTAAATATTTATGAACTTTTTTTCAAAAAAAACACCATAGTCACTTATCAGAAGGTTTTGCGAGCCCTCTAGCATTTATAGCCATACAGCAATGTACTACTCAAGCCAGATTGAAGCAGACTTGAATGTAGGTAAAACCCCTCGAATCGCTTATCCACTCAAATTCTGATGAATTCAGAGCGCCAAACCCAGACACAGAGAGATAATTACGGAATAATGTGCTGTATCTTCTGTGAATTCACTCGATTATTTTGAGAATCAAACTCAGAAGGCTGGATTTGATACTTAACCAGATTGGCTAAATCCTGTAGTTGCCTAATTGCCTCCGCCCCTTCTAACTTCATCAGTTCGCGGTCATCTCGCATTTCGGTCCAGGTGATGCCGTAATCGGACACTAAAAAGCGAATTAGGTGGTTATCTCCCAAGCCAACCATAAACGAGGCACTATTCATCTGTCTGCTGCAGGTATAGCAAGAAGCCAGATAACCTCTGTTTTCCAAGACAATCGCTAAGGCTTGGAGATTCATCACCAAGTCGCGAACAAATTGACGCTGTTGCTGTGCCAGTCTTATAAACATGTTTTTCCTCCAAACACCACACCTCAATTGTAGGCGATTTAATACTTTTTTAATATTTTCATCTGTACAGATGAGGTAAGTACGAAGTAAACCGCCTAAAAACTAAAACAATTCACTATGATTAGTATTGCACCAGATTAGCCCAATCAACTTAGATTGCCCAGTATAATTAGTTACACTCTTTCCTACTCGATTCTAGGCTTACGCCTCAAACCCTGTCGAAAGACAGACTGAGCAAGGCATTGGGAATATATGCCTTTTGGTACAGAGGCCAAACTAATATCAAGTCTGGTGGAATCGATATTATACATCATTTAGGTTTAGCTTTCTTTTGTACTGATGACAATTACTCAACTCTTTATTCTTGCGAATCTCTTCGTTCTGCCGTTCTGGGCATTGATGATTCTGTTGCCCAACTGGGGAGTCACGAAAAAAGTGATGGAGTCTTTTCTGCCGTTTGTGGTGTTGGCAGGTTTGTATGTGTATTTTCTTTCTGGAGCGATTACCCCGGAATCCGCCCAAGCTTTGTCCAATCCTAAGTTGGCTGATATTGCTCGCTTATTTGCTGACGAAAGAGCCGCAGCTACGGGATGGGCTCACTTTTTGGTGATGGATTTGTTTGTAGGTCGCTGGATTTATTGGGAAGGACAGCGGACGGGGGTTTGGACGGTTCACTCTCTGATTCTCTGTCTGTTTGCTGGACCGGTGGGGCTGTTATCTCATATCTTCACAGCCTGGATTTCACAAAGATTTTTTTTTGCTTCAGAACAGGAGACTACTTCTACCACTGGAACTCCTCAGACTGAGTAATTGTCTATTTCTAGAGGGAATACATCGTGGAAGCGACTTTTTATTCCCCTGTTCCCTGTTCCCTGATCCGAAGTTCCCTGTTCCCTGTTCCCTATTCCCTATTCCCTGTTCCCTGTTCCCTGTTCCCTGAAGTTGGTAGTCAATGACGAGAAAAAGCACTACGGGGTACCACTCGCAAAACCTCCTCAACTGTTGTCATACCCGTTGTCACTTTTTCTCTTGCTGCCACTTCAAAAGAGGCAAAATTGATTTTCTGGAGATAGCGATGCAGCTGAGTCATTGTACCTTCATGGATAATCTCCCGCACCCGATCATCAACATCAAGCAACTCCACGATCGCTTCCCGTCCCAGATAACCAGAATTGAAACACATAGCACAGCCACAACCCCGCATCCACATCCATCTCTTTTGCTCTTCCTCACTAAGGGAGGTTTGGTTCTCTTCCAAGCCCAGCACTCGCAAATCCCTTGGTGTCGGGGTGTAAGGTTCCGCGCAGTGGGGGCAAACCCGACGCACCAAACGCTGTGCCACAATTCCCAGTAGGGCGTCACTAATTAAGCCTGGATCAGGGCCAATATCTTTAATTCGGGGAATCGCCCCAGGAGCATCATTGGTGTGCAGCGTCGTGAAGACCAAATGACCCGTCAGCGCCGCCCGTACCGCTGTCTCTGCAGTTTCCCTGTCCCGGATTTCCCCCACCATGATGATGTCCGGATCTTGGCGCAAAATCGCTCGCAGACTAGCGGCAAAAGTCATTCCGGCACGCTCATTCACCTGAGTTTGAGTAATGCCAGGTAAGATATATTCCACCGGGTCTTCCACCGTTACTACGTTGACATGTTCCGTTGCTACCTCTTGCAGACTGGTGTAGAGTGTACTGGTTTTACCCGAACCAGTCGGACCAGTGAGGATAATCATCCCCTGGGGCTCCTGCAACCAGCTGCTATAAATCTTCAAAGTGTTCTGGGAAAATCCCAAGTCATTGATGTCGCAAAAAGGGTTTTCTCTAGGCAGTAAGCGAATCACCGCTTTTTCCCCACAAACACAGGGGAGGGTACTTACCCGCATATCCATGCCCAACTCAGCATCTTTACTGTCTGTATAGTTCTCCCCAATTCGTCCATCCTGGGGAATCCGACTTTCAGCAATGTCCATGTCAGACATGACCTTGAGAGCGACGATCACCTTGCGGCTGACTTCCAAAGGCAACTTGGTAATGTCCCGCAAAACACCATCAATGCGATAACGAACTCTCAAGCCTTCTGGCGTCGGTTCCAGATGAACATCACTGGCGCGGTTGCGCAATGCCCCGGAAATCAGGGTTTTAATCCGACCAATCTGGTCAACGGCTTTCGCCAGGTAGATTTCTGTGGTTTCGGTAATGTCTTCTTTCTCCTGCTCACCAGTAACGGGATTCACCAAGGGAGCAGAACTGATGCTGTTGGGATCGAGGTTTTGGGTATGAAACCAGAGACTATAGCTTTTGGGAGAGATGGAGATGATTTTAATTTCGCTGAGAGTGCAATCTCTCAGTTTCTGAATCGTCTTCCGAGGAATATTCTTTAGTGAGATTGGGATTCCCAGGAAATAGCAGCCGCGCCAAAGCAAGAGGGGAATCACTGGCAGCAAAGTGTTTCTGTCGGGAAAATTGCGAAAGAATCTGCAACTTACTTCTGAGTCAAGCAGTTCCAGCTTGACAGTCCCTTGGGTGTCTACCAACTGCCTTAGGGCTTCTTCGCAGCTAATTTCACGATTTCTCAGCTGCTGCCAAGCAGAGGGGACTGATGAAGAAATTTGCATAGTATTTGAGAGGTTAGTAGTCCACTATTTTTAATTTGCCCATTTTCTTACAGATAAGTAGTCGGACATAAATAAATGGCTGTGTTAAGAAATGTAAAAACTACGATAACTCCTAACTGGAGTTTAGACTAACTCAACGACCATACTAAACTGTACGGTATGATAATAGGGGCTCATGAAAATTTGACTCAGCTTGTTTTTAAAGCTCAGAAGGATGGTAATAGTTAAAAGAGTTGTTTTACGCGGCTTCTTTTTTCTCTTTTTTCTTTCGAGCTACTGTCTTTTTGACTACTGGATAACGGGGTTTTTTCTTCCTTTTTTTACCTGTTTCCCAACCTGGGGACTTTCCGCGGGGTTTTGGCGATTGGGCAGGTGTGCCTATCGCGGCTAAAACTCCTGAGAAGCTCTGGGCAACCCTTCCAGGTGTTAGCTTTTCAAGAGGTTGAGGCTTTTGCCACGGAAGGGGATTATCCTCTATTATCTCACGAGTTAACCACTTCTTGCCATGTTAAAATGGGCATCAAATCACTCCATCGCTGTCCCCTTTCTGTCGTTCTCAATTTCGCCTTTGTCCAATGTAATCTTTGCTAGACTAGGCTAGACTTCGTCCCTGCTGACGCAGCCCGCCCCTGCTGTCGCAGCGCGTCCCTGCTGACGCAGATGACGAAACGGTTCCAGTGTTCAATGGCGAAGCGTCTTAAGTAAAACGACCACAGAGATGTCAAAGACAATTTTTCTAATCCAATCCAAGCTAACCACATCGGTTTTGCTGCTTTTTGAGAAAGTCCTTTACCCTTGCGCTGAATCAGAATGATTTCCATGGGGTGGTCGGCCGAATGATAAAAATGAAACTGACTCCATCGTTGAATTTCTATTACTCCCCAAGTTCGGTCATTAATTTGGGTTGATTCAACAGGAATCCCCCATGTGGTCAGGTCAGACAACTTCATTTTTCGACCATGTTTTTTCGGTCTTCCAGTTCCTTTATAGGGTGGCGGCGCACCAAAAACACAACGATTGGGGCGTAAACGAATTAATTTATCTGCATTAATATCTGCTGTCAGTTTGACAAATTTAGCGCATCCGTACTCACTATCCCACAAACTTATCGCCCTTTCTTTGAGATGTCGGCACACTTGTCTTAATTGAAAAACCGCTTTGCTTATGGGTGTTTCAAAGGATGTAATTCTTTCATGTCTAATGGGTAAAGCCCAACTTCCTTTTTCTGACCGAATCCAAGCCAATGTACTATAACCATGCCCCAAAGTAATCGGTTTTCCTGAAATGACTAAACCCCATGCTGATATGTTCTATCTTGAAGAGTTGGGGCTTCTGTTCTCGGCCATGGCGTATGATCTCCTGCTAAGATAACTCGTTGTGATGGTTGATTGGTTGGTATTTCCTGTAGATAGAGCTTCATTAACTTTTGCCAATTGGGGCGACAATCTTCTATCGCTTCATACACACTTGGCCACTCGCTGCGCTCAAAGTCAAAAGTCAAAAGTCAAAAGGCAAAAGGATGGATTTAGTGGTGGGTTAGATAACTTATTTAACTGACAATTCAGTCTTACTTTTGACTTTTGCCTTTTGCCTTTTGCCTTCCCCCGTAGGGGGTGGTGAAAGTGACAATGAGGCAAAAGAATAGACATTTCTGGTGACCAGAACAGCATCCATTAACTCAAAGGTAGCATATGCAAGCTCGTCCTAATAGTTGATAGACTTCATTTCTGAATTTTTGAAGTTTTTTGGCAGATTGACTCAAGGTTGTTAATTGTTGACTAATTTTACCTCATTATCTCTTCTTTTCTGGAATTTAGACTATGACATCTCCATCGTGGGCTAGCGATCTCCGTCGTGGGCTAG
>JBFRWF010000006.1:0-3462 GCA_051439465.1 Xenococcaceae cyanobacterium | reverse complement strand
AAATGACAATGAAAAAACAATTTTTTTCAAAGTTTGATCATGCAGTGATTTAAATACACCTAGTTCTCACCACGAAGTTTATTGTCAAAATTACCGGGGTTGACCCGGTAATTTTGACCCGCATTCATCTCACGCTGACTCTTCGAGTACAGACGTGAGGCTTCTGCGGCTTTCAGCTAACGGCTGTATGAGGAGGGTGCGATCACATCGACATTTTCAAAACTATGAAGCGTACAAAGAACTTGATATTTAAGAATGAAATAGTCCTGCCAGTTCATCCCCTCTGAACTATGAATTATGAATGGAGCTTCTGCTCTTCAAATTCATAATTCATAGTTCATAATTTCTCAATACTTCCGTTCCTTCGGCTCAAATCGATCAATCGCCACATGCATGAAATCAAGATCAATCCCAGCAGGTGAATAATAAGCCAAAGTATGCTTGAGGAAATTAGGATCATCTCGCTGAGGATAATCCTCCCTCGAATGCGCTCCTCGGCTTTCCTGACGATTAATTGCAGAAGTCAGAATCATCTCCCCAACTATCATTAAATTCCCCAATTCCAAGGCTTCAATCAATTCCGTATTCCAGCAACTATCCTTGTCATCAACATAGATTTGCTCGTACTGCTGCTTTAGCTGTTGCAACTTTTCTAAACCGTTGCGCATCACCTCTTCCGTGCGGAAAACGCCGCAGTGTTCACTCATGCAGTCCTGAAACCCTTGGCGCAGTTGCCCAATGCGCATATTTCCCGATTGATCGAGAAGGCTTTGGAAGAATTGTTTAGCGGCAGTAAGATAGGATTGGGCATCGAATTCGGGTAATTTGCGGTTCTGGACGTAGCGGGCGATCACAGCCCCCGTCCTTCGCCCATATACCACGCATTCCAGCAGAGAATTACTCCCCAGCCGATTTGCGCCGTGAACCGAAACACAGGCACATTCACCCGCTGCAAAGAATCCCTCCACCAAGCTATCAGCACCACTGCGCACTTGTCCATCCGTATTCACTGGAATCCCACCCATAGAATAATGAACAGTGGGACGTACAGGTATGGGCTGATGTACCGCATCAATGCCTACCAGTCGGTGTGCTTCCTCCCAGCAAAAGGGAATCCGGCTCATAATCTTCTCCTTACCCATGTGGCGCAAATCCAGATAGACAAAGGGACCCCCCGAACTACCATCGGGATGAATCCCGCGTCCGGCGCGAATTTCCAAAGTAATCGCCCTGGAGGTGATATCCCGGGGGGCGAGTTCCATTTGCTTGGAGGCGTAATTTGCCATGAAGCGATCGCCTTCACTGTTAATTAAATAAGCTCCCTCTCCCCGTACTGCCTCGGAAATCAAGACTCCCACAGGATATAAACCCGTAGGATGAAATTGGACAAACTCCATATCCTCCAAGGGAATTCCAGCAACAGCGGACATCGCCAAACCATCGCCAGTGGAGGCAAAGTCATTGGAGGTGGTATTAAATACCCTGCCATAGCCGCCAGTGGCAAACATCACTGCCTTTGCCCGGACAATCTCTATCTCCCCGTCGAGGATGTGGTACATGACGATGCCTTTCGCCTCCCCATCTTCCAGGATTAGCTGCATGACGTACCATTCTTCATAAATCTGCACGCCGTTACGGCGAAGATTGTTCACCAGTTCGTGTAGAATTGCGTGACCAGTCTTATCCGCTGCATAGCAGGTGCGTTTATGGGAATGTCCCCCAAATGCTCGTTGCGCAATGCGTCCATCCGGCAAGCGGGAGAATAAGACCCCCATATGTTCCAGCTCTACGATCACATCAGGGGCTTCCTTGGCGAGGATTTCGACAGCATCCTGATCGGCTAAATAATCAGAACCCTTGACAGTATCAAAGGCGTGTGCTTCCCAGTTATCTTCCGGGTCTACATTTTTCAGAGTTGCAGCTATCCCCCCTTGTGCAGCAACCGAGTGGGAACGGATGGGGTGAGTTTTGGCAACTAAAGCGACATCTAAACTAGAGTCAGTGCGTTTAATTTCTAGGGCGGCGCGACAGCCAGCCAAGCCACCGCCGATAATAATTACGTCGTGTTCTCTCATCTTGGAGGATTAATACTTTACTCATATATCTATCGTGACTTATCGTGACTTAAGAAGTAACTGATTGACTGACAAATCTTTTGATTAACCTTGAAAACCTGACGATAACACATCTACACGTACTTTACTGCTTTTCAATAAACAGCCCGACATCAACTTGGAAAAACTCAGCTAGAGACAATGCCATCGCTTTGCTAATGCCTCCCTTGCCATTGACTACCTCAGAAACAACTCCCCTAGAGCCAATCACGCCGACTAAGTCCTCTTGCTTAAGGTTTCGTGCTTCCATCAGATGCAGCAGCATCTTTTGGGGCGTACCTTCCGGAATGGGATAATGCTCGTCCTCGAATTTGGAGATCAGTGTTACCAAAAGTTCTAGGAGCGCATCCTCTTCTGGGGTGCGATTTGGGCGATGTTCTAACTCACTCGCCAAAGCGATCGCCTTATCATTTTCCTCTTCTGTCGTAATAACTTTGGGTTGATACTTAGCCAGTAAACTAGCGTAGTCGGAGGGATTAAAAGTAAGGGTCATTTTTCCATTTTCCTTTGTCGTATTCGGCATGGGTGAGGACGTACTTGATATAAATTCTTTGACGAGAGTAGATCAGATCGACAATTAAGCGATAACGGTTGCCTTTAATGTTGAAGACAGTAAAGTTGCCTACTGCTTCCGCACTCTTGTAAGTAGTTTGGACATCAGTTAGGTTTTTCCATTGAGCTTTACTGGCAACTCTATACCAATCGTAGAGAGCGTCACATGAATCAGCATGAGACTGACAAAACTCTCGGAGAATCTTACGACTAATAACACGCACTGCGTTTTAAAATCGAAGATAGGGCTCAAAGTAAAATTGGGAAGAAGCAATGGCAGTTGAACGCTGGACAGACGAAATGCTCGATGAGTTAGCTTCAAGCGTTGTTGACCTGCGGGATAGCATAGATACTGTGCGAGATAGCGTGGATGGTTTAAGGGTAACAGTTCAAGGTTTGTTGCAAGTCGCGGCCCAAAGTCAGCGAGATATGGAGTTGCTCAAACAACGGCAAGGGGAAACAGATCAGCGGTTTAATATTCTGCTCGAAGAGGTGCGCTATTTGATTCGGCGTGATGACAGGGGTGAGAATGGCGATCTTGGAGATCGCCTCTGACAGTTTTCAGAAGAACGCCCCTTATTCGAGTTTTCATCCCTATGTACGGGACCCAAGTCAATCCCAGGATTGGGGAGCTGATAGCAGGATTGAATTTGATGGCAGGGTTGGTACTGATATCATGTTCGATAAATTAGTTATAAAAAAGTAGGTTGGGTTGAACGAGAGTGAAACCCAACATAAGTGATATGGGTGTTGGGTTAGGCTAGTCTTCGACGCGCTCCGCGAGAGTCTTCGACGC
>JBFRWF010000005.1:0-44453 GCA_051439465.1 Xenococcaceae cyanobacterium | reverse complement strand
AAAAATGAATAGAAAATCTTGAAAGCCCTACTGGGCAAGGGATTCACTTCAAGCATAGAGTTAAAAACTATATTCCTTGCCCAGTAGGGCTTTTGGCTGATTTAGCACACTAAGTACGGAAGAGCCCTTTTGACGGCCTCTACAACTGATTTAAGGCATTGTTGTCCCTGCTGGCCGCCTAAGGCTTGATAGCTGGGATTTTCTTTGAATTCCTTACACAACTCAAAGTAATTAGCTTTGACCTTTTGGGTCTTAAAGCCTCTGAGGAACATATCGTTTTTATCCCAGTAGTCCCTGGTCGGACAAGACTCAAAATGAGCTTGTCTGATGCTGAATAAAGCCTCATTGTATAGATTATTAGAGTGATGACAAAGGTAGAGCAATAAGTCTACAACCTCATCACTGATAGCAGTAGTCAGTAAGACTTTTTGGCATCGATATTCCATTTTGCAAAAGCTCTTTTGTAACTAAGCTTTGTTTAGATACAATGTCCGACTCATCTAAGCGTATCACAGGATTTAGAAAAACGCAAGGATAAATCCTTTTTGTCGTTTAGGCTTCACTCCGGCGGAGCAGCTCATCCCCTGCTTAAATTAGCTAAGCGCTCGACGTCCTTTTAAAAATTAATAAGGACGAGCGCTTAGTTAATTTTGAAGCACAGGGGCTTTCAATTTTGGGGTTATTCTTGGTAAAATACCATAATTGGCAGATTTTTCCCCTTCAAACTTGATAATTCGTCCTTTTTCTCACTTCTTACTGTCAGTTGAGAGATCGGGCTTGGTTCGTTCAGAAAATCCCCAGGCAAACATCACCAAAATGGCAGTAATCATTAACCATTCAGGCGTTATCCACTCCGGGTTAATCACTTTAAGGAGCAGTCGCAAGCCCACAAGTCCGACAGTAATAAAACCAGCATCCTCCAAATGAGTAAATTCATCCAGCCAGCGGATAAACAATCCGGCTAGGAATCGCAGGGTAATCACCCCAATGGTGCCGCCAGCGATAATCAGCCAAGCTTGATCTGCTACGGCGATCGCTGCGGTGACGCTATCGAGGGAGAAAGCCAAATCTGTCACCGCAATCATCGGGATCGCTTGCCAAAGGGAAGAGAAGCCGAGACTATGATGGTGATGTTTTTCATCTTCGGGGGAGGTAAAGTAATTAAAGACTAGCCAAAGCAAATAGGCAGCTCCTAGTAACTCAAACTGCCAAAAATGAACCCCCCAGGTGGCAGTGATAATTAAAATGACGCGCAAGACGTAAGCAGCGAAGAGTCCAATATTGAGGGCATGACGCTGGAGCTTCCTATCTTCTATGCCTTGGGCGATTGCCGCCAAGGCGATCGCATTGTCTGCTGATAATACGGCTTCTAAAGCGATGAGAATCAGCAGTACAAAAGGGGTTTCAATCCCGAAGTTTAGGGAGGAATGGAGCACTTGGTCTAGCATTAACGATTTTTTAACGGCAAATATAAACAAACAAACGGAACCTGCAAAAAAAGCTACTATCTTAATACTCTAGCTTAACTCCTGAGTAACGGAGTTAGAGGCTAAAGGCTGCACTACAACCACCACTTCCACATCTGTTTCTTTTAGATTTGTGGGCATCTGTATTCGTAAGATTCCATCAGTTCCCACATGGGAACGTAATTTGACACTTTCCATAGCAGTTTTTTGATAGGAAAACTTTCAAAAAGGCACATCCTCCTTGAATTGGTTTTGGATTTCAGTAATTTATTTAATTTTAGTAACAGCACCGGCTCGTGGCAATCGCCTATAACAACCACAAGCAAAGCCGTAGGCGGAGTCTCTTCGAGATCGCCCTTTATCCCTTAATACTGGAGTTCTGTAGCAACCCGACATCATAATCGCCCCGACCCGAAATCAAGGCGATAATAGACCCACATTATGGCTCTTGCTCACTCCCGGGTGATGGTTGTCTGAAGAAAACGCAATGATGAGCGATCGCTCCCATCAAAGTGCCAAAGTAAGTAACTGTGATCTGTTTCGCAGCGCTCCGGAGTGGCGCTCGAGCAACAAAACAGCCCCATTTTGTTGAACTACCCACCGCTGCGTTTGAGAGCGCCGCCTACCGCGCAGCTAGGCTAACGCCCTAGCGGAGCAGCTCGCTGACCACCCACTGTCCCCTGGTGCTGCGTCTCTTTCCGCGATCACCCCCATCCTATTTTGCTATGTATGAGTAGAGCAATTTAGTATCGAGAAGTGCTAATTCAGGAAAGTAAACCGGCTGTACCGCAGCATAAAGATGGATCGAGTTATTTAAAGATTCTGTAAAGATGGCCTCTAATTTATCGGAGTTTTTTAAAGATTTAGTAAAGAGAAAACGGCAAATATTACTTAAGAAACATCTTAGTTGTTTATCAATTAGAGTTAATAAAAGTATCTTTTAATTAAGATAGTTATCCCCTCATCTAGAACTATGTTAATTTTACAGTAGGCAATCATTTTGGATTTTCATTTGTCAGGAGCGCTAAGGGCAACCAAGGCTTGTCGTTCTCGTCATGAAAATACATCACTCTGTCTTTAGCCCAACTAAACGGTTACTCGATATTGTAGGAGCTTTGGTCGGAATAGTTATTACTGCCATAGTAATAATTCCGATTGCCATTGCCATACGCTTAGACAGTCCAGGAGCAATATTTTATAGCCAGCTTCGCTGTGGTCTAAATGGAAGACCTTTCCGGCTCTGGAAATTCCGGTCTATGGTGGTAGGAGCCGACCTACAAAAACACTTAGTTGAGAATCAAGCTAATGGTTATATCTTCAAGAATGAAGATGATCCGCGTATTACCCGTGTAGGTAAGTTCTTGCGTCGCACTAGTCTAGATGAATTCCCACAGTTCTGGAATGTTCTGAAAGGTGAAATGAGTCTAGTGGGAACTCGTCCACCTACTTTAGATGAAGTTCAGAAATACTCTAGCTACCATTTCCAACGGTTGAGGGTCAAACCAGGTCTCACTGGAGAATGGCAAGCCAAAGGTCGTTCCACTGTCAAAAACTTTGAAGATATTGTGCGGATGGATATCGAGTATCAAAAAAGGTGGTCTCCTCTCTATGATATCAATCTAATTCTGATAACAATTGAATCAGTTCTAGAAAGTAGGGGCGCTTACTAATTCTGGAATACTTCGGTTATTTGGGTTGAATTGGTATCCGTTTTGCCTCGGTTTTCAATCCAGTTAGTCGAGTTATTCGGAGGTGGAATATGAACATTAAAGCTCCAGGAAATATCGACGAAGCTTTCAAAAAATTGAGTTTATTCACAATCGCGGCTAGTAGTACTCTAAGTCTACTCATTTTCACAACTCCTGCCACAGCTAGCACATTCAACTTCAGCCAAAAATTGACCGCTCCCGATGGTGCAACTGGTGACTTTTTCAGTCGCTCAGTAGCCATAGATGAGAACTATGCCCTGATTGGCTCTTTTAATGATAACGACAACGGGACTGACAGTGGTTCAGCTTACCTATTTGACATCACCAGCGGCTCCCTACTAAAGAAATTTACCGCTTTTGACGGTGCTGCTTTGGACCAATTTGGGGTTTCAGTAGCCATAGATGAGAACTATGCCCTGATTGGCTCTTATGCAGACGACGACAAAGGGGCTGACAGCGGTTCAGCTTACCTGTTTGACACCACCAGCGGCTCCCTGCTACAGAAATTTACCGCTCCCGACGGCGCAGCTGGGAACTGGTTTGGCATCTCAGCAGCCATAGAAGAAAACTATGCCCTGATTGGCTCTTTTGGCGACGGTTCAGCTTACCTGTTTGATACTACCAGCGGCTCCCAGCTACAGAAATTCACCCCTCCCGGCGGTGCTGGTGACCTATTCGGTTTTTCAGTAGCTATTGATGGGGACAGAGTCCTGATTGGCTCTCGAGGAGACGACGACAGCGGGACTGACAGCGGTTCAGCCTACCTGTTTGACAAAATCACTGGCTCCCTGCTCAAGAAATTTACTGCTCCCGACGGCTCAGCTGGTGACCTATTCGGATTTTCAGTAGCCATTGATGGGAACAATGCCCTGATTGGCTCTTATCTGGACGACGACAACGGAACTAACAGCGGTTCAGCTTACCTGTTTGACACCACCAGCGGCTCCCTGCTACAGAAATTTACTGCTCCCGACGGTGCCGCTAATGATGTATTCGGCCACTCAGTAGCCATTGATGGGAACAGAGCCCTGATTGGCTCTGTTTCAGACAATGACAATGGAACCAACAGCGGTTCAGCTTACCTATTTGACATTGCTACTGGCTCGCTGCTACAGAAAATTACCGCTCCCGACGGTGCTGCTTTGGACCAATTCGGTTTTTCAGTAGCCTTTGATGGGGACAGAGCCCTGATTGGCGCTGCTAACGGCGACGGTAACGAGACTAACAGCGGTTCAGCTTACTTATTCACTGCTGAATCCGTTCCCGAACCATCTTCCACTCTAGGTCTTCTAGCCCTTGCCATATGGGGCGCAGGTTCAGCCCTCCTTCGCAAATTGAAGCAGCTAAAATCAGCCTGCAAAGTTACAAGTGGTCTCCAGTAGTTAATAACACAAATACCTGGGATAGATAGACTGATTTAGTATGACAAAATCACGAGAGTTAGAGGAAGCGTTCGCTGTCACTATCCCAGCTAATTTCGATTTTGGAAAGCTGAAAATGAGCCTAAAAATTCGTAACAGACGATATAGGGAGGTAATAAAGTGAAGAATTTAATGAATAAGCTAGCTCTAGCTGCTGGCGTTGCTCTAAGTTTGTTTGCTTTAGATTCATTAAAACCTGTTCTAGCTATACAGCTCTACTTTGTGGAGGATACTTCAAATCAACCACCAGGTTTTTACGAACTCGATATCAATACTGGAGCTGCCACATTTATTAGTCCTGCACCAGCTACAGTAGTAGCAGGGCAACAAGGTCTTGCGCCAAGTAATAAGCCGTCTGAGTTGTTTATTTCCGGTCCTGGTTTCCAATCACAAGGTCGTGCACTGGGAACCATAGATGTTAACGATGGAAGCACTTCCATATTCAGTAACATAGGTTATGAAGGACTAGCATATGATCCAGACAACAATATTATTTATGGTTCGAGGGGATTACCGACTGAGCCACCAATGTTTGTCAGCATCGATCCGTCTACAGGGTCAATAATAAGCACTCTTGCTAATCCTAACCGAGACCTTGAGGGACTAGCTTATGGGGGCAACGGAGTAATCTATGGGCTAGCTGGCACCCCCCATCCTTCATTAGCTGGCGATTTGCTACGATATGACATCGCCACGAACGTCTGGGTGAACCTGGGTGATATTAATGCTCCCGGAGATCCCAACACTCAACCCGACCAAATAGGACTTGCTTACAACCCATTAAACGGCTTGCTGTATGCCAAATGGGATTTTGATACCAACTTGTACACAATCAATCCTAATACATTAGCGTTGAATGTTGTTGGCGACACAGGAATTGAACTAGGGGGAGGTCTAGCTATTAACACACTCCCAGTCCCTGAACCAACTACCATTATAGGCACAGGCATCGCTCTAGGACTAGGAGCCTTCTCTCTAAAAAGAAAGCAGAAGAAATTAGCTTAAAAAACAATAGTTGAAACTGCACAATCTACTCTAAGAAAATACTACATCAACCCCGGCATTAAGTCAATAGTGTCGGTTTTTTATTGTTGGCTTAGTTATCTCGATTATTTATTTTCTTTTTCTCCAAGACCATCCCTGGACATTCATCCCTCGCAACGTCTCCAGCGTTACCTGAAAATTAGGTTTCTGTTGCCAAAAATTAGATAAATCCTATAGATAGGGATGCTACGGATATCTTACAAGCCTGTAGGTAGTGTTTCAGGAAATTGTTGTAACAGAAACCTTTTTCTCAGACTTGAATTGGTTTTGGATTTCAGTAATTTATTTAATTTTAGTAACAGCACCGACTCGTGGCGATCGCCTATAACGACCACAAGCAAAGCCGTAGGCGGATCTCTTCGAGATCGCCCTTTATCCCTTAACACACACAAATAGAAATTTGTCAAGAAAATTTAAGGGAACAATAAATTATTCAGGCTCCCACCCCGTTATGGAAGAAAGAAACACAAGTACTTCTCCCACTCCCCCACTCTCCCCCTCTCCCCCTCGTGTTTTTTAGGAGACAAAAGTAAATTAAGTATCTCGTAGAGCGCTCATCTGCTCTAAATCGAGAACTTGCGCCAGTGCTTCTTCACTCATTAAACCCTGCTCTAGGACAACCTGCCGGATGGATTTGCCTGTTTCTAAGGATTCTTTGGCAACCGCTGCGGCGTTGAGATAGCCAATGTGGGGATTGAGAGCGGTAACTAAAGCGAGGCTACCTTCTGCGTAGGCTCGACAGCGATCGCTGTTGGCTATAATCCCCTCAAGACAGCGCTTGGTTAATACATCTAGGGTATTGCCGAGAATTTCGATACTGTGAATCAGATTGTAAGCAATCAAAGGCATCATTACATTTAGTTCCAATTGTCCCGCTTGGGCGGCAAAGGCGATCGCAGTATCATATCCCATCACCTGAAAACACACCATCGAGGTCATCTCTGCTATTACTGGATTGTACTTCCCCGGCATAATCGACGATCCTGGTTGGACGGGGGGTAATTGTATTTCCTTAAAACCCGTTTTCGGTCCGGAATCCATCAGCCGCAAGTCGTGGGAAATTTTGACGCAATCTTGGGCTAGGTTGCGTAAAGCCCCGGAAACATTCACAAAAGGAGCCATACTCTGCATTGCCGCCATCATGTGAGGGGCGGGTTGCAGGGGTTGCTTAATTAACTCTGAGAGGATTTGGGCAACCCAATGGCGATACTGGGGATGAGTATTTAAACCCGTTCCCGCTGCACTTCCCCCTAAACCTAGAAAGAATAAATCTTCAGATGCCTTTTCAATCCTAACCATATGGTCGGTTAAAATTTGCGCCCAAGCGCGAAAATCTTCTCCGAGTCGGACTGGTACTGCATCTTGGAGGTGGGTTCTGCCAGACTTGACTATATCCTGAAATTCATCTGCCTTGTTTTCCAAAGTGGCGATCGCCTCGGATAAAGCAGGATAAATAGAGTGTTCTAGAGCCAGCAACGCCCCAATCCGAATTGCTGTGGGAATCACATCATTAGTAGATTGACCATAATTAACGTGGTCATTAGGACTAACCTTTTTGTAGTTTCCCTTCTCATCTCCCAGGATTTCGAGTGCCCGATTTGCCAGCACCTCGTTCACATTCATGTGGTGGGAAGTTCCTGCACCAGCTTGGTAAACATCAACTACAAATTGGTCGCGAAACTTGCCCTTGAGGACTTCATCCGCTGCTTGGACAATGGCTTGACTGATATCTTGGGGAATACAACCAAGTTTCCCATTGGTGATCGCCGTAGCTTTTTTAATCAGCACACAAGCATCTACATAGGTAGGCAAAGGTTTAATTCCACTAATGGGAAAGTTTTCCGTTGCCCGTAAGGTTTGAATTCCGTAATAAGCATCGGCTGGGATTTGCCGTTCTCCCATTGAATCTCTTTCTGTGCGGTAGTCTGAGCCTGTTGGTTCAATCATTGGATTAACTCTATATCTACAGCCTAGGCTGGAGGATGTTGGAGTATTTCTTTAGTGACATAGATTGGGGATTAGCAAGAGTATTATAATTGCCAGAGGTTGAACTCCTTTCTATTTATCTATTTGATTTCCCTCGTTGTGCCACAATCCACAAGCTGACTATGCCAAGAATTGCACCTGCGGCGATCGCTCGAATCATCCACTGCAACCTATAATTTTGACCTGATGAGATTGTTTCTGCTGGAGCTATAGCCACTGGAGTTGATTGGTTTGACTCAGTTTTTTCAACTGCAGGACTTTCTACAGGCGCAGCTATCCCAGGAATAACAGTAACGGTGTAAGTCAGTTTAAACGGCTGAAAATCTGTACCAGATTTGGGACTACCACTGATTTTTAGCTCATATATCCCCGCCTTCGGAAAGACAATATCAGCACCCGGAATGCTCTGATATTGTTCTGCAGAGATAGCTTTTAGGGGTGGATTCAATATGGGAGAGTCACTTTCTGCATCCGATTGAGCGTAAACAGCTAGCTGACAGTCACATTGTTCCAGGGGAATTAGTTGTCCCCCCTGACGAGTAAGGGCAAACCAAGCTTTAGCGGGTTCTCCAGCACGAGGATTGTGATTCGGTTCGATGTGGAAGGTAGCACCGACATCAGCATCAGTCTTGACATTATGAGCTGCTACTGGGTTAACTAGGCAAACCAAGAAGATTATCCCGCCGAGAATTCTACTTGAGCTTAACTTGTGAAGCATAAGAGGGTTTGGAGAAATCCTTAGTTTAAATTTACTTTAAATTTACTCAGAGCTGATTTGTAAACTGGAGGAAGGTGGACAATATATAAGTTTTTCTTGGATGGGATTTGTTTCTTTCATAAGGAGAGCTAATTGAAAGAGAGTTTGATGAATGGGATAAACTTCGGGAAAACCATTTCTCTAATCGTTGTTCTACCAGGCTAAGGGAAGTTTGGTCTAGGTAGCGATCGCCCTTAACTTCATGGCATTCAGTGTGAGTTTAGTTTTTTTCCTGCCGAGCGCGTTTTGGATAGTGATCGCCCGTGGAAGATCCCGATCGCCTGGGGAGGATCCCGACGCCCTTTGGGTTATTGTTTTTCATACTTAGGAAAATGGCGCTCGCGAGAATTGCTAATCAAGTGCGATCGCATCGCCTCGTAGTTGAGAAACGGAACCCAACATCCTCAACGGTTACTCCTGGTTGGGGTTCACTTCGTTCAACTACAATAGACCCATATTTTTTGACCAAATTCTTAACATAATCTTAACTAATAGCAAACTCGGTAAATTTCCGAACATCTGGAGGATGAAACGCTAAAACAATATCACTTTTAGGAATACCTGCTGCTACGAATTCATTGGCAATTCCATCTTCAGTATTATCACATTGAATCCAAATTTTATTATTAATAATTTCCAGATGAATTAAACAACTATGAAGATGTTCTTGGTTATTCCATCCTTCAGAAATAATTAAATATTGGTCTGTTTCTCGGTCAAAGGCGGCACGGTTATGGATTTTAACATTAGAGTAGGAAATCTTCAGATAAGGGGTTAAGATCTGACGAATAATTTGGCGGTATTTTTCTAGGTTATCCATTTGGTGATTACCTCCCGTTCAGGGTTAAAAATAATAAGTTTTAGGCTGTTATCTTCTAATAACATTAGGCTTAAGGGGTCATCTGTAATTGTCCACCCATCCTTAATTAGTGCATTTTTAACTGTATCATGATAAATATCTTTGGCTGGCATGAGTGAAAATAATTAACTATCTCTTCTAACGCTATAATTTCATAACATCCTCTTACCCAGCGATAAGCTCGTTCAGGTGAATCCTCCTTTATCCAAAGAAAAATACTTTCTATATCTGCCACTGCAGTAGGCGATATTTCAATCTGGTAAGCCATATTTTTGCTGAAACTGCTTCCATGCTTCCTTTAAAGGCATACCTTCTCCTCGCTCGAACTCCTCAATACTTTTTCGGATGCCCGCAATAGACTCAAGCAACTCAATCCTATCAAGAAGTTGCTGGTAGCTTTCAGCATCTTGAACAACTGCAGCAGCTTTGCCATTAACAGTAAGAACCATTGGTGCTTTGGTTTCTTTGAGCCTTGCGAGGAAAGCTTTAGCACCCCGCTGGAATTCCGAGAGAGGATGAATGTCACTCAGACTAAGCATTATATTTTCAATAAATTATTTGATAATTTAATGTTAACAGCTTGAAATTGTTTTGTCTAGGGAGCTTCATTTTAACCCAATTGGGGGGATAAATCCCTTGTGCGATAAACCGATGAATGCTGGAAAACTGCTAATCTTGCGGAGTTTCACACAACCCATGACGCACCGGATTGTAATGAATATGGACATTGTGTGGTAAATGACTCTGTTGACGAAGCCATCAATTTTGAGACAAATAGCAAGCCTTGCGCCCCTACAGCAGGATAATTCCCCAAATGTAGGGGCGCAAGGCTTGCGCCCAAAATGTAATATAAACTGGCAAAAGAAGGGAAAGTAGCAGAGGCGATCGCCCTCTTCAAACAAGCACAACAACTAGATCCTGAAATAGATCTCGATCCATCCACAGAGGCGATCGCCATCTTTAAACAAGCACAACAACTAGATCCTGAAATAGATCTCGCTCCATCTACAGAAGTTATAGAAAAAGACCTCCTGGCACATCTCTCCACAACAAAGTCAACACCGCAGCTACCATCAAAGGAAGTGTCAGAATTCTCTCTCCCAGTCCCAATTCTCGAAAAAAACTCGACTGAGATTTAGAGCTAATTCGTAAAGAGAATCTAAAGAAGCCTCAGTTGTTTGCACAGCAACCTTTACCCTAAGATTAGCCGAGTTCAAGCCCTGTCTCGATGAGTCGTTTGCCTGCGCTGCTTTCGCACTCGCGGAGCGAGACCACCAATCCACAGCGTCAACCTTATCCGAGCGACTTGAGTGATACCGATCAGATCCCAGACAAGATAGAGAAAGAAGTTCTTCCTCCCATCTGAAAAACTGTGTTAGATTTGCTGCTCATCATGACCCTGGGATTCTTAGGGAGTTTTGGTCACTGTGTAGGAATGTGTGGTCCCCTTACAGTTGCCTTCTCCCTGTCACAGCAGCGTCAGGAAACTCCTCACTGGCGTTCGAGTCTGGGGTTTCACGTTCTGCTCAATCTAGGACGCATTATCAGTTATGCTTTGGTAGGCGCAGCTCTAGGTGGCGTGGGTTCAGTGTTAATTGCCAGTGGTCAACTAGCAGGAATCGGTAGTGGACTGCGTCAGGGAATGGCAATTCTCACGGGGTTGATGCTGATTTGGTTTGGGTTGGTACAAAT
Organism: Xenococcaceae cyanobacterium; assembly: GCA_051439465.1. Lineage (GTDB taxonomy): Bacteria > Cyanobacteriota > Cyanobacteriia > Cyanobacteriales > JBFRWF01 > JBFRWF01. The sequence continues at coordinate 33,519 of JBFRWF010000005.1, read as the reverse complement.
CAAGCCTGACTTTCTTCCCCGACTGCCAATATTACACCCACTTCAAGGGGGATTGCATCAGCGTTTAAGTTCGGCAATGACTCAACTTTCCATGGAAACTCGCTGGTGGACACCAGTCATGCTGGGAGGAGTCTGGGGCTTAATTCCCTGTGGTTTTTTGTATGCAGCTCAAATCAAAGCAGCAGAAACGGGGGATCTCTTTCTGGGAGCGGCAACAATGCTGGCTTTTGGACTGGGGACAATGCCGATGATGCTGGGGGTGGGAGTATCAGCATCGCGGCTGAGTACTAGTAAGCGCAGTCAGTTATTTCGCTTGGGAGGCTGGGTGACTCTAACCATAGGAATTTTAACCCTCTTGCGCACTGATGAGATGGTGGATTATACGGGTCATGGAGCGCTATTTTTACTCATGTTGGCACTGATTGCTCGTCCGATTAGTGGCTTTTGGGCGCAACCTTTACGGTATCGTCGGGCAATTGGGGTGGGGGCATTTGTACTGGCGATCGCCCACACAAGTCGCATGCTTGACCATTCCTTGAACTGGAATCTTGAGGCGATGTCCTTTATGTTGCCCCAGCATCAGCTAGGTATAGGAACTGGAGCTTTAGCACTGTTGTTAATGACTCCAGCGGCTCTTACCAGTTTTGACCGCTTGCAGAAGGCTTTGGGGAAGCTTTGGCGACAGATTCATTTATTATGCGTTCCCGCTTTAATATTATCTGTCATTCATACAGTACTGATTGGCTCCCATTATCTCGGTGAGTTGGGATGGAGTTGGGAGAATCAACTCCGAGCTATCAGCATTGGTATGATTACTCTCGGTGTGTTGTTGGTGCGATCGCGCTTTTTTTGGTCACTTTTGTCTCTGGAAAAGTTTTATGTTCGCCCCAATAAACATTGACATCTCCCTCGCTTGAAAGACGAGGGATTCTAAACGGATGCTATGAGAGGGTCAATAGACACCTCTCACCGCTGTTACGATACGATCTGTTTAGGTCACTAAAGACATCACATCGCCTGGGGAGTGTCAAAGCTCCCCTACCGACCTCGGCTAGAGCTAACCCTAGCTGTATCGTTACTTTTCTCAAGATATTAGCTGCGCCATTGCAGTCAGCATTGATTAACTGACCACTACCTGACCGATACAATCCGCGCTTCACTCGTCTTCCTGAAGGCTTCCACTGTTCGGGTTTCTCACCGAATTTAGGCAGAAAGTCGCCATCTAAAAAACTAGCTTTACTGGTGTATGATTCGGAGGTTTCCGTGAAAGTTATGCCTATTGAGGTTGCCAGCTCGCGCAGTCGCTCTTTAAGTCTGGCTGTGGGAATCTGTACGAAATTCTGATTATTCCGCTTGCCTAGGTTGGCGTTGGTCTTAACACCTTGACCCCAACCAAAAACAATATTGCCGATGCCATTTTTAAGACAATGGTTAACTATGAACCGAGCAGTCTTATTAATAGCATCTCGCATAAAACAGTTGCGCTCGTGAGTCCATTGGTCTAATTTGCTATCCCAAAACTTCTGAGGCTTTCCTTCTTTATAGGTACTAACTCGTTTGTTGTATCTGCTATTAGTTGATTTAACCTTGTGACCGTCAATGATAAAGCTTTTACCTCTTGTGGTGACACAGGTTAGCCAATTATCAACTCCAGGGTCAATTCCAATAGCCTGAGTGTAGTCTAACCCCCTTGCCTTTTGCGACTCGACCTTGTAGACATACTCAGCCCATAACTTCCCTAGTTGTGGCACAATACGCACTTGAGCAAGGGTTTCATTGGTAAGCCATTTTCCCCCAGCAATCCACAGCTCATTCCAAAGATATTCAGGTTTACAATGGTTGCTAATGCGAAGTCTTACATCACCAGTGACCTCATCCACAACCGCTGCTTGCCCAGGATAGGTTACTTGATAAAGACCTCCTGATTTCCTATATCCTGGGATTCTAGGCTTATTCTCAATTTCTCCCAAGAACCAACAATCTAGAAGTGAGTTATAGCTTCTGACTGCCTCTACAACCGATTTAAGACATTGTTGTCCCTGTTGTCCTCCTAAAGCTTGATAACTGGGATTGGTCTTAAAGTTTTCCCACAGAGCGTAATAGTTAGCCTTGACCTTGCGAGTTTTAAACCCGCTCCGATACATCTCGTTTTTATCCCAGTAATCTCTAGTCGGGCAGCTATCAAAGTGAGCTTGTCTGATTGAGAACAAGGCAGAGTTGTAAAGGTTGTTGGCATGGTGGCAAAGGTAGACCAATAAGTCTATAACCTCATCGCCGACAGCTCCGGTCAATAAGACTTTCTGACATCGATATTCCATTTTTCAAAAGCCTTTAGACTATCTACATTATAGCACAACATTAGGGAAACTCCAGGATAAATCCTGAACATTGTTTTCCTCCCCTGCTTAAATTAGCTAAGCGCTCGACGTCCTTTTTAAAATTAATAAGGACGAGCGCTTAGTTAATTTTGAAGCGCAGGGGTTTTCAACTGGTGCTATTTTTTAGATAATTCAGCAGTTCACAAAAATTCCAAGATTGCCTTGACTATGGCTGCTGGATACTCTTCGTGCATTCCTAAAGTACCAGGAAGTATAGCAGTCTGAACCCCTGTTAACTCAGCCATAGCATCCATTTCAGCCCTTGAGGAGGGGGGCGCTTGTTCAGCAATAATGACTAGTATGGGGACGGGTGGGGGTTGGAGGTAGGCAAGAAAGTCAGCGCGATCGCGCACTGGATCAATTGCCCCTGTAACAAAGGCAGCAGAAGCAAATCTTGCCCCTGGTTGTTGAGTGAGTTGCCGTTTCTGAGTAATAAATTCTGATGTTAATTTTGTCCGATCAGTATAGACATGCTGACGATACATGAAGCGCAGAAACGACGGTGTAGTGTTGAGTTGGTAGAGAGTTTGTCCGATGATAGGCGATCGCACTAATTGCCTCACCATACCAGCCACCTGTTCAGATGCTCCCATTGTCGGTAAGGGACCCCGCCAAGTGGGAGCAACTAAAACAATTTTTGAGCATACATCTGGTTGCTCTTGAGGAAGTTGAAGGGCATAACCCGCTGCATGACCGGCCGCTATGACAATAATTGGCGTATTGAAGACAGATTTAACAAAATCTTGCAGAAGTTGATGATAAATGGCTGGCTGATAATCTAAGGGTGGGCGATCGGATTGACCAAACCCTAACCAGTCCAATGCCACAACTCGAAACTGGGATGATAGTAATTCTGCAATTCCCCCCATTTCTGAGCGGCTAGAAACGGTGCTGAAGGCAGGAAGCAGCAGCACTGGGGTTCCTTCACCTAGGGTTTCATAAACTACTGTTAACTGCTGTCGGTGCCAGTTCCAGAGATATTTATGAACTGTGCCACCAATGCCAGTGTTATTGGGGGTAGAGGGAGATTTTGTTAAGTCTGTCATAATTGATCATTAAACTGCAATCCCAAAATAATCTGATTGCCTTCATAAGAGAGGAGGCAAACCTCGAGACTGACGTAAGGCATTGATACAAGCGATGCAGTCGCAACCATATAAGGCTATAGCAGTCTCACTTTCTTCCTCACTAAAGTTCAGGAAAGGAACCTCATCATCAGACGGTAAATCTGAGTTAACTGTTGATGCAGATTGATTTGTCTGTGTTCCCCGCACACATACCAAATTACTCATACGGGACGTGCGCTCACAGGATGAAGGCTGCTGGGGTGCTGTGAAAACTAATTCCTTGGCGTGAGCAGGATTAGTAAGCATTAACAAAGATATCAAAGGCGCAAAAAATATTGGGTAAGAAAGCAAGGTCAAGAAAATTTTGTTCATTTGTGCAATATCCAGAGTGTCTAACAGTGAAATGAGGTCATCGTCGGATGGGGAAGTTGCTATGGCAATCTCGGCATCCTTAATCTAGGTATTGGTGACGCTCCCACACTCACCCGATAGGGGAGTGTGGGCTTGCACTTTATCACTATATGTTAGCGGGGGAGTATGTCAAGCACTCAAACAGCTAAGTAGTTGGACACAATTAAAGTTAACTGTGAAGATAAGGCAACAGGCAACGGTGCGCCCAGCGTTGACGTTGTCGGCTGGGCGCAAAAGTCAAAAATATTTACTCTGAACCCACCTTCCTCACGTCAGTTTGTAATATGTTAAGTAGTATGTTGTGAGCGTATTTTTGCGATCGCCAAAGTGATCAAACTAGGATTTAGCGATCGCAGATCGGGAAGTTTGCTTATCGTCAAGTGCGGTTAATGTAGGGGCGCACCGACGTGCGCCCAATCATCTGGATGACTTTATACTAATATCAGCAGGCGAGTTTGGGGTGGTGATCGCTCTGTTGCCGTGACTTAATAAAAGTTAACACAGTACCGTTTAATTTTGTCCGACTACTTAGAGTCTGTCTGCAAACCCTGGGGAGGGGGAAGCATTTGGACAGAACAACCTGGGATTGAGGCATAATTTATCCCCCAAATGCTACTCTACTCTACTCTTCGAGAAGCCCTACGGGCTACGAGAAGGCTTCGCCTACGAGAACGCTACTCTACGAGAAGGCTCCGCCTACGCGTACGCCCCTACATAAGATTTTGAACTTTGCAGACACGCCCTAGTCAGTTTTTTTGTCAGACAAAACGTCAATTCAAAATTGCTTGCTCAACTTGAGCTTCGTCGAGTTCACGACCAATGAGCACTAAGCGTGTCTGACGGGACTCATCCTTTAACCAGAGGCGGTCATAAAAAGACTCCAAGCGATTACCCACCCCTTGCAATACCATCCGCATTGGCTTATTGGGGACGTTGACAAAACCTTTGATGCGATAAATCTCCTGTTCTTTGACCAACTGTTGCAGTTTCTTGGTCAAGGCTTTTGGCTCAAATGTCTGGTCGAAAATAAACTGCACAGAGTTAATCCCATCATCATGCTCGTGTTCTTCTTCATAGTCGTGATGGCTAGGGCGACTGTCTAGGTTATCTTCAACCGCCGCATTGAAACCGAGCAAAACATCTGGGTTAATCTCTCCATTACGACAAGGAATAATTCTGACTCCTGCTGGTAACTCTTTTTGCAGCCACTCTTTTACTTTGCTTAGAGTTACTTCATTAACCAAATCTGTTTTGGTCAGAAGGATCAAATCCGCACAGGCTAACTGGTCTTCAAACAGTTCCTCAATGGGCGTTTCGTGCTCCAAATTGGGGTCAGCTTGTCGCTGGGCTTCTAAAGCTTCCAAATCCCCGACTAGAGTACCTTCTGCTATTGCCTGAGAATCTACAACTGTCACTACTCCATCAACAGTGGCACCATTACGAATTTCTGGCCAGCGGAACGCTTGCACCAGGGGTTTGGGGAGTGCCAATCCTGAGGTTTCCACCAGCAGACAATCAATCTTGTCTCGCCGCTCGAGGAGTTCCTGCATGGTGGGGTAAAACTCTTCCTGTACAGTGCAGCACAGACACCCATTGCTCAGTTCTACGATATTGTCTGCCGGGTTTTCCTGTTCGTCGCAAATTTGACAGGAACGCAAGAGTTCTCCATCAATCCCAACTTCCCCAAACTCATTGACGAGGACAGCAATGCGTCGTCCTTGATTGTTTTGCAGTAAGTGGCGCACTAGAGTAGTTTTTCCAGCTCCAAGAAAGCCAGTAACGACGGTAACGGGAATTTTGTGCATTAGATTAATCTCAAGAATTAGAACTAGATTGTGGTAGGGGTGAAAAAGGTATATTTGCCAACAGACAGCAAAATCTTGACAGTGAAGTAATCTGACAGATATAACCTGCTTAGAGATAACCCTAAGAAAACTGCCTATACTTACACCTTGATTGAGACAGTTAATACTGATGCCTCAATCCCAAACACGCACTGTCATTGACCTGATTAATTACAGCTTTTTGCCTGACTCTCTCTGCCAGAGAACCTAATTTGTAGCGTTGGTGGCAGCAAAAACCCGTTGAATTGTAAAAAGACTAAATCAAATACCATCTGTACCTCGCAGATCCGCTTACTCGTGAACAAGTACAATCGGCGGGCATCCTGACTGAGAGACTCATTTTTCTTCTCATCACAGTTGCGGGACAGCGCCAGATTCTCACTGGACTTTCCCCCTTACGTCTGATGGCTTGATCCCCATCAGAACCGATCTATCCTATGAAGATAGCACAGTTTTGCCAAGGTTAAGATCAATCCAACTTAGCTCTTGTTGAGTAATCATAGTTGTTTTTCTTGAAAGGGTAGCGACCGATTGTGGGAATACTGAAATTGATAGCTCCATTAACGGAAATAGTTAAGGGGGCAGAAATTCGGGATTTTCGTTGCCCTTTTTCCTCAAAATGGTCAAAACTCGTCAAAGGAGAAGCTCATGCCACTACAAATAAATCCTAATTCTAACAAGGCGGTATTTGTTCTGATAACTAGCCTTGCACTCGCATTAATCTTTAACCCAGCAGCAATGGCCGAAGGCGATCGCCAAGGGGGTCATGATTTTCGCCAGGCTGCATTGGAGTATCAGGCAGAAGCGGACAAATTTCGTCAGAAGGGTAATTTTGAGGTGGCGGCCATATATGACCGTCTTGCTGAAATTAAACGCCATGCAGCGGAACTGGCCGATCAAGAGCGCTGGGATGAGATCGACTGGACAGAATATGAAGAGCTCACGGAAGAGTTAGAACAATTGCTCAAGAAGTAAGTTGGCTCTTTTTTCTCACCGTTCCCTCAATATCTGAGTAGCTTAGATCACAGAATTAGCTCGTGCTTCTTCTGTGATCGCCATCATCGATCACCCCTCCAGTCCGATCGCGGGACAAAGACGGTATTCCTGACTCACTTGGTACGGCTAATACTACTTTTTTATCTTGTCAAGCAATTGCAAATAATCTTTACATTACTTTATACTTGTTTACATAAAGCAGAAACAAGGAGAAAAACATGACTACAAGTGGCTATAGAACCGAAGAGGGAGGCCGACTCAACAACTTTGCTGTTGAACCTAAGGTTTATGTAGATGAGACCTCACGGGCTGGCTTTACCGAGTATGCTGAGAAGCTCAATGGTCGTCTGGCAATGATTGGTTTCGTCTCCCTCTTAGGGCTCGAAGTCCTCACCGGACACGGCGTGATTGGATGGCTAACCAGCCTGTAGGCACTGCGCTTTCCCTTAACTGAATTCCAGAAAATCAACGACCAGAAAATTCCAGAGGAATATTATGAAAACTGATTTTGACATTCTCACCAATAAAGATTTGTTTGCCCCCGTTGTTTTTCGTTCTAATTTCAACAAATTTGAGTCTATCAATGCCAATCAAGCTTGGTCGTTGTTTTTCACGGCGGGTCAGGACGATAATAAGCTGGGACTAAAGACTGAATTAGGCAAGTTTTTCACTAATCTCTTGATTGCTGTGGCAGTGACGGGGACTGTTTGGGCGCTATTTTTCAGTAACTTTGCATAAGCAGGTGTGTCAGTTCTTTCCTAGTCAATTTCAACGAGTTGCGGCAATTTCTCCCCTTTCTCAACATAGTAGGGAGGAGAGGAATTACCGCCACCGTGACTGGGAATTGGAGATTAGGGATTGGGGGATTCTCCCAGTTCTTAGAACACCGATTCAGTAATCTCTAAATCGGGGACTGGGGAACTGGAGGACATCGCTTTTTATGTTTCCTTAAATCCCACCTTCCGCACCCCCAACTGTCACAGAGAAAACTGTGATAATGATAATCATTTTATAGGGGGGTCATGCTGCACCTCGACGTTGACGACATCATGACGCCAGTTGTCAGGGAAAATCTTCGGCTTATGAGGGTTTATAAACATCATGAAAAGAATCGCGAGTATCCTGATCATTGCCTTATCAATCGGGCTATTTGTTGTCGCTTTACCAGCACTGGCACTGGATTTTGAAGTCGGTCAAAAAATTGAATTAAAAGCTAGAAACCCTGCTGGTGTTCCACTGCATCGTCGCTCTCAATAAAGCGATCATAGGACTGCTATAGACCTCTGGCAACTGACCGAGAACACTTTTAGCTAAGGTCTAATGATGGTAATACTTGGTCTTTGTATATTTTCCAAATTTCTTCTTTTTGTCGTTCGTCTAGAAGTCCTGAAGTTTTCACTTTCGAGTTAAATTCTGGCAGGATATCTCTTACCTCTGCTAAAATATTCTTGACTGCTTCTTTGTGAGCAGAGGAGTCTAAGTCGCACAATTCTGTAATAATATGATGTTCAAGTATTCTTGAAACTACCTGTGTCAGAATCCCTAAAACGGAGTTTTGGTAATCTGTTTGGCTTTGTTGAGTTTCTGTAGCAGCGTAGTTTATTAAACCAAAAGCTACAGCAATTGTTCCCACAACTTCCTCTTTTGGCTCTGCAAATAAAGAATCTTCTTCGGAAGATATGATTTCTAAAAAATCCCTCAACTTTGAACTGATTCTAAAATCCGGTTCTCCTGATTCTATTAAAGGTTGACTCAGGAAAAATTCTCTTGTTTTTGTATTAATTACTTCCTTTAAGAATTCACGGTCATTATTGGATAAATTTTCTATATCTTCCAGTTTCATGATACCTCCCGAATGGTTGAATAACCAATCTCAGGATGACAGTTATAGAGTTCACTGAAAGCTCATAAAAGTAATAGCTTGGAAATCGAAGCTATTACTTTACTTGAGCAATATTACAGTTCTATCCTAATAGGTGTGAATTGCTCTTGTCATTCGAAAAATCTCTTAATTTATTTATAAAGTTAATCAAAACCGTAGAAATTTAATGTTAAGAAATAATCAAATCCCTCAAGAATGATGCCCCAGACAAGAATTTACACAATCTTCATTTATAGTTTAGATTAATCCAGGAAATTTACTGAGGGCAACCTTCCAGAGGGGCTTGGATACTAAAATTTGTTGTGTTGGGAAAATAAGTTGATCGCGGAGATAATGCCTCCGCTTTATTCTTATTTGTTAAACCAGTTATGGCTTTTCTTGGTAATGGTCTTCAATTCTTTTAGTCTCTCGCTCTAATGCCTCGTTAATGTCACGCCTAACTTTTTCCACTTGGGGATGGTCTTCATTAGAAGTTGTAGGTGAAGGATTAGAGTACAGTTTTTGATATAACCACACAAAACCTACTATAACTAGAACGGACGCTATTAAAACTCTAAGCATCTTTTTTCATCCTTCCTTAATAAAAGCCACAGTTCTATTATTCCCACTTTCAACTGAAATGATATCTCGAAGATTTAACCTGGACAGTCTCTCCGAGCCAAAATTAAGAAAAGTTAATCGCCGAAAAGCTTATCCTACCTGAGTTACAGCCTTAGCGTAGGTTTGGGCAAGATTGGTCATTTCATCCCTAATATTGATATACATCAGAAAGCACCGTCAGTGGGAAAATTCTGGAGTGTAATCACTGAGAGATACCCAATAGCAGGAAGATAAGTAGTAGTATTTCCAACGACAGCACGAACCGCCACGAACCGTCAACCCAAAACCAAGCGCACTACATCACCTGGCACAGGAGCGCAAACGGAAGCAGGAGAAGCAGAAACCAGCAACTGATTAATTTTTGATGCTTAACATCCTCCATGTATATTTGGGCAGTATTACTTAATTGATTTACTCTCTACCTGCTCTTTCACCGATAGCGCTGCCGAAGGCACAGCGAAGCTGACCACCCTTCGCTGAGGTAGCGATCGCCTACTCTGACACTCACCGCATATTTGAGCCATTTTGTCAATGCGTAACTCCTATATCAGTGGAATCGTGTAGACCACGTGGCATTGCAGCTTTTTCAACTGCTCCCCTCGATCTAAAAAAAGATACTCTGGCTGAGTATGACCGTTGGGCTTTAGGGTGTTTTGTACTCGGTCTAGACCATCGATAATCACCACTAATCCTTTTTTGTCCCGGCTTTGTAGTCTCTCAATGGCTGGTCGTAGCAGTTCCCGATTAATCGAATCTATGATGCTAGGAGTTTGCGACTCTAAATAGCTTCTTAACTTATCGTGCTGCCTACGACTCCCTTTAGTTTTAGCTGTAATAAAGGCAATGCCTGCGGAGAATTCAAAATTTTCTATGTCTACTGGTGTCTGTAAAATCTCTCTAATTTCCCTGAACAGCCTCTGAAAGTAGTTTGGTCTGAAATATATGCCAATTTCTTCCAGACTTTTACTCACCTGACGGGCAATCATCAGCAAAATGTCACTAATCTCAACATCACTGAGGTCTAAGTCTTCGATTGTGTTAAAGTAGACGACATGAAAACTCTGCACCTCTAACTTATGCGTCAGGTGCAGCAACTCGGTAGTCTTGCCACAGCCGATATGACCAGTAAATAGCTGGCAAGTTGGCTCATCTGGTGAAAGTTGGGTAATGGTTAGTTCTAACTCCTCAGTAATCCTACTGCGCACAGAGGAGAAGTTAATGTAATACTTCCGGTCTTCCTCATTCTCAAAACCTGGAGTCCTCGAAGGGTTCGCAGCTTTAAAAAATTTCCGTACATCGAGAGTCATAGCAATTTTCCTAATTGAAAGAAACTGGTTTTTCCGTACTTAGTGTGCTAAAATTTTAGGAACTTGAAACTTGATATAGGAAACGAGCAAAATCCAACACTTCCTGCTTCTTTTCTTCCGATAAATGGTTAATCACAGCCGTCGCCTGCTCTGATACTGAATAGCCAACGCTTTGTTTTGGCTTTCCAAATCACCATAAATTGTGCAGACGATAGTGTACATAGAGCTAAAGTTTCCCCATCTTGATTGGTAAACTCTACCTCATATTTACCGCTGTCAAAACATTCCACAATTGCCCCTTGAATCCCAGCACGGAGATTAAAATCCGGCAAATCTACAAGTAATTCAATTACATCAAATAACTCTGGATCAGTCATTTTCGTTGCCTCACATATAGGGTTACTAACCTAGCTGCATCGCTATCAGACTCTACTATCTAACCTGTGCGAACAATCCTCACTGTCCTTCTTCTACTCCTAGAATCTCCAAATCTACTTGATAGCGTTGTCCATGCTCATCTGCCCGCTGGAAAATGGCTTCCGCTTCCAAGGCTTGAGCTAGAATCTGTTCTAGCAGTGGTTCATAGTTATCTTTGGTAAAATCCAGATGACGCTGAAACATGACAGCTTTATCAGCACCTTTGGGGTTATCCGGGTTGAGAGCATATTCCGTCAGCTTGCGAGGAGTGATAATAAGGTGACTGACAATTTCTCTCAGCTTCATCTGTGTTTACTTCCCATCTAATCGAGCAAGATTATCAGATAGTTGAATCGTGCGTTGTTGCATTTTTATTTCCACTTACGCGCTCTCGATATTAATTTTACCGGATAACTTCGATGGACAGTTTTTGAATAACAGATCTCAACCAATGAGATAATGACAGAGTAATTTATAGACAAAGGGAGACTGGTAGTTCATGGCACGTCTGGCACTGCTGAGTGTATCTGATAAGACAGGGATAATTGACCTAGGGCGTCAGCTAGTTGAAGAATTTGAATTTGAGTTAATCAGCAGTGGGGGAACAGCCAAAGCACTGCAAGAAGCAGAACTGCCAGTTACGAAGGTAAGTGATTACACAGGTTCTCCGGAGATTTTGGCAGGGAGAGTGAAAACCCTCCATCCCCGCATTCATGGCGGCATATTAGGAAGGCGAGACTTGCCCCAGGATATGGCCGATATGGAAGCTAACCAGATTCGCCCCCTTGATTTGGTAGTGGTGAATCTCTATCCCTTTGAGCAAACCATAGCCCAGCCTAATGTCACTATAGCCGAGGCAATTGAGCAAATTGATATCGGGGGGCCGGCGATGCTGCGAGCAGCGGCGAAAAACTTTGCCCACTTGACAGTATTGTGTCACCCCAATCAGTACGATAACTACTTGCAGGAATTGCGACAACACGGTGGAGAGACATCTCTGGCGTTTCGCCAAGCTAAGGCAGAGGAGGCATTCGCCCTGACAACAGCTTATGACGGGGCAATCTCTAACTATTTTGCTAGTCTCTCGGAAGAAGCGGAGTTACCTTCACACTTTACCCTCTTAGGAACCCAGTTACAATCCCTGCGTTATGGGGAAAATCCTCACCAACCAGCCTCCTGGTATCAAACGGGATCTCAGCCGACGGGATGGGCAGCAGCCAGGAAACTCCAAGGAAAAGAACTCAGTTACAATAACCTAGTGGATTTAGAAGCAGCACGGCGAATCATAGCTGAATTTGACTCGAAAGAACCAGCGGCAGCTATTCTCAAGCATACCAATCCCTGCGGTGTCGCCATTGGAACAACCCTGGCAGACGCTTACGAAAAAGCTTTCAATGCTGACTCTATTTCTGCCTTCGGGGGAATTGTTGCTCTCAACCAACCCATTGATGCTGCTACGGCAAAGGCACTGACGAAAACCTTTTTAGAATGTGTGGTGGCACCAGGGTGCGATCCAGAGGCTGAGGAAATTCTGGCGGCTAAGTCCAAGCTCCGGGTATTATTACTGCCAGATTGCAAGAGTGGACCAAAGCAAACAGTCAAGGCGATCGCAGGTGGTTTCCTCGCCCAGGCAGCAGATGACGCTGTAGATAACCCAGAGCAGTGGCAGGTAGTAACTGAAAAGCAACCAACCCCAGAACAGATGGCTGAGTTGCTATTTGCTTGGAAAGTTGTCAAGCACGTCAAATCCAATGCTATTATCGTCACACAGAATCGCACTACCCTAGGAATTGGTGCAGGGCAAATGAATCGGGTTGGTGCGGTCAAAATTGCCCTAGAACAAGCCGGGAGAGAAATACAAGGGGGGAGTCTTGCCAGTGATGGTTTCTTTCCCTTCGATGACTCAGTACGCACAGCAGCAGCGGCGGGAATTACAGCCATTGTCCAACCCGGCGGTTCCCTCAGGGACAAAGACTCAATTCAAGCAGCTAACGAATTGGGTATAGTGATGGTATTCAGTGGTATCCGTCACTTTTTGCATTGAGTTCTGTATAGCAGATAGCAACAAGATGAAGGATACTGTTACACTGGAAACAATCCTTGAGAAAAGCATTGTTGATCTGGGGAGAAGAGCGCAATCAAACCCCAGCGCTTTTTTCATTAATTATCCAAAAACAAAGCAAGGCACTGAGATTACCCTGAGCCTTCTCGGTTAATGATAACCACTTAGCAATTTATCCACATATCGAACGTTTAGGAGGAAACTGAATGACCCAAGTGGTTGTTGGACAGAATGAAAACATTGAATCGGCTTTGCGTAGATTTAAGCGTCAAGTATCCAAAGCAGGAATTTTCGCAGATATCAAGCGCCGTCGTCACTTTGAGACTCCAATTGAAAAGAAAAAGCGGAAAGCCGTAGCTCGACGCAAGAAGCGTTTCCGTTAATTAGTTTTAATATATGTCTGATTTGAGATTATCTAACCTTAGATAAAGATGGAAATGGGTAATGGGAAAATGCTGAACCAATTACCAATTACCCATTACCGATTACCTAAGGTCGAGAGTTTGCTGAATCATCCGGCTGGCTTGTGAGCCATAGCCGCCGCCAAAGAGATTGAAATGATTGAGGATGTGGTAGAGGTTATAGAGGGTTTTGCGCTGCTGATACCCTTGATCTAAGGGCCACACATGGTTGTAGCCGCGATAAAAAGCAGCCGGGAAACCGCCAAAGAGTTCGGTCATGGCAATATCCACCTCGCGATCGCCATAATAAGTTGCAGGGTCTAAAATTACTGGCTCTCCTGAATCGATTACTGCCGCATTCCCTGACCACAAATCACCATGTACCAAGGAAGGCTGGGGTTGAATATCTGCCAAATATTCCTCCACCGCTGCCACTACTAGACCCCGATCCGGGAAATTCCCCCCCCTTCGCTTTGCTAGTTTTAACTGATAACCAATCCGGTGTTGGGCAAAAAATTCTGCCCAGTTCGATGTCCAGGGATTAATCTGCGGCGTTGAACCGATGGTATTATTGTGATCCCAGCCAAACTGGGAAGAACCCCCAGCCTTGTGCATGGCTGCTAGTTTACGCCCCATCTCCTCCCAGGATTGACTACTACCACCACGACCGAATTCGAGCCACTCTAAGACAATGTAGCTAGAATGGTCTGCTGTTCCCCAGCAAATCGGCTTGGGGACACGAATTGTCTTGGTTCCTAGCATCTGTTTTAAGCCCAGTGCTTCCGCTTCAAACATCTCCACCTGGGAGGCTTGGTTGAGCTTGACAAAATAGGTACAGCCGCTACCTGTAATGGAATAGCCTTGATTGATACAGCCTCCACCCACAGAGCGGCGGTTGTCAATCTGAAATTTTTCTCCTGTAACTTGAGAGATTTGTTCAGCGATTTGTGTCCACATCTTTGGATTTTGGATTTTGGATTTTGGATTGGTGATTAGTGAGCAATTCACTTAACAGTAATGATTTATGATTAAGCGGGTTGCATGACAACCACACCGTAGGCTTCTGGAGATAGATAACGTTGGGCAGCAGCTTGCACATCGGGAGTTTCAAGGGCTTGAATATAAGCAGGATAATTCATCCCTGGGGATAAATCTCCCAACTGAGACTGGTAGTAGCCGTAGAGATTGGCGCGATCGCTCGGTCTTTCGTTGCTAAAGATAAAGCGATTTGCCACCTGGGTGCGGATCCGAGCAAGCTCTTCGGTGACAATCGGTTCTTTTTGAACAGTGCGAATGTGTTGGGCGATCGCCCCTTCCACCACAGCTACATTCTCTGCTGGTAACTGCGCTGAAATATAAAATACACCCTGAACCCTCTGGGTCATATTACTTACCCCAATGCGGGACACCAAGCCCCGATCTTCGCGCAAATCCCGAAACAGTCGAGACACCTTACCTTGCCCCAAAATGGCCGCCAGCACATCGAGGGGATAAGTTTCAGATAACTGAGTCATTCCTGGCACTCGCCAAACCATCACCAGTCGTGCTTGCTGCAACTTTTCATCCATATACTCCCGGCGGACAATTTCGGTAAAAGCAGGTTCAGGCTCTAGGGATTTTCGATTTTGCCTCGTTCCCAGGCTCCTGCCTGGGAATGCAGATTTTGGATTATCTCTAAGATTTGGCTGCGTCTGATGAAATCCTTCTACCACAATTTCTATCAACTCATCTACAGGCAGATTCCCCACCACCACAGCAGTGATTGATTGGGGTTGATACCAGTGAGCGTGAAAGTCCCGCATTTGCTGAGGTTTCAACTGCTCAATCACCGAGGCGGAACCCAGTACAGGACGGCGATAGGGTAGCTGCTCAAAACAAGTCTCCATCGCCCGATAAAAAGTGCGGCGGCGGGGATTATCTTCTGAGCGACGAATTTCTTCCAATACCACTAATCGCTCTCGCTCAAAGGCATCATCAGGAATACTAGGATTTAGAACCACATCCAATTGTAAAGGTGCTAGTTCTGCAAAATCTTTCGGGGCAGTTGTAATGTAGTAGTGGGTATATTCCTGACTTGTCGCCGCATTGGTGACGGCACCGCGTTCTTCAATCAAGCGCTCAAACTCCCCACTTTCCAGTCGAGGAGTTCCCTTGAATACCATATGCTCTAGGAAATGAGCCATACCGTTAATGGCATCTGATTCCAATGCCGAACCGACATTGAGCCACACATTCAAATTGACGGCTTCAACCGGCATCTGTTGTGCCACAATGGTCAAGCCATTAGGCAGTTTGTGAACTTTTGGAGCATTTAGAGTCGGAGATTTGAGAAAAGTCGAGGTCATCAGTTGCGTGCTGTTTTGCCATTACCTCTCTATCGTGACATTCTCCCGACGCTAACCGCTATCGCAGTATAAGTAGTTGGACAAAATTAAATCTAATGGTGGGGACAAGGCAACAGGCAACAGGCAACAGGCAACAGTAGGAAGCTTCAGCGATTTCAACTCGGTTAAAAATGTGTAATTAATTTTGCCTAGGTACTTAGCACGGGCTTCCTAACCTCGCAATTGGGAATTCCTGCCCACAGAGAAACCGCAAACGCAAATAAATAAATATATAGTTCGACCAAGCCATCAAACTAAATCGTCTAGTATGAATAGCGACAGTGGTCATTTACGCCCTCACCCACTATATGACAATACCACTAGGGCGGTGGTATAACTAAGTTATACCAGAGAAATTAAGAGAAATGAAAACAGCCATCTCAATTCCTGATGCCATCTTTGAACAAGCGGAGGAGTTAGCCCAAAAGCAAGGCTTAAGTCGTAGTGAGCTTTACACTAAAGCCATCTGTTTATACCTTAAGGCTAATAGTGCCACAGCCATCACCGCCAAACTTAATCAGGTCTATTCCCAACAGGATAGTTCACTGGATGAGGTGATTGCCTCCATACAATCTAGTTCTCTGGGTGCAGAGGAATGGTAATCAATCGTGGGGAGATTTGGTGGGCTAGTCTGCCGATACCTGTAGGTAGTGAACCGGGCTATAAGAGACCGGTTCTGATTGTTCAGGATGATGCCTTTAACCGCAGTAGGCTCAATACAGTCATAGCAGTGGTGATTACTTCTAAGTTAGCCCTGGCTGAAGCACCGGGGAATGTTTATCTACCCAAGGGAAAAACCGGCCTGCCCAAGGATTCTGTGGCTAATGTGGCTCAAGTCGTGACTGTTGACAAGGGGTTTCTAACCGAAAGGGTTGGTGCTCTTGACGAGCAGCTCATGGATAGGGTGGATGATGGTTTAAGGATGGTTCTTTATTTGTAGGCGTTTCAGCAGCAATCGTCCAGAAAAGAAAACTAGGAATATTCTCCAGGTAACGTTGAACAATCCGGTAACGTGGTTGATGGATATTTTTCAAGAAGAAGGAGAGCAAAACCATGACACCAACTGAACTGAGAAAAAAAACTAAACATTTATTAAATAAATGGCAGACTTTAGATCCAGATGAACAAGCAAAGGTGTTAGCTTTTATAGATTCTATATCACAACAAAAAAAGCTAAATAAATCCCCGTATAGTTTAGGTAAAAAGTTAAGAGCAATTCGCCAAGAAATTATCGCTTCTGGGGTTCCTTTATTGACGGCTGAAGAAGTGGAAAAGGAGAAAGCAGAAAGACGTGGAGGTTATCAAGAAAATAATTAATGATTCGTACTTTTCTTGATGCTGGTGTTTTAATTTATGCAGCTCGTTCTCAAGGGTATATTGCTGAGAGAGCGTTCCAAATTATAGAGGATGAAAATCGAGAGTTTGCTTCTTGTATTTTTCTCAAATTAGAGGTATTACCTAAAGCCATTTATAATCAACAAAGCAGTGAGGTTAAGTTTTATGAAACTTTTTTTGATGAAGTTTCTTATTGGGCAACGGATCTTGATACAATTATTGAAGCAGCATACAAAGAATCAAGTCAGTTTGGTTTAGGGGCAATGGACGCTTTACATATTGCTGCTGCGGTATCTGTAGGAGCAACGGAATTTATTACTAATGAAAAACCAGAAAAGTCAATTCATCGCACTCAAAGTATTAAGATAATTTCGATTCATCCTAGTAGTAATAATGGTAAATAATTGGGAACATTCAAGGTTTTGGGAAGAAGTCATTTGGTTAATCCTCCTGATAAAAATAATATGTAACTTCTTACATCCGCTCTAGTACCTGAATCCCCAACAAAGATAATCCTAACTTTAGAGTTCGGGCAGTTAAATCAGACAACACCAATCGAGATGTCCGCTGGGGTTCTTCTGCTTGAAGCACAGGGCATCGATCATAGAATTTATTAAACTTCTGGCTCAATTCAAACAAATACTGACAGAGACGATTGGGTAGCAAATCCTGTTCGACTTCTTTGAGCACCTCACTCAACTGTAAGATATGCTTTGCCAAAACTAATTCTGTTTCTTCTTCTAACAGAATTTTTGCATCTGCTCCCAAATGCTCAAAATCAATATTTCCTTTCCGACTAATCCCCTGAACTCGCACATAAGCATAGAGCATATAAGGAGCAGTATTACCCTGAAGAGTCAGCATCTTATCATAACTAAAGATGTAATTGCTGGTGCGATTTTGGCTCAAATCCGCATATTTAACCGCACCAATGCCAACTACCTTGGCAACATTGGCTTTGAATTCTTCAGTTTCCTCCCGACCTTCTTCTGCTAATATAGTTTCCAATTGATTATAGGCGCGGGCGATCGCTTCATCTAACAACTCCCGCAACCTTACAGTTTCCCCAGAACGGGTTTGTAACTTTTTCCCATCTTCTCCCTGTACCAAACCAAAGGGTACATGAACCCCTTCCACATTTTCAGGAAGTAATCCGGCGCGTCTTGCTACTTGAAAAACCTGAGCAAAGTGATTGGATTGTCCTGCATCAGTAACGTAGATAATTCTGTCTGCACCATCTTGCTGTATCCGGTATCTCAGTGCAGCTAAGTCAGTGGTAGCATAATTGTAACCACCATCAGATTTTTGCACAATTAAGGGTAAAGGAGCGCCAGCTTTGTTAGTAAATCCTTCCAGAAAGACGCACTTTGCACCTGCATCTTCTTCTAATAAACCCTGCTTTTCCAACTCTTCCACCACTCCGGAAAGCAAGGGATTATAGAAAGATTCGCCCCTTTCGGTTAGTTTAACTTCGAGTAAATCATAGATAACTTGAAACTCCCGGCGAGATTGATCGCAAAGCAATTCCCAAGCATGACTGCTATCTTCCGCACCTGCTTGCAAGTTTACTACTTCCTGCCTGGATGTCTCGCGAAAAGCCTCATCCTCATCAAAGCGCTGTTTTGCTTTCCGGTAAAGGCTCACCAAATCTCCCAAATCCAAAGCATCAGCAGTGGTTAATGCTTCTGGATAAGCTTCTCGCAGATAGGCGATTAACATCCCAAACTGTGTTCCCCAATCCCCCACATGGTTGAGGCGCAGCACATCATGACCCCTGAATTCTAAAATCCGGGCAATGCAATCACCAATAATCGTAGAACGAAGGTGTCCAACGTGCATTTCTTTGGCGATATTGGGACTGGAAAAATCAATTACTATCCGTTGTAGGTGTTTAGCTTGTTCTACCCCCAGACGGGAGTCTGTCTGAATGGTACTCAGCTGAGCTTCTAGGTAAGCTGGTTTAATCGTGAGATTGATAAAACCCGGACCCGCTATTTCTGGAGGGTGGCAGAAATCGGTAACCTTTAAATGGTCTACTAATTGCTGGGCGATCGCTCTTGGTTTTTTACCCAACTTTTTTGCTAAAGACAAAGCCACATTGGACTGATAATCCCCAAACCTGGGATTACTCGCCGGGACAACAAGGGGATCATATCCGGCAAGGTAGGAACCGAAAGCCGAAACTAATGCTTCACTAAAACGGGTTCTTAGCTGTTCGATAATAGAGTTCATTAGATGATTTTTCCAGGCTTTCGATAAAGGTTTACTTCAGGAGCATCTCGTTTTTGCTCAGGTATAGCCAGCGGCAATTCAAACTAGGTGACGTACCCACACTTCCCTATCGGGTAAGTGTGGTGTCCCTAAAGGTAGGTCTATTAGTGATCTGATGTCACGAGCCGTAGAATTAGGCAGGAATTTCTAGAATACTTAGAGAAGTTCTATAGAAAGCCAGTTTTGTTGAACAGCTCTTACTTCATAGCTTCATGTGGGAGTGTCACAGTATCAACTCTTCGTAGATACATTGAGAATCAAATGCAATAGCTTCTAATTAAGGAGATTGCTGTTCCGGAGCTGGAGAAGTCTCTTCGGGTGAAGGAGAAGTCTCTCCAGACGGTTTTTTTTCACCGCCACAGGCAGTCAGAGAGAGTGAAGAGGCGATCGCCACAATGGTAAAGAATAGTGCAAGTCGTTTCATGGTATTTCTCCTTGTTTATACTATACATACTATTTTACAACTAACTACTCGCCAACAGAATCAGTCATTAGTCGGAGGTCGAAAGTACTTAGTAACTAATAACTAACGACTAATGACTAATGACTAAAACCAGGAAGTTGAATATGCAAGTTAAATGCACAACAGTTTAGACTAGCTTCAGGTCTGGATATTCAGCCAGCAGATCATCAGTAGTCAGAGTGTCCCCTTCTGCTTGGGGAGTCCAGAGAACCTCCACAGCTAGTAGGTGATCGCTCCCTATCCCACCTATCTGTTGCAGAGCTTGGCGCATATCTTCTGAACCGTTAATGTTCGGCAGTTCTAGCTTCCCTTCTGCCCCTGCTAGAATGGTGACAATGATATATTCACCAGGACTTTCCATCTGATTTGGTAGCTGTCCATCACTCTCAGGCAAAGATGCCTTACTTGCTTGCCTCAGTTGACTATTGACATTTGAGAGCGTCTCTTCAGTGAATTTGCTCCGTTCAGCCAAAGCCAACTGATTGAACTTAGCTTCTGCGGCTTCTAAGGCAGCCTGTTGAGATTCTGTTGAGCCGTAGACCCAATATTCCGGGTGACGCAGCAAAGCTAGGGTTGCTTCTTGTAGTACCATAGCACGACCAGAAGCAGAACTAGTATCAGCAGTGCGACCTAATTCATCTAACTCCTTTTGCAAGATACGAGCATTGGCTAACAAACCCACTTGCACCTTTCCTACAGAAATTTTCGGATTGCTGTAGCTTATGGATCTGCCATCCTCACCAACTCCTGCACTGCGGATACTTCTGACTAGGAAATTAGCGATCGCAATAAAAATCAGGATCGTAAACAGACCGCCAAAGCCACCAAAGCCGAAGAAGGGCAGTAAAAAGGGAAAGCCGATCCCGCCGCCAAATCCATATCCACCTCCAGGTGAGCGATAACCCCCCCCAGGAGGCGAGTAGGTACGGGTTGGGGCGCGGAAAGAACCGCCCCCGATCCGACCCCCAGTACGGGCGGCCAAGGCGTTATTGGCATTGCCCAGTACCAGGGTGAAAACCAGCCCCAAGACTAAGAGAGATTTTAAAATGGGTTTAATGTTTGAAAGTAGTTTGTTACGCATCTGAAAATTCCGACTGTTCACGCTGAGATTGCAATGTGAGCTTCCTAACTGGGAGGGAAGCGCGGCAACCTCAAATTCAAAATCCGAATTAGCCGCCACCGACAATCGTGACCACTTCCAGGCGATCGCCTGCTTGCAATTTAGTGTCTGACCAATATTGTCGATGGAGAATCTCCCCGTTGTATTCTACTGCCACCAAACGAGGATTTAGCCCTAGCTGTTGTAACATCTCTGGCAATCGTGTCTGGGGAGAACAAGTGTGGGGTTTACCGTTAACTTGAAGAGTAATTTGAGCAGTAGTATGAGACATCAGTTTAAGACACTTTATTCGCTTCTAGGCTGCGGAAAGTTCGCTTTCTCGTCAGTTGGGAGATGAAATACTGAGTAACCAGGGTAGGTTGCTCTGCTTGCATAATAGCGCGAACGACAGCTACCCGTTCAGCCCCAGCTGTGAGGACATCATTAATATTATTTGTATCAATTCCCCCAATCCCAAACCAGGGAATCGGAGAATGTTCAGCCGCATAGCGGACATAATCCAAACCAGCGGCAGGTTTTCCAGCTTTAGTTGGTGTCTCGTAGACAGGACCGACACCGATGTAATCTGCCCCTTCGGCGATCGCTCGTTGCATTTCGTCCGGATTGGTAGTCGAGCGACCAATCAGGCGCTGGGATCCCAATATCTGCCTTGCCATGGCAATGGGAACATCCTGCTGCCCTAGGTGAACCCCATCTGCATTAACCGCCACGGCTAAATCTACTCGGTCATTCATGATAAACAATGCTCCATAATCATGGCACAACTGGCGCAGTTCTTGGGCATGAGCCAGCCGCACCGTATCATCGGCATTTTTATCCCGGTATTGAACAAGAGTTAATCCCCCTTGCAGAGCAGCTTCTACCACAGCAAGTAGCTGCTCTGACGGAGATGTCACCAAATAAAGCAGGGATTTTTTGAGCTGGTGATGACGGCGATATGCTAATAAATTACTCTCCAGAGTATAGACCTGGTAGCGCATCTGCTTGAAGGCTGTTCCCATCTCGGACTTGTACAGCTTGCCATACTCTTCGAGTACCCGCAGCGCTTCTTCAACGCGGCATAAGTTTGCTCGCAATAGTTGCTCAATGCTGCTACGTTGTTCTTCTTGAGGGTGGGATAACTCTGTACCGATATCACCAGGGGTATCCCGTGCCATCCGCAAATCTGAGCTGTGCCAGCTTGCTAGCGCTTGTCGCATTTGCTTGCATTCCTCGGCCAATTGGCTATTATTAAGACCAAATCGGCACCATTCTTCAATAATCCGCAGCCCTTCCCTCGCTCGATCCAAATTCGCATCTAAAATGCGGCAAATCGCTGGCTCTTGCCCTCTACTCTGGCTGTATTGATCGCTCATTGCAAACAACTCCGCTATTGGGTGCATCTCACTTTTGTTGGAATACACGCTCGCTACTAACTCTTGTTACATTTTTATTGGTAGAGGAAAAAATTAACATGACCTTAACTTGCCAGCAACTTTTGCATAACCATCCTCAACCTTGGCAGGAAGCCATAATACATCCCTTTTTAGAACAGTGTCAGTCAGGAACGATTCAGCCTGAGCAGTTTAATACCTGGCTAGTACAAGATTATCTGTTTGTGGTTGAGTTTACCCGCTTCGCCGCCAGAGTTTTAGCCAGTGCTACTCCCGCTCATTTTGATGTGATTTTAGCAGGTTTGAGCGCCCTGAAGGATGAATTGACTTGGTTTAAAGCGAAAGCAGCTGAGCGACAGCTTAACCTGGAAACCTCCAAACAAGCAACTTGTCAAGAATACTGTGAATATATGGCTAAAGTTGCCCAGATGCCCTATCCAGTTCAAGGGACGGTATTGTGGGCGATCGAACTGGCATACAATCAAGCTTGGCAATTACCAGGTTCAATGCTGGAGCCCTATGGGGAGTTTGCCGATCGCTGGGGAAATCCAGGGTTTACTGAGTATGTGAAAATGTTAGAAAAACAAGCTGACGAAGCTTTGGAAAAGGCTCCTGAAAGGAGCCAAAGGCAAGCGGAATCGGCTTTTTTGAAGATTGCTAGCTTGGAAAAAGACTTTTGGCAGATGGCTTATGAACTACCCCACCCTGTCTAACGGCTAAGTAGGTCGGTCAAATTAATTAGAAAATGGTTGAGATAGGAAACAGGGAACAGGGAACTGGGATCAGGGAACAGGGAATAGCTAGGGCGTGTCTGCAAAGTCCAAAATCTTATGTAGGGGCGAAGCATTTGGGGGACAAATTATGCCTTAATCTTAGGTTTTTCTCTCCAAATGCTTCGCCCTCTCCTGGGTTTGCCGACTAACACCTAACACCTAACACCTAACACCTAACACCTCATCCGGGTTTTATATTTATTTTTGCCCACCTACTTAGTAGGCGTTTGAAAAGTTCCCAATGTATATACATAAAGCATACTTTAATGGAACGCGGATGACGCGGATGACGCGGATTTTCACGGATAGGGAATTCTCAAGAAATAGAAAAATCCTTGAATATCAGTGTTATCCTTTTTGAGAAGTGTTTTATTAATAGAATAAAAGCTGCCTAATTTTCTAGGATGGTTTTGAAATCAATGGAAAGGGAAATCCCGACATCTCTCGACCAGGTTGGGGTGCGATTTGTTCGCATTCTCTGGTGTGATAACGGCAATGTAATTCGCGGGAAGGCGGTACACAGAAACAGGCTGTACGCCTACCTTACTCACGGAGTGGGCATTTCAGCAGCCCAGCAGGCGATTCCAGTGATGTATGATGCCCCGGTAGCTGGCAGTGGACTCGGACCAGTGGGAGAGATTCGCTTGGTGCCAGATTGGGATACTTTGACAATATTGCCCTACGCGGCTGGTCACGCTAGGGTGATGGGATATCTGGTTAAGGATGGACAGTCTCGGTCATTTTGTCCTCGCAATTTTCTCAAAAAGATGATCGCTGCAGCTCAGGGGGAAGGGTTGGATGTGATGGCTGCTTTTGAGAATGAATTTTACCTGTTACAACCATCAGCAGAGGGTATTGTTCCAGCAGACGAAACTGTTTTTGCTTCCACTTTATCGATGGATTTACAGCAAGCAGTCATTGATGAGATTGCCGATGCTCTGATTGCTCAAGGGATGCTGGTGGAGCAGTATTACCCAGAATCAGGTCCGGGACAACAGGAAATTTCTATATTGTACACTAAAGCATTAACTGCCGCTGACCAGCAGATTGCTTTTAGGGAAACGGTAAGAGCGATCGCTCGCAAACATCATCTGGTCGCTTCATTCCTGCCAAAAATCTTTGCCAAGCAAGCAGGTAGTGGCTGTCACCTCCACCTTAGTCTCTGGCAAGAGGGGAAAAACCTCCTGCCCAATGCTAACGCTGATGGACAGCTTTCAGCGATCGCCGGTCACTTCATTGCTGGATTACTTTACCATCTACCTGCTCTGATGGCGCTAACAACCCCCAGTCCCAACTCCTACCGACGCATTCGTCCCCACACTTGGAGTGGTGCCTTCTGCTGTTGGGGATTCGATAACCGGGAGGCGGCAATTAGGGTACCGACTAACCCAGAAGCTCCCAGTCCGACTCATTTTGAGTATAAGACGGCAGATGCCTCAGCCAATCCCTATATCGCATTAGGAGCAGTAATTGCCGCTGGACTCGATGGTATTCGTAGAGGTATTGACCTGAAAGAACCAGTTACGGTAGATCCTGGCAATCTAGCAGAATCAGAGCGCAATGCAAGAGGGATTCATTTACTACCAACCAATTTAGGCGAATCCATTGAGCAGTTGGAGAAAGACGAGTTACTCTTAGATGCCTTGGGGTCTGATTTAGCTCAAGCTTACTTAGCAGTACGCAAAGCCGAGTGGGAAGCGATGAAGGATTGGAAATTGGAAGAGGAAGTAAAACTTTTGTTAGAGCGATATTGATCCCAAAGTGAAAGTGATCTGGAGAAGGATGTATAGGAATCTGATTTGATCTGTGAAACCAGGGCTAGCGATCGCTACCTTTGATGGCGATCGCTAGCTAAACAATAATGATAATCATTTCTCCATCGTTAATCTTTTATTTCATTGATGATGCTATAAACCTAATATAAAAGCGGCTGGATTTGAATTTTTGTTACAGACAAGCTCCGTAAAAATAAGTTTTGTAAAATATCTCCTTTAACTAAATGGAGGAATTTCATGAGTCAGAAGTTCGATGTCATTATTATTGGTAGTGGCTTTGGTGGTTCGGTTACTGCCTGTCGCCTCGCAGAAGCTGGGGCAAAAGTTTTAGTCCTGGAAAGGGGACGACGCTGGAGCGTGGATCAATATCCTCGTAAACCTAAAGATGCCTGGATTTTTGAGCACACAAAGCCAGAAAAGCATAATGGCTGGTTGGATCTACGACTTTATCCAGGGATGGCTATTGCTTTGGGAGCTGGAGTTGGTGGAGGTTCTCTATGTTATTCCAGCGTGGTGATGAAAGCAAACCCCGAACGATTCGAAGCAGATTGGCCATCAGAAATTACTTATGATGAATTGGTGCCCTACTACGATCAAGTAGCTTCCATGTTAGGGGTACAAGAGATACCTTCGAGTCAGTACACCCAACGGTATAAACTACTACAGACGGCAGCGAAAAAACTGGGTCACAGCCATCGCTTTAAGAGCCTTCCCTTAGCCTTATCATTTGATCCAGAGTGGAATTATAAACTAGAAGATCCCCTTGATCCTAAACATTCCAAGACCTTTGTTAATCCCCAAGGACAAGAACAAGGGACTTGTATTCATCTAGGAAATTGCGATCTTGGCTGTGAGGTTAAGGCGAAGAACACTCTAGATTTAAATTATATTTCAGTAGCGGAACAGCATGGCACAGAAGTTAGACCTCTGCATATAGTAAGATATATTCAACCAGACAACCAGGGATATCGGGTTATCTTCGATCGCATTCAAGATGGTCGATTAATTCGTGGCGAGGAAAGTAGCCAACGAGTCATTTTAGCTGCTGGTTCCCTTGGTTCTACTGAGCTGTTGCTAAGATGCCGTGACCAATATCAAACCTTACCTCAGATTAGTGCAGTCTTAGGTCACAACTGGAGTGCTAATGCTAATGTTCTCACTCCTGATTTTTATGGCAAGGACTTTGACGTTCAACAGTCCATCGGTCCGACTATTTCGGCTGGTCTGGAATTTATGGATGGTAGCATCGACAGTCACCGCTTTATCATCGAAGATGATGGTTTCCCCAACCTTCTGCTCAATGCCCTTAATGCCAAACTGAATTCCAGTGGAGGTGGTCTTTTAGCTAGGGCACTACGTAATCACTTACGCCGTGGTCTCGATGAAAAGAACCCTTTGAGCAATGTCATGGTCTGGCTAGGTGCAGGAGTTGATGCTTCTGACGGTCAACTTGTTCTAGGACGCCAATGGTTCAAACCCTGGAAGCGGGATATCCAACTTAAGTGGAACATCTCTGAGTCAGAAGCCACAATTGATTCTATTCTTGCCATGCACCAACAGCTTTCCGAAGCTAACGGCGGAAAACTCCAGATTCCCTTCTATTGGAAGGTTCTCAAAAGCATGGTTACAGTACATCCCTTGGGAGGATGTAAGATGGGTAATACCGTTGATGACAGTGTTGTCAATCATCGTGGTGAGGTCTTTGGCTACAAAAATCTCTATGTTGCTGACGGTTCGATTATACCTAAAGCGATCGGGCGTAATCCCTCAATGACTATTGCCGCCCTGGCTGAAAGGATAGCTCATTTGATGAGCAGTCAATTGTGAACTTAAGATGGAATTGCCATTAACAATGAACAAACAAATAGCCTTTCTCGGACTCGGCGTGATGGGTGGCCCCATGACCGCTAATCTAGCACGCAACGGTTACCCTGTAAAAGCCTGGAATCGCACCCCCAATAGTCCCGGCGTGGAAATTGCCGCCAGTGTTGGTGCAAAAGTAGTATCATCCCTCCGGGAAGCCGTGGAATCAGCAGATGTAATTTTTTCCTGCGTGGGAGATGTCCCAGACGTTGAAGAAGTCATCCTGGGCGCTGAAGGATTGGTAAAATATGCCAAACCGGATGCTTTAATTGTTGATATGAGTACCATTGGCAGCGATGCAGCTCGGAAGATAGGCACAGAATTGAAAAAACACAACCTCCGCTTCCTCGATGCACCTGTTTCCGGTGGGGATATCGGTGCTCAGAAAGGCACTCTGACGATTATGGTAGGGGGTGAGCCGAGTGACTTCGAGGAGTGCAAACCCCTACTAGAAGTGATGGGTAAGACCATTCGCCTCTGTGGCTCAGTAGGGAGTGGCCAGGCGGTGAAACTCTGCAACCAGGCGCTTTGTGCTGTTTACATGGTTGGTCTATGTGAGGCGATGAAAATGGCAGAGCAACAGGGAATCGACCCTAATTTAATGATAGAGGTTTGCAGCACTGGTGCCGCTGGTTCCTGGGCGCTGTCCAATCTGGGGCCGAAAATTGTGGAGTCTGACTTTGAACCCGGTTTTATGATTAAGCATATCCTCAAGGATTTGAGGCTGGTACAGGAAACTATTAAACCCTCTGGTCAAAATCTGCCTGGAGTCGAATTAGCTAACCGTCTGTTTAAGATTATTAAGGAACTTGATGGTGGTAAAGGAGCAGAACAGGGAACCCAAGCTATGATCCGTGCTTATAGAGAAGGACAATAATATCAATGACAACTAAACCAAACACCCTAACCCCAGAGCAGTACAAGGGAAAAATGCAGCGACGCAAAGAGGTTCAAGAACAACGCCTAGCAGAGCGATCGCAGGCAAAAGGCTTAATTATCGTTCACACTGGCAACGGCAAAGGGAAAACCACTGCTGCTTTAGGAATGGTAATGCGATCGCTCGGTCATGGCTATCGGGTGGCCATTGTCCAATTTATCAAAGGAGCCTGGGAACCAGCGGAAAAAGCTGTCCTGAGTCGCTGGGAAGACCAACTAGAATTCTATGCTATGGGAGAAGGTTTTACCTGGGAAACTCAAGATCGTGAGCGAGATATCCAAAAAGCTGAGGAAGCCTGGGAAAAGGGACTAGGATTCATCCGCAATCCAGATTACAAGCTAGTGCTATTAGATGAAATTAATGTTGCGCTGAAGCTAGGCTATCTCGATGTGGAAAAAATCCTTGCTGGACTGGAGCAAAAGCCAGAAGACTCTCACGTTATCCTTACTGGCAGAGGCGCACCAACTGCACTAATTGAAAAGGCGGATTTAGTTACCGAAATGACTCTAATCAAGCATCCTTTTCGCGACCAAGGTGTCAAGGCGCAACCAGGTATTGAATTTTAGGGAATAGGGAACAGGGAACAGGGAATAGGGAACAGGGAACAGGGAACAGGGAATAGGGAACAGGGAACAGGGAATAGGCAATAGGCAACAGGCAACAGGCAACAGGCAACAGGAAATAGGAAATAGGAAATAGGGAATAGGTAATAGGGAATAGGTAATAGGGAATAGGTAATAGGGAATAGGTAATAGGTAATGGAGAATAGGTAATAGGTAATGGAGAATAGGTAATAGGTAATGGAGAATAGGTAATGGGGAATAGATAATGGGGAATATAGCAGTCCTAAATGAGTCTTGGCAAATCAAAACATATATAAAACGACCAGAACCTTTACCCCCTGTCCCCTGTTTCCTGTTCCCCGTTCCCTGTTCCCTCTTTCCAGATGTTAGTTTAGCATAACAACTAAGGAAGAGCCGAGTTTTACAACAAAAAAGTTGTTTTATTATGTTAATTTTATTTAAAAAATAACAAGTAAATAAAAAATTGAGCCAGGATATTATTAGGTAAACAATCAGCGATACTTAGCGTTGTTGAGTTAAGAATAAATACCTATTGATTCTTGCATGAGCAGGAAAGTGAGTTCAGAAATTAAACAGGGAGAAAAAAGCCAACATGAACTCCACACCCAAACCACCTAAAACATACCAACAATTTGTCAAACGTTATCCCAAACTTGAAAAAGCCTGGGAAACAATCAACGAGGCAGGAAGGGAAGGGCCTTTGGATGAGAAAACAGCAAGGCTAGTCAAACTGGGCATCGCCATGGGCGCATTCCGCGAAGGAGCGGTTCATTCCAGTGTTCGCAAAGCCCTTGCCATGGGAATTACCAGAGAAGAAATTGACCAAGTGGTGGCTTTAACGGCTGGAACCCTGGGAATGCCGTCAACTGTCGCAGTTTTCACCTGGGTTCAGGATATTGCTGGTGAGGAAGATTAGTAATCAGTAGGAGTATCTGTTGGAGGCGATCGCTACTACAGTATCGATTCACTAATGACCAGGTTTTCACCCCAAGCCTAATTTCAATAACCTTAGCTTAATGACAATTAATAACAGTAAAATCAGGCTTGGGGAATGTGGGGGTGGAGCGATCGCGCCTCGTCAAAAAACAGCCTTGTAGGGTGGGCAAAATGGATTATAGTTATGGCTAATAAAGTTATGAGATTGACTTTGCCCACCAACAATACCATGCCCCTATATTCGCTCTATTCCATTATTGCAAGCAACTTCCTAACAGTGGATGCAGATACAGAGGCAGAATTGGTAGCATTAGAAAAGCTCTTTGAAAAGTAGAGTGTACGCAATTAGAGGAATCCTAAAGCGTCGGTTCATTAATCGGTATTGACAAAGACGACATCTTGTGCAGCAGACCTATAAAGCACTCGGTTAGGGCGAAGCATTCGGATAAAAAATCTTGGGGGATCGCCATAAATTACTCCCCGAATGCTTCGCCCCTACAGAATACATATTTTGCTTTTTTTGTCAAATACTTCTACTGAACCGGCGCTCTAATGGCTAACAATGGAATTTCTTAACTTACAGGAAAAAGGCCAGCTTCAGCAAATTTTAACCAATAAAACACTGCTCAGAACTGCTGATGCAGACCTCCGCAGTGCTGTGCTGAGCAACTGTGGTCTAGGAAAATACTGTAGCTTACTTCGTTTAGATGCCACCCCCTTTCAGTTCGTTGTTAGCCTTTGTGCCCAGCTTTCAGAGGTTTCCATTACAGTTGAGAATTCCGAAAGACTAGGATTAATTGTATTCTTGGAATACATCAGCGAGATTGACCTCAATTTATCCGCAGAAGATAAAGAATTTATTCAATACGTTATTAGCAAGTGGGAGCAAGAACAGGCAAACAGTCCTGGGAGTGTTCCCTCAGTTGAACCGATAAATTCATCTTTACACTTCATGCACATCCTTCACCTTTCCGACCTCCACTTTGGTACCTCTGACCAAGCTAAACTCTGGTCTGGACAACTGGCTGAGGATTTGTGCAATGAACTCAATTGTCCCCGCCTCGATGCCCTTATCCTCTCCGGCGACATCGCCAATTACTCCACACCAGACGAATACAAAGCTGCCAAACAGTTTCTCGACAATCTCCGCCAAGACTTTCCCCTAAAGCCAGAGCAAATTATCATCGTTCCCGGCAACCACGACCTCAACTGGAAACTGGCTAAAAAGGCTTACCAACTATTTGACCGGGAAGACTACAAAGGTAAACTAAAAGATGGTTGCTATATCGAAGAAAGTGAAAGCGTAATCAGAGTGCGAGACGAAGAGAAATACAAAGAACGCTTTGCCCACTTCAGCGACTTCTATGAAGCTATCAAAGGTAAACCCTATCCGACCGACTATGACCAGCAGTGCATCATTGACCATCTCCCCAACCTGCTAATTCTGGGGCTGAACTCTGCTTGGCAACTGGATCACCATTACAAATCCCGTGCTAGCATTCACCCAGATGCTATCAACAATGCCCTCAGTGAAATTCGCCGGAATAAGGAAAAATACGAAAATTGCCTCAAAATTGCTGTCTGGCATCATCCCCTCGACAGTGCAGGTGATGACCGAATTACTGACCAAGGTTTCATGGAGCGACTAGCCGTGTCAGGTTTCCGCCTCTTCCTGCATGGTCACATTCATAAAGCTGAAACTAGCCTTTACCGTTATGATATGAGCCAAGGTGGGCGAAAACTAGACCGGATTTGTGCCGGAACCTTTGGCGCACACACTAGAGAATTGATGCCTGGTTATCCTTGGCAATACAACCTGCTGAAGTTTCAAGAGAATCAACTCACCGTTGAAACTCGCCGCCGAGAAGAACCCAATGGAGCCTGGAAACCCGATGCTCGTTGGAGTCAGGGATCTGGACAAGATCCTTTGCCTCGCTATAAGATTCCGCTAAAATAGCGGGCAGACGGATTCTTGATATCTTAAAAAGTGGCTAGAAAAATCGTGCGTTTGCTATCGATAAATCCTGATGACCAACAGTGCAGTTTCTAACCTATCCAGAGAGCAGCCAACTTCAGAAAATCCTCATCAATAATACAGTCCTGCAAACGGCTGATGTAGACTTTCGCAGTGCTTTGCTAACCAACTGTGGTTTAGGAAAGTACTGTAGTCTAATGCCGTTAGATAAACCCCCACTTCAATTTGTTATTATTCTTTGCCAAAAACTCTCAGAAGTTGACATTACCGTTGATGCCTCACAACGACTAGGCTTAATCGTTTTTTTAGAATATATCATTCAGCTCGATATCAATTTATCTCCAGAAGAGAAGAGTTTTATCAACCACGTCATTACCAAATGGGAGCAACACCAGAAATCTAGCACTCAGAAACCACAACGGAATCAAATTGCTAACCTACTGGCTCAAGGACGTCAGGAATCCCCCACATCTGCTCCAGTTCAACAACCCAGAAAAGTTGACCGGGGTGTAATTATGAACTATGACCTAGATGCACTGATGGCAAAATTTAGACAAGGAGTGGGATATGAGGGAGCCTTTGTCTTTGCTGTTGGGGGTGACTACACGATTCTGGAGCAGTATATTATCGAGCGAATACGGCGGGAATTGAGACAGAAAACTGGTCGTCAGAATGAACGGTTGGAAATCCGACTCTACCGAGATAGCATCCTTACCTCAAAGGACATCGAGCATAAATTCCTCACTAGGTACAAATTTGATTGCTTCACTGATTTATTTAATGCTCAATGGAACCCAGATATTGTCCTGATTATCTGGAACCACGACATTCCAGCGAAAATTATGAAATCATTGGCGCAATCCTTTTGGACAGATATAAATTCCTGTGTCAAACCATTCTTGATCGATCAGAGCCGCTGCTTTGTGATTGTTTGGGCTAATGTGGGCAAACGCCCCCTGACTGGATTTACTGCCTTACCAACTCCGAAGCAGTTTGATCTCTCTGAGCTATTGTCCTGGTTTCGCGGTCAGCTCAGAATGGAAGGGATTGGGGAAGATTGTATTGAGCATTGCCTCAACAGATTGAAAAGTCAGTGTGGTCATGTGTTGGGCACTTTTCAAGAAATGAACCAAATCATCCACGACCTAAAAGGAGGCTCTCGGCTCAATGGATGACTTAGCAAAACGGCGGTACACGGGCAAGGGAGAGTGTGGCTATGAACCGCTTCCTGGTGCATGGCAAGAGCCAGAACCTTACATCGCCTCTAAATCTCTAGCTGATGCGGTCAACACTGCTCTCTACCTGCGTCGTCCCTTGTTGCTCGAAGGCGATGCTGGCTGCGGTAAAACTCGACTGGCTTATGCAGTGGCTTATGAACTGGGTTATCCCCTCCATCCCTGCTACGTCCGCTCTACCAGTCGGGCGCAAGATTTACTCTATGATTATGATGCCTTGGGTCGGCTGTATGATATTCAGGAGGGAAAAGCGGCGGATAATCCGACTAACACTGTATCGCGGCAGAAGTATGTCACCCTGGGAGAGTTGGGGGAGGCGATCGCCCAGTCCCAAAATGATATCCCCTCGGTGGTACTGATTGACGAAATTGATAAAGCCGATATCGATTTTCCCAATGACTTGCTGCTGGAACTGGATCGGCTGCAATTCCAAGTCAAAGAAGTGCCCCAGATGAGGTTTGATGCCTTAAAGGGCAAAAAACGGGAGGAACGGAGAGATTTTGTGCCTCTGATTATCATCACCAGCAATCGAGAGAAAGAGCTGCCCAAACCCTTTCTGCGCCGTTGTCTGTTTTACTACATTGAGTTTCCAGATCGGGATACCCTGAAGGAGATTCTCAAAATTCATTTTCAACCCCAGCTCACACCCCTATTTGAAACAGCGGTCAAAAAATTCTGGGAACTGCGGGAATTGAGGAGTTGGCGCAAAATACCTGGAACCAGTGAATTTTTGGATTGGGTGGCGATTTTGGAACAAGATGAGCCGGCTGATAAGATCACAGCTGAAGAATTAGAAAACACCTATCCGGTGAATCTTCCCCATCTGGAAACGCTGGTGAAAACTCAGAGCGATCGCGATGCCCTCAACAAACTAAAGACGCAGAATAGCTGAGTTAGATTTGTAGATAATAGAGGGTATCTATCAAGAAAATATTAAACCAATGCGTAGGGTGGGTTAGGCGGCGATAACTTATCAAACTAACCGACTAACTAACTATCCGCCGTAACCCACCAAAACCAAGCACTCTAGAGCATCGATTCAGTAATAAAATCTCGGTGGAGAGGGCACGGCGTTTTGAGGGTTTTGGGTGAGTTACAAATGTTAATGATGCCGTGCCCCTACATTGATC
>JBFRWF010000004.1:0-29528 GCA_051439465.1 Xenococcaceae cyanobacterium | reverse complement strand
ACTGTTTAATCCCTAACTTCTAGAGCTACAAACTGGCGAGAGCATTTGTAGGTAGGAACTTTAACCCTTGCCGATAACGTAGCCCTCGCGGGGCTTAGGCGGGTCAGCATAACTAAAGTTACTGGGGGCTCGATGCCGCGTCACTTTAGTGCGGGGTGCTGACCGGTTTCATAAAAACTCACAATTTTTAATCATACCTCAAATTTGCTAATTGGTAAAATGAGAAATTTGTAGTAATCATTATCCTAATTAGATCTGGAGTTGGTGGGCATTACTGATTTGAGCTTACTCGAAAGTATTTGAGAATTTTGGCAAGTAATGCCCACCCTACAGGGGAACTACACCGGAGCGATCGCACTGGTAATCGGTTTGGCATCTAGCCGCTGAATGGCGACGACAGCAGGACGAGGCGGGTCATTGGGACTTCTACCCGGCCAGTTTGAGCCAAGGGGAACCTTGCGCTCTTGGATGAATTCCTGACCTGCGGTAGTACGCATGGCGAACTGGCGAACTTCTGCATTTAGGTTTTGGCGCATTCCACCCTTTTCCCCTGGATGCTGGATTGCTAGGAATAGAGTCTGTTGGTCGCGGGTGAAAAAAGGACCACAGATTTCCGAATCCATGTACCCCAGTCATTGGGGTTGGCAGGGTCTACTTCCACCATCCAGCCGTACTTATTCCCCGCCAAGCCAAAAACATTCCCCCGACCATTTACATAATTATCGGTAATTACAAACGGTGTGTTGGAGGGGTCTAAGGAAGAACCATCAGCCATAACGGGTTCAGGCACTTGGTCTTGGTAGTTCTCTTCCGCACTCAGAACTGTACCCCAAGGTGTTGTCCCCCCTGCACAATTTTGGAAAGTGCCAACGATCCGGCTTCCCAGTCCGTCATCATAGCCCTTCTTGTTGGGCTTGTTGAAAACGGCTACAGCAGGACCCGTCGCTTTCAGATAGCGTCCATCTTCTAGAGCTGAGATGCCAGTAATGCGGCGGTCAGCACGAGAAAAAGTCCGCTCCCACTTGCCGTCAGAGTTGCGACGAATCGAAATTACGCCAATTCCCTGGTCAATTAAACCTTCTTTGGCAATTTCCTTAATCTTAGCTTTCAGAGGGTCGCTCTCTGACAGAGCAAAGGCATTAATTTCGCCCTCCCTTGCTGCGGCTGCGGCTATCACTTCGGAGAAGGGCAACGACTTGCCGATCACCATCGAATAGGTCTGCATCCAAGTCTTGCCGCTGATATACTCGAAGTTGATGGTCAGAAATCCTTCATTTGGAGCTGTTTCAACCAAGGACAAGTAGTCGTTGTTGTAGCCGAAGCGGGAATCCCCAAGGCGATCGCCCCAAGCCCCAATCACTTGATATGTGAAGCCTTCTGGCAGCACAATATCGTCCATCACTTCATAGGTGCTGTAGGTTGAAGTTTGTTCTACTTCTGTCATGCCGTCAATATTTAGCGGCATTGGAACTTTGACAGGTTTGAAACTTAGCCCATTCACAGCACCTGATTTAGGGGGTATTTCAGCCACAGATAAGTCGGTAAAAGGCATTGATAATTTTTTTCTGGCTGAACCGAGTACTGCTATCCCAGTACTCGCCCCTAGAAAAAGCAAGAAGTTTCGACGTTTAATTGTCATTGCTTAGTATTTTTCTCTCAAGATGGGTTGAATCTGACTCAAAAAAACGCCAGAACTCACGGAAAATGCACAACACATCTTAGAGGGATTAGTTTATGAATAGGTTATGATTTTCCCCATAAAAACATCAGCAATGAGAAATATCCCCAGGAGAGTAAAGGGATTCTCATCGCTGATTGGCTTTAACACCTTCTTTTTTCCTTTTGATACCAAATCCACTTTAAATTCCCTATTGCCTATTGCCTGTTCCCTGTTCCCTGTTCCCTGTTCTCTGTTCCCTGTTCCCTGTTTCCTGTTGCCTTGTCCTCACAGTTAACTTTAATTGTGTCCAACTACTTATAGAACAGCGATTCAGTATTCAAAATAGTGGCCAAGAAACCGGGTTTCTTTTGGTGAGAGCAAGGAAATCTTGCGTTTCCCAGCCAGAGAAACCCGGTTTCTGGGATTACTGAATTGGTGTTCTAGAACTTAAACGTGGTACGGATTACTCCCACAAAAATCGTATCGTTGTTGGTGTTGTGATTGGGATTGAAAATCGCATAGCCTCCCGGGGTAATTAAGATGTTGTCCGTGAGGGGATATTTGTACAGAGCCTCAAGTATGTAAGAAGCATTGGGATCCTGAAGGCCCCCATCTACCCTAGCAGCTCGAGGTAGCAGACCTCCAGCAACAGAGAGTACAGCACCCTCTTTAACCAGGTCGATAAAAGAGAAGTTAGTAGACCAAGTCCAAATATCCGCTTTATCGCCATTTCTGTTGAAGCCAGTGTCATCTCTTGATCGGCCTTGGGCGCTCGCGTAACCGAACCAAGCCGTCCAGTTAATGGTGTCGGTAATCCTCCAGTTGCCTTGAACTCCAACTCGCTCGGAAGTTGTAGCAGCACCATTAAAGGGATCTCTGCTCCCCGCAAAGCCAATAGCATTTGCCAGAGGATTCCTCAAACGACTGCCTGTAGTAGAAGTAAGATTGACCTCGCCTTTACGCTCGTGGGCATGCATGAAGGTAACAGCCAGATCCAAGTTATTGAACGGAGAGTAGTCTAGCTGAATGCCAGTACTAAAAGAACCATTGAATACTCCTCTGCCCCGACGGGGATCTGGGGCATCATCATTCTCGGCTAGATAGAGCACTGTAGCACTGACTTTATCGCTAAATTCATACTGCACACCCCCACCAGCACCCTCTGGTCCCCGATACACAAGTGGGTTGCGGCGGTTAAACCGGGAAAGAGCCCCCGTACCACTGCTTTCTAAGAAGGGATTGCCCGGATCAAAAATGTTATCGATATCGACACCATTAGGTCCCACCCAAAAAGTGAAGCGATCGCCTGCTGGGAATCGATAGTAGACATCGTCAACTTCAAGATCGTTATTATCAGCGCCATCAAACCCCACACGAGCCATGTCGGTGCCAAAAGCCCGATCTAACCGGGGGACGTTTCTCGCCTGAAGTCGGACGCGCAGGCGGTCTTTACCCGTGAAACTAGAATCCAAGTTCAAACGCACCCGGTCGCTGAAGGTGGCTTGGTCATCAACGCCGTCGATAATGCCATCTCCGTCGTCATCCGTGCCATCCAGCTTTCTACTGTTTCCAGAACCTTGAGCGATAAAGGCAAAAATGACTTCTCCTTTAAGCTTAGTCGTAGTAGAAAACTGATGGTCCTCTAAGAAAGCTACCCGGCCTTCCAGGTTATCTATCCGTGCCCCTAGGGCTATCAGTTCCGCTTCAAACTCCTGGGCTAACCGTTGCAGCTTGTCAATATCCTCGCGCAGGATTCGCACATTCTCCTGAAGCAGGCGCTCTATCATGTTTAAACAGGCGTTCAAACCAGCAGCAAATTCATAGCGACTAGTAGCCCTGTTGCCCCGGAAGGTGCGATCTGGATACCCAATGATACAGTTGTAGCGTTCCACCAGCTCCCGAAGCGCCTGGTAAGCCCAATCTGTGGGAGAAACATCCCGCAACTGAGAGACGTTGGTCACTTGAGCCATTGGGTCGCTGTCACTTCCACTGCTGTTACTTCCACTGTTGTAGTGGTTGATTTGTTCTAAAATCTCGCTGTTAGACTGATTAGCGTCAGTTTCAGAGGGTGGCACTGCTTGAGCCAAGGTGCTATCTGCAAGCGGATCAACGATGAATTCGCTGGGAGCAGCATCTGGTGTCTGTTGCGAAATAGTATCAGCAGCAGATGTTTGAGCAGCTATGGAGCTATTGACCGCGAATAAAGAAGCGCCCAGAATAACTGGCGTTGTTTTGAATATGTCCCAAAGTAGTTTTGACATTATATTTCAATCCTCACACCTAAGAGAAATCAATTATAGTTCAAATTAATTTATTAGTCACTTAAATTTGGGTTATCGGCAGGTTAAAATTCCGTTGACAGTCAGCACAAAGAATACTCTGAGGCGCTGAAATACCTACTACCAAAGGCAAGGATAAAGATTAGATAGAGCCGATAATCCCCAAGACCCGATAAACTATGACCGATGTCCAGTAACAATATAGGAGACTCGCTGCCCAATATTGGTAGCATGGTCAGCCATTCTTTCTAGGTGACGAATTACCAGTCCCAGTAAGAGAATTGGTTCAACAAACCCTTTGACATCTCGCTGATAAGCCAAAGTTTGATAGAGTTTGTCGTAGGCATCATCTACTGTATTGTCTAGCTGCTTGACAGCTTTCCCCGCAGTAGCATCTAAATCTGCTAATGCAACCAGACTGGTTGCCAACATTAGCTGAGCGTGATGGGACATCGCTTCAATTTCGCTCATGCAAGGATGAGGCGAGTAAGAAAAAAGCTTAATCGCTATTTCTGCTAGGTCTTTTGCGTAATCCCCAATTCGCTCCAAGTCTCGCACCAATTGCATAAAAGCACTCAACAGGCGCAAATCTTGGGCAACAGGTGCTTGGAGAGCCATTAGGCTGGCACAATCTAGCTCAATTTGGCGATAATATTGATCGATGCGCTTATCAAGTGAGGGAATTTCTTTGGCTGCCTCCAAGTCCTGGGCAAATAAGGATTGGTGGCTGAGGCGAAAAGATTCTTCTACGAGAGCTCCCATGCGCAAAACATCCTGTTCCAAGCGCCTGAGACACCGCTCGAAGTGGGTTCGCTCAGAAATGTTTTTTTGAGAAGACAAGATCACTGGCTAAGGATTTTGAAGTAAATTGATAAATCCTCCTATCTATAGTGATAGCAATTAAAAGTTAATCCGGACTGCTAGGGGGCAATTTAATTTGCAGCCAGGCACCGCCAGTCTCAGGATGATTTTTGGCTTCAATGGAGCCGCCATGAGCTTCGATGATTTGCTGGGCGATGGAAAGTCCTAAGCCGCTGCCGTGACGAGGGGGTAACGCTTCTGGCAGCTCAGAATTAGATAATTGTCTAGATCTTGAGATCTCTCCCCGGTAAAGTCGGTCAAATACATATGGTAAATCTGACTCAGAGAAGCCGGAGCCTGAGTCGATGATATTAATTGAAATACCAGCACTACTTTCAGGTGTGAGTTCTGTTTCGGAGTTTTCGGCAACCACCTCTACTTCGACGCGAATCACTCCCTGGGGTGGACTATGTTTAATCCCATTGTCGAATAAGTTGAGAAACACTTGAGTCAGACGAGATTTGTCTGCTTGCAGGTAGAGGCGATCTGAGCCAGAGTAGGCAAGGGTGACTTCTTTTTGTTTGGCTAAGGGGTCTATAATCTGCCAGATAGAAAAAATTAACTCTCTTAGTTCGATGGACTGATAGTGGAGATGTTGACTGGGATCTTCCTGTAGCTGACTGATATCTAGCCAGTCTTGGACGAGGTTTATCAGGCGATTCGTTTCTTGTAACATCTGCTCAACCCATCGGCGTTCTGGATTTTGGAGGCGCTTTTGCAAGGCTTCTGTTACCAGAGAAATTGAAGTCAGTGGGGTTCTGAGTTCGTGGGTGAGATCGGAAAAGGCGCGATCGCGGGACTGGGAAAGTTCTACTAAAGGTTGCTGATTTTCCAGGAAAACAGCCACTTGTCCCTGGGGTAGGGGGCAGCTAGAGGCTTTTAAGGCAAGGGATTCCCTGCGGAATAGCTGCGCTTCATGCCTCTCTCTCATTTTTCCTCCAGGAGCATAGTTGGCGGCGTAAAATACCCATTCTTGAACTTGAGGTTGTTGAGAGTGACGGGTTTGCTCAATAAGTTGGTCGAGTTCATAGGAACGAACCAACTCCAACAGTAAGCGCACCTGTTCCGGTTGCCAGCGGTCAATATTTAATAGCTGTCGTGCCTGCTGATTACACCAAAGCAGTTGATTTTCTTCATCCACTCGCAAATATCCGATGGGCGCTACCTCCAGCAACTCTTGCCAGGTTTGCAGTTCCTCCTCTAGCTGTTGGCGCTGCTGATTGAGGCGATTAATTTCCCGGCGTACAATAGAAATTATCGATAAGGATTTTACCTGATCCGTGTTGGGAGATAATGAATTCAACATCCGCCTCAACTGGCGACGGAATTGGTACTGTTTCCAGAAGTAAATACCAATTCCTAGAGTCACACCCAGGATAAATGCGATGAAAGTCATTAGTCCTCAGTCCTTAGTCCTTAGTCATTAGTTCTTAGTCCTTAGTCCTTAGTCCACCAAAAACTAGATGCTAAAGACTAATGACCAATGACTTACCCAAATCGATAACCAAAGCCACGAACAGTGATCAGATATTCTGGCTGACTGGGATCTTGCTCTAATTTTTCCCGCAACCAACGAATGTGGACATCTACAGTTTTAGTATCCCCCAAGAAATCCGGTCCCCACACCTGTTCGATCAATTGCTCCCGGGACCAAACGCGACGAGGATAACTCATAAATAACTCCAGCAAGCGGAATTCTTTCGGAGAAAGATTGACTTCCTTCCCCCGAACAACTACTCGGCACTCTTGGGGAAAAAGGCTGATATCTCCAAATTGTCTTACTGGGGTTGGGGGCGAAGAACTAAAGCGTTGACGGCGTAGTAAGGCGCGACAACGGGCAACTAACTCCCGCATACTGAAGGGTTTGGTGAGATAGTCATCTGCCCCCACTTCTAAACCCAGAACCCGGTCAGTTTCGCTAATTTTAGCACTGAGAATCAAAATCGGAACAATGTTCCCCTGATAGCGCAGTAAGCGACAGATATCTAGACCATTGACCTCGGGTAGCATCAAATCAAGAACAATCAAATCAAAGGGAGACTCAGTCGCTGCGGGTTCAGCACTTTGAAAAAAGTTTAAAGCGTCACGTCCGTCGCTGGCGGTAACGACCTCGTAACCTTCCTCTTCTAGCGCTAAAACAATCATCTCCCGAATTAAATCCTCATCTTCGACGACGAGAATTCGATTCTTTTGGGCTAATTTGTGGTTGGAAGAACTCTGAGGCACGTCAAGAGATAGCATAAAAGCAGTCTATTTTTCAGTTCTATGCCAACATATACATCAAAACACATCCCTTTTATCCAATGAATTCCTTCCGAAGCCGATTTCCTCGTAGAGGCAATCCCCCCGTGGTTGCCCCGATTTATTATAGGAATATGGTAAAAGAGCCTAAATTAAGACATGCTGCTACATTTGAGTACCTGGCAAGAAGTTGAAGCTTACCTAGAGCAATCCCAGGGGATAATTTTCCCTATTGGTTCTACGGAGCAACATGGCCCGACGGGGTTGATTGGCACAGATGCGATTTGTGCCGAAGCGATCGCCAAGGGTGTGGGTGAGGCAACCAAGGCGATGGTTGGTCCCACAATTAACGTGGGTATGGCCTTACACCATACAGGATTTCCCGGCACTATTAGCCTGCGTCCCAGTACAATGATACAGCTAATTCTAGATTATCTCACCTGTTTGGCAAAAGCGGGATTTACTCAGTTTTTCTTTATCAATGGTCACGGAGGTAATATTGCCACACTCAAGGCAGCTTTTGCAGAAATCTATTATCACCTGGCTAACTTAAACCTGCCTAACGCTTCACAGGTACAGTGTCAAGTAGGAAATTGGTTTATGTGTCGGTCAGTTTACCAGCTTGCAAAAAAGTTGTATGGCGATCGGGAAGGCTCCCATGCCACTCCCAGTGAGGTAGCTTTGACTCAGTATGTCTATCCAGAGGCGATTAAGCAAGCGCCCCTGTCAGAAAAAGTTGCCTCTGGGTATCCCATTTACAGTGCTGCGGACTTCCGCCGTCGTTATCCTGATGGACGCATGGGGTCTAATCCCGCTTTGGCAAAACCTGAACATGGCAAGCAGTTTTACGAGTTGGCGGTGAAAGAATTAAGTAAATCTTACCTAGAATTCTTGAATGCTGAGTAAATTAACTATCTCGGATTGCAGGTGCTTTTCCCAGATTTGCGGCGGCTGTCTGCATGGCTTCGATATCAGAAGATGACCAAATACGAGGCGATCGGCAGTGGTGAGCAACCAGGAGTCCCCACAATCTTCTATTATTGAGAATGGGTACCACTAGATTGGCGCGAACCTGGGTGTCGCGAAGGAAATCTCGGTGACAGGCTTCAATGGGTTCCACTTCAATGTCGGCGATCGCTCGCACTCGTCCCGCTTCATACATAGCGGCATATTCCCCATTGAAACATTCATCAGCTCCTGTGCAGCCCAAGATAGAAAATTCCCTAGAACTCAAAGACTCAAACGTAACCTGTCCCTTCCACTGGCGATAAAAGTAATATAAAACCACCCGATCTACCTGCAACAGGTTTCTTAAATAGTTTGTAGTATTTTGTACTAAATTATCCCTTTGTAGGGTTTTAGTAAGACGTTCGGTAACTTTTTGTAAACTGCGATCGGACATAAGAGCTGATTTATAGACCAGTGATAGGAAATCCAGGTTGTCAACTCCCTTTATTTTAGGGCAACACCGATTCACTAATCTGAGGGTGTGGGGGCACGGCGACATAAATATCTCGATCAGGTGCAGAATGTTAATGATGCCGTGCCCCTACTCTTCCGAATCTTTATTACTGAATCGACACTCTAGAGCGTCGGTACTGGTACTATCTATGAGAAGGTGTTTGAAAAGTTCCAGGTGTTGGCAAGGGATGAGCGATGAACGGTGAATGATGAACGTAAAATCAAGACTCATCACTCATCACTTACTCCACACCATAGTTTTGAGACTTTTCAAACACGCTCTGAGGTGGATAGCGAAAATGTCAAATCAACACAAATCTGGTGATTACACTAAAATAATTCGTCGCTCCTTTTTATTCGTTTTATGTTTAGCAGTAGCTAAACTCTTAACAGAATACTTTTCAGGAGAAAAAAAACGCTCATCCTTTTTTCATCTCGTCAAGCAATTAACAAAAAAAGCAATATCTTTACGGTCAGTCCAAGAACCTAACAAAGCCCCTCAGACTATTCCTAGCACTCCCATAGCCCAGGCTAGCCCTATTGCTACCAGAAAAGGAAAACCGATACAGGTGAAGCGGAAAACATTAAACGGTGTGTCTTTTTATCAAGCCACAATTGACCTTACGGATCCGGAAATTTTCATTACTATTGCCTTAGCAAATAAGGCTACTAAAGCTAACAGTTCCAGGCTCTCAAATGGAGATGAATCTTTTAAAGCACTTGTGGCTCGCCATCCAGGGGCGGTAGTAATTAATGGCACTTTCTTTAGTAAAGATGCTCAAAAGCGCGTGATGGGCAATATGGTTGCTGGTGGTAGATTTTTAAAATACAGTCGATGGGAAAATTATGGCACTACTTTGGGTATTAGAGCTGGTAATAAATTGGAAATGATTACTGCCCGTACAGAAGGTAAGCCAAAATGGGAGCAGCACTGGTTTTCCCTCACCTGTGGGCCAAGACTACTGAAAAAGGGAAAAATTTGGCTAGCACCTAGATCGGAAGGATTCAGGGATCCCCATGTGCTAAATGTAAGCCCACGCAATGCTCTTGGCTTTTCTGCTGAGGGGAATAAGCTCTTTTTAGTCACCTTTTTCTCTGTTCTTTCTTTGGAAAAAGAAGCGCAATTAATGAAGGCTATTGGGTGTTTTGAAGCAATGAATTTAGATGGGGGTTCTTCCAGAGCATTAGCTCATCGAGGACGAATTTTAGTGCCAGCAGGACGACCACTAACTAATGTAATTGTGGTTTACGATACTAATAATCCAGCTCCAAAAGCCCTGATCGATTCTTGGCAACGTTTTCAAAATGGGGAACGTCCTGCTATTCCTCGAGGGTATTTATAAAATAAATCTTAACACAGCTAGAGTGATTGGTTTTGGTGGGTTACGGCGGATAGCTAGTTAGTAGGTTAGTTAGATGAAGTTATTGCCGCCTAACCCACCCTACCCAAGGGTTAATATTTTCTTTATAGATACCCTATAGATAATTCTAATGAGCTTTGCTGAATGGGAGACGCTAAACCTAGTTAAATCTCTGCAGATCAACAGATTTGCGAAAATTGCTGTTATATCTCCAAGGTTTAGCGTACCCCATAGCTATCAAACTTACTCATCCTCTTCTTCTTCTTCTTCAGTCCGATCAACAAAACTATTGGAACGTCCACTGAGAACGGACTTGCCCAGGGAGAGGGCTTTTTGAGCTTCCAAGGCAGCTTTGCGCTTCCAGAAGGCTTTGCGATGATTGCGTTTCGATTTAGAAGTTTTCTTCTTGGGAACAGCCATGATTGCCAGTTACACTTTTTTAAACAGCCTTTTTATTGTAGGCGCTTGAGTGCTTCATTACACAGCTAGAATAGCGGACATATGGAAAACTACAGATCCATTGCCATTGGCATAAATCGATATCATTTTCTTCAACCCCTCAGTTACGCCCAAGCAGATGCACGGGCACTACACCAGTTTTTGGGAGGGGAAGGGCAATTGCCACCGGAGCAGTTCTTGCTCTTGACTGATACTTCTGCC
Organism: Xenococcaceae cyanobacterium; assembly: GCA_051439465.1. Classification (GTDB taxonomy): domain Bacteria; phylum Cyanobacteriota; class Cyanobacteriia; order Cyanobacteriales; family JBFRWF01; genus JBFRWF01. The sequence goes on along the minus strand of JBFRWF010000004.1, from coordinate 19,005 downwards.
TGGGTTGAAGAGCAATCGACTTATCCGAACCGGGAAAATATTCTCAACTGGCTCAATCACCCTGATTCTCACAAGAGAAACCAAGCAGACACAAATCAGCATTTTATTCGGTCTTCTGTGCTCTGGTTCTTCTTCAGTGGCTACGGTGTTAATTACAATGGCGAAGACTATCTCATGCCGATTGATGGCAACCCAAGAGATATTCCAGGCACGGGGATAGAGATAAGATCGCTGTTTAAGTATCTCCAGGAGCAAGACGCGAGTCAGATTCTGGTAATACTCGATATGAACCGCTCAGTTATGGGCGGAACGACTGTGGGACAAAAGACGATAGCATTAGCCAGAGAAATGGGAATCGCCGTCGTGCTTTCCACCCAACCCCACGAGTTTTCCTATGAAGCTGCCACTCTTGGTCATGGTATGTTTACTGCGGCACTCTTAGAAGCTCTGCGTTATTACCGCACGAAACTCACTTTAGCCAATCTCGACAAATATCTGCGCGATCGCCTGCCGGAGTTAAGCGAACACCACTGGCGTCCAGTTCAAACCCCTGTTACCATTAGTCCCACCCTGGAAGCCAGCCAACAACTGATTCTTCCTTCTGTTGAGAGGAACCCAATGAACTGGGAGAAGATCTCCGGTGTTGATGCTAGTGTCACATCCTTTCGAGTCGAGTCCATTAATAACTCTCAAGCAGTCAGTAATCAGATAACCAGTTCTGCGGCGATCGCGGCATTGGCTCTGATCGCAGAACCAAATACCTCTGTCCCCAGCACTTCCCTAACTATCCCCTCAGATCGAGACTTCAAAGACCAAATACTGATAACTGAGGCGAAGCGATCTCCATCTGTTCCAGAGAAAACACCTCCTTTACACTGGTTCTTGTTGGGAGGAGGTGCGGCACTGGCACTGGCAATTATCATTCCCAAGATATTCGGTTTCAACAATCAGAACGCGGTGACAACTGAGCCATCATCAGAACCCCCGGCGACGGTTGCCTCACCCACAGCTCCCGTAGCACCGACAGCTTCTCCCAATCCCCAGCCTGTGGCTTCTACCCCTTCTTCGGCGGAGATCGATGCCAATCGGGACTTGTTGAACAGTGCGAGAATTTATCTTCAATCTAATCAAGCCTCTGGGTTTAACCAGGCGATTAGCAAAGCCCGCAAAGTTGAACCCGATGCCTCCCTCTATCCAGAGGCAAAAGCCGACATTGCCCGCTGGAGTCAGATAATATTAGATATTGCCCAAGGGCGAGCCAAAGAAGGGGACTTTGCTGGGGCGATCGCTGCGGCACAACTGATTCCCCCAGATCAGGTTTCTGTTTATGCTATTGCCCAGCAGGAAATTGAGCCGTGGAAAATTAAAGCCAAACAGCAGCAAACTAACCAGGTCTTAATCAAAGCGGCTAAGGGACTGATTAATCCGACTCAGGCTTCTTCTTATAATCGGGCAATCACGACCCTAGGGCAAGTGCCTCCTGGTGAACCGGGTTATCAAGAAGCTCAGAAGTTAATTACCCAGTGGAGTCGACAAATTTATCTGATTGCTAACTCTCGTGCCGCAAAAGGGAATTTTAAGCAGGCAATTCAGACGGCGGCTTTGATTCCCAAAGATACTCCGTCCTACGAGGCAGCTAAGGCTGCCATTGCCAAGTGGAAAAAAGGTAATCGCTGATATGAGAGTAGTAAGCGCTTAAGCGCTTACCAAAAAAAGTCCGGGAGGATGAAAGCCCCCGGTTTCAACCCTATCCTTTATAAGGAACTTCTGAAACCCTTCGTTTCAATCTTAGTTTTTGTGGGCAAGCATACATTTAGGATGCGACTGATGCCGTTGAACGCCGCCGCCGACGGGAGGATTTTGCTGGGGGTTGTTCTGGGGTTTGCAATAAAAAGACGACTAGGGGACGACTCTGAAGTTCCCGTCGTGCTAGTCGTTGCAGATTCCTTTCGATTTCTCCTCTCAAAAAAGTCCAGTCAACTTCGATTTGCTCACCCTCAGCGTCTTGGATAAATTCATCCCAGCGATCATTCAACGTCTTTTCAATCGCCCGCATGATTAATTGTTTCAGGAGCGATCGCTCCACCGCAGTCACTACACCCCGCAGATGAATTTCTGGCTGGGTAATCAGTTGACCTTCCCAGTTCACCGCTGCTGCAACAGTAACAACTCCATCTTCTGCCAACTGTTGCCGTTCTTTCATCACATTCTCATGAACCACACCAGAGTGATCCACCAGCTCAATACCCGAAGGCACTTTACCAACTGTGCCAATGCTATCTGCTGACAACTCCACAATATCCCCGTTATTAATAATCACCATATTCTCTTTGGGGATACCCATACTCTGAGCCATCTGAGCATGCTTAATTAACATCCGATGCTCCCCATGCACTGGCACAAAGAACTTGGGTTTGGTTAAAGCCAGCATCAATTTCTGATCTTCCTGGGAACCATGGCCAGAAACGTGAATTCCTTGATGGCGACCATAAATTACATTCGCTCCCTGCATCATCAGTCGGTCGATAGTATTAACCACAGCAATAGTATTGCCAGGAATCGGATTTGCCGAAAACACCACCGTGTCCCCCGAACGGATTTTGATTTGACGGTGTTCCCCTTTAGAAATCCGGGTCATTGCTGCTAAGGGTTCCCCCTGAGAACCCGTAGTCAGAATCAGCACCCTTTCATCCGGCAGACGATGAATCCCTTTCAATGGCTCAAATAGATCATCCCGACATTTTATATAACCTAGGTTCCGAGCGTGGGCAATCACATTCAGCATCGACCGTCCAACTACCGCTACCTTGCGATTATGCTTCTGTGCCAAGTCCAGAATTATATTTATCCGATGGACTGATGAGGCAAAAGTCGTCACCATTAACCGTCCAGGAGCCTGAGCAAAAGTCCGGTCAAGATTAGGATAAACTGAACGCTCTGAAGGAGTGTGTCCCGGAACTTCGGCGTTGGTGGAGTCACTCAGCAGGCACAGCACGCCTTTTTCCCCATGTTCTGCCAATTTTTGCAAATCAAAAAACTCCCCATCAACAGGGGTGTGGTCAATTTTAAAGTCTCCGGTGTGAATAATCATACCAATCGGGGTATGGATAGCAACGGTGAAGCTATCAGCAATGGAGTGGGTATTGCGCATAAATTCCACAAAAAATGATTTGCCAATCCGCACCATGTCACGAGGACGAACGCTTTTAAGCTTAGTGCGGTCTGCCACCCCAGCTTCTTCTAATTTGTCCTGCAATAAGCACATGGCGAGACGGGGGCCGTAAATAACAGGAATATCAAACTGTTTTAGGTGATAGGCAATGCCGCCAATGTGGTCTTCGTGACCATGGGTGGCAATCATCCCTTTAATTTTGTGGCGATTCTCCCGTAAGTAGGTTATGTCAGGGAGGACAATATTAACCCCGTGCATATCATAACTGGGGAAACCAATACCTGCATCTAAGAGAATAATTTCATCTTCGTACTCAAACACACAGGTATTCTTGCCGATTTCATGTAGCCCACCGAGGGGAATAATTTTGAGGGTTGGTTTAGATCCGTTATTACTCATTTTCTTCTTTGTTTGTTGGTAATTAAAGGTTATTAATTTTCTGAATAAGGCGTTGATTAAGCCTCTTTTTGAGCGGAAACTTACTGCCAATTTCTGCGCAATTGGCATTAGCTTTTGGCTCGGCATCTAAGTAGTTGGACACAATTAAAGTTAACTGTGAGGACAAGGCAACAGGCACTCGCTTGACTACGTCGCTGCTCCGCAGAGCGCTCAAAGGCAAAAGGCAAAAGGCAAAAGGCAAAAGTAGGGAACGGGGAAGAGGAAATAGGCAACAGGCAACAGGCAACAGGCAACATTTATGTCCGACTACTTAAATCTCAACCGCTGCTACCAATTAATATCTGGCAACACAAGCAGTGATGCCTGCGCTCCGGCAACAAAAATTCAGGATTTTAATAGCTTTTTGACTAGCAAATGTGATTTTTAGCGTATTTAGTGATTATTAAAATCACCAATTTATCTGATTAAAAAATTAAATCAAAGACAGCTCCTTTAAAACGGTTTCTAAGTTTTGTCTTAAATCAGGGGAAAGCTCGCAAAGGGGTAGACGCACTCCCCCTACCTTCCAGCCTTGCAATTTTAAAGCAGCTTTAATAGGGATGGGATTGGTAGTACAAAAAAGAGCTTTAAATAGGGGAAAAAGTCTCAGTTGAATTTCTTTAGCAACAGTAGTATTACCGGATTCAAAAGCTTGGATCATCTGTTGTATTTGGTTGCCAACCAGATGACTAGCAACACTGACTACACCAATCCCACCAACCGTGAGCAAAGGTAGGGTAAGGAAATCTTCCCCAGAGTAAATGGCAAATGATGCTGGTGTGAGACGGCGAATTTCACAAGCCTGCTCCAAGCTTCCACTAGCTTCCTTGATGGCAACAATATTCTCTATCTTTGCCAGTTTAGCAACCGTCTCAGGCTGGAGATTTCGACCAGTACGACCTGGGATATTATAAAGCATTATCGGTAGATCCCGACAAGCACTGGCGATCGCCTGGAAATGCTGATAAAGTCCTTCCTGGGGCGGTTTGTTGTAATAGGGAACAACTTGCAGGGAACCATCTAGTCCTAGCTTAGCAGCTTTTTGGGTGGCAGCGATCGCTTCACTGGTCGAGTTTGAGCCTGTCCCTGCAATCACCTTGGCTTTACCCGCCACCGCCTTTTGCACCACCTGAAATAGCTCGTACTCCTCCTCCCAACTCAAGGTAGGAGATTCCCCCGTGGTGCCGCAAACAACCAGTCCATCGCTTCCCTGAGATACCAAACAGGCAGCCAGCTCCTCTGCAACAGCATAATTCACACTGCCATCTTCACTAAATGGTGTCACCATCGCGGTGAGCACTCGTCCAAAACTGTCATTTGTCATTTGGTAATTGGTAATTGGTAATTGGGTAATTGGTAATTGGTGGACTAGCCAATTAAACAGACACTGCTGGGACTGAGGGATGGATCCAATTTTCCTTCACCAACAACTCAGCAATCTGCACCGCATTCAGAGCCGCTCCCTTGCGAATCTGGTCTCCACAGAGCCACAATTCCAAACCACAGGGGTGAGAAATATCCTGACGAATTCGACCGACCAAAACTTCGTCTTTGCCTGTAGCATCAATTGGCATCGGGAAATAATTTGCCTGCCAATCTTCCACCAGTTTCACCCCAGTCGCTGATGCTAGAATTTCCCTTGCTTTCTCCACTGCCAAAGGAGTTTCAAACTCTAGGTTAACCGCTTCTGAATGAGCCCGCAGTACAGGAACCCGCACACAAGTGGCACTGACACGCAAATCTGGAGCATTAAAGATCTTGCGCGTCTCATTGACCATTTTCATTTCTTCCTCACAGTATCCCTGTTCATTGAGAGGGGAATTGTGGGGGAACAAATTAAACGCCAAGGGGTAAGGCAATATTTCTGGCTGTGGAGTCTGGTTGTTTAAAATTGCCAGTGCCTGAGTTTTTACTTCTTCCATCGCCCTAGCACCAGCACCACTGGCAGATTGGTAGGTGGCAACTACCAGGCGTTTGATTGGCTGCACCTGATGCAGGGGCCAAACTGCTATCGCCATCAAAATCGTCGTGCAGTTGGGATTAGCAATAATCCCCCGATGACTGGCCGCTGCTTCTGGATTTATTTCTGGCACAATCAGCGGTACTTGGGGATCCATGCGGAAAGCACTGGAGTTATCTATGAGCACCGCTCCCGCTTCTACCGCTTTCTTTGCCCAGGCTTTGGATGTGGAACCGCCAGCAGAAGCTAAAACTAGATCCACATTCTTAAAAGATTCCTCTGCCACCGCTTCCACTACCAGGCTTTCACCTTTAAATGGCAAGATTTCCCCCGCAGAACGAGGGGAAGCCAGCAGCTTTAAATCAGCAACCGGAAACTGACGACTTTCTAAAAGTTCTATTAACTCAGTGCCGACTGCTCCCGTTGCTCCGAGAATGGCGACACGAACTTGACCAGACAAATAACTTTCCTCCACTTGTTGATAATGACATCCAAATACTTCTTAGCTCACACTTAAGTATATTAAAATATAGTAAATTTTTGTAAAGTTTACAGGATGCCCTGGCTTGAGCTAGTTTAGCTCTACCACAGCTCAGAACAATTTTCAAGGATGGCTGTCCTGATTTTACCTCAAAGCTCCTGTTGCTTGACGGAAGATGTCTCAAAACTCCGTATTTAGCTGAAAACCGCAGAAGCCGCACGTCTCACCCATAAAAGAGCGTGAGATGAATGCGGGTCAAAATCACCCGGGAAGCTAGGATATCACGAGGGATGTTAATTAAATCTTTAACATTATTCTTCCTCATCCATCAAAGATCCCGCATGGGTTCTTTATTATGGACTAAGAATAAAGTCGGTATTTAATTTACTCCTAATGGGAGACGGGGTAACTCGACTCCAGAATCTAAGGGCATAATCTTTGATTTGCCCTTAGAGGTTCAATTCAGTTGATCAGTTGTCAGAGATAGAAAAATCGATGAAAGTAACCCAGGAAAAGCTTCCTTCTAGCCAAATTGGTTTGAAAATAGAGATTTCCGCTGAAACTTCCAAGAATACCTACGAAAAGGTGGTTCAGAACCTTGCTCGCTCTACCAAAATTCCTGGGTTTCGCAAGGGAAAAGTGCCACGTCAAATTCTCTTGCAGCGATTGGGACCGCAACGGATCAAGGCGGCGGCTTTAGAAGAGCTCATTCAAAAGAGTCTTGATGAAGCGGTTGAGCAAGAATCCATTGAATCCCTGGGCAATTATAAGCTGCGTTCTAACTTTGAGGAATTAGTCCAGCAGTACAAACCAGGAGAATCCCTGACTTTCTCCGCTTCTATAGATGTTCCCCCAGAAGTGGAACTAGGGGAGTACCAAAACTTGAACATCAAGGCAGAGGAAACTGTTTTCGATCCTAGCCAGGTAGATGATTTCTTAGAACAGCGTCGTGTAAAGCAAGCGACTTTAGTACCCGTGGAAGATCGTCCCGCTCAGATAGGCGATGTAGCGGTGATAGATTTTTTGGGTCGATTTCCCGCTGCTGAAGGGGAAGAAGGGGAAGAAATTCCTGGTTATCAGGGGACGGATGAGCAAGTGGAACTGGCAGAGGGAAGATTATTTGGAATTGAGGGGATGCTTGAAGGTATTGTTGACATGAAGCCAGAGGAAACCAAGGAAGTCCCTGTCACCTTTCCAGAAGATTATGCCAGGGAAGATTTAGCTGGAAAATCTGCTGTTTTTACCATCACCCTCAAGGAACTTAAGGAAAAAGAGTTACCAGAATTAGATGATGACTTTGCCGAGGAAGTGAGTGAGTTTGAGACTATGGCAGAGTTGCGCGAATCTCTGGAAAATCAAGTAAAGGAAAATGCAGCTAAAGAAACGAAAAACAGCATCCATCAAGCAATTATCGCCGAATTGATCCAGCAAAGTTCTGTGGATCTGCCCGAAACCATGATTAAACAGGAAGTGGACAGGCTTCTTACCCAGACGGCAATTCAGCTGAATAATTTAGGGATGGATCTCAAGATGCTATTTACTGCTGAAAATTTGCCCCAGATGCGGGAGCGATCGCGTCCCGAAGCCGTTCAAAACCTCAAAGAATCTCTGATTCTCACCGAAATCGGCAAGCGCCAATCCCTCCAACCAGAACCGGAGGCGGTGGAAGCCAGAATCAAAGAGGTGAGGGAGCAATTATCAGACCAAGAGTTGGATCTCGAGCAGTTGCGAAAAATGGTTGAAGATGATGTGTTCAAGGAAAAAACCCTCGACTGGCTCCAAGAAAAGGCAACGGTTGAATTAGTACCCAAGGGTTCCCTAGCAGAGTCAGAGGCAGAAGATAGCTCCGAAGAGGAAGCAGCAACGGTTTCCGAGAAGACAGAGGAGACAGAAGCAGCGGCTGAGGAGTCTTCTGAAGGATAAAGTGAGCTGTCAAGCTCTTGGGCAAAAAAGTCCCCAAGAGCTTTTCTTCTTTTTCCCAGCTTGAAATACCATTACTGAAGAACTTAAGGCATAATGTTCACAGGAGGATTTAAATCGAGTTAGTGCCCTCAGGCTGAAAAAAACATAGAAACACTGAGTTAACAGCAACCCGATTACTATTTTTTGTCTGAATCTTAGCTCTATGCTTCAATCGCGATCGCCAGATTACTCAATCATTAGCCACCGTTCCCCGGACATCTACTCCACGAGCAAAAATGTTGTGCCAATGGTAGTAGAACAGTCCGGTTTAGGAGAACGGGCATTTGACATCTACTCACGGCTGCTGCGAGAGCGGATTGTCTTTCTGGGAACTCCTGTTGATGACAATGTTGCCGACTCAATAGTTGCCCAATTGCTATTTCTCGATGCCGAAGATCCAGAAAAAGATATTCAGCTATACATCAACTCCCCAGGGGGAGCAGTGTACGCGGGACTGGCAATTTATGACACCATCCAGCAGATTCGCCCGGATGTTGTTACCATATGCTATGGGTTAGCCGCTAGTATGGGAGCGTTTCTGCTATCGGGCGGCACCAAAGGTAAGCGCATGGCTCTGCCCAGCTCACGGATGATGATTCACCAGCCCCTAGGAGGTGCTCAAGGACAAGCAGTTGAGATCGAAATTCAAGCCAAAGAAATCCTCTACATTAAGCAAAGGCTGAATGAATTACTCGCCAGTCATACAGGTCAGCCCTTTGAGAGAATCGCTGCTGATACTGAGCGTGATTTTTTCATGTCCTCCCAAGAGGCAAAAGAATATGGTCTGATCGATAAAGTAATTTCTCGGCAAGAACTTTCCCAGCCAGCAGTTCCGATAACATCACTGAAATAAGGGGCAGATATGTCTAAATACGACTCCCATCTAAAATGTTCGTTTTGTGGGAAATCCCAGGAACAAGTACGTAAATTAATTGCTGGTCCAGGAGTCTACATATGTGATGAATGTGTTGAGCTGTGTAACGAAATTTTGGATGAGGAGCTAATTGATGCTCCGACCCCAGTCTCCCAATCTGGCTCCCGCTCAGCAGAACAAGCTCCCAAGCGGCGCACCCCCTCGGAGCCTCTCTCTTTCAGCCAGATTCCCAAGCCGAGAGAGATGAAAAAGTACTTGGATGAGCACGTGATTGGTCAGCACGAGGCGAAAAAAGTCCTCTCAGTGGCAGTCTACAACCACTACAAGCGTCTGAGTTTTACCCAGGCTACAAGAAATGGCAAAGGGGCAATGGATGAGGTGGTGGAGCTACAAAAGTCCAATATTCTTTTGATTGGACCGACGGGTTGCGGCAAGACACTGCTGGCTCAAACCTTGGCGAAAATTCTCGACGTGCCTTTTGCAGTAGCTGATGCGACTACCCTCACAGAAGCCGGCTATGTGGGGGAAGATGTAGAGAATATTCTCCTGCGACTGCTTCAGGTGGCAGGTTTGGATGTGGAGGAAGCGCAACGGGGAATCATCTACATAGATGAAATTGACAAGATTGCTCGTAAAAGCGAAAACCCCTCCATTACCCGCGATGTGTCTGGGGAAGGGGTGCAGCAAGCGCTGCTGAAAATGTTGGAGGGAACCGTAGCAAATGTGCCGCCTCAAGGGGGACGGAAGCATCCCTACCAAGACTGCATCCAGATTGATACGAGCAATATTATGTTTATCTGCGGCGGTGCCTTTGTTGGTTTAGACAAGGTGGTAGAGCAGCGAATCGGCAAGAAATCCATGGGGTTTTTGCGTCCAGGGGAAGTTCTGACAAAGGAAAAGCGGACAGCAGATATTCTGCGACAGCTGCAACCGGACGATCTGGTGAAGTTTGGCATGATTCCAGAATTCGTGGGTCGGATTCCGGTGATGGCGGCGTTAGAGCCTCTGGATGAAGAAACGCTGATGGCGATTTTGACCGAACCCCGCAATGCTCTAGTGAAGCAGTATCAAAAACTGCTGAACATGGATAATGTGCAACTGGAGTTCGAGAAGGATGCAGTGCGAGCGATCGCTCAGGAAGCCTATCGGCGCAAAACTGGTGCCAGAGCACTGCGGGGAATCGTTGAGGAACTGATGCTGGATGTAATGTATGAGTTGCCCTCCCGCAAAGATGTCCACCGCTGCATGATTACCCAGGAGATGGTGGAGAAGCGCTCCACTGCGGAGTTGCTGGTACATCCATCTTCTCTCCCGAAGCCAGCATCAGCTTAATTGGTAAGTAGTCAGTAGTCAGTAGTCAGTAGTCACTAGAGATGAACAGAGAAAAACAACTGACAGCAGACAGCGGACAACTGACACTGCGAAGCAAGGGAATGATAAATGTTCGTGGTGTCGATCATTACTACGAGTGGATTCGCCAACCAGGGACTTCTCAACAGAAGCCAGTAATGGTATTTATCCACGGCTGGGGTGGCTCGGCACGGTATTGGCGGAGTACAGCTGAGGCTCTGTCTGAGCATTTTGATTGCTTGCTTTACGATCTGCGGGGGTTCGGGCGATCGCGTAGCGTTCGGGAAGTGAATTCGCGGCTATTGCAAGCACCATTGGACACCACATTCTCAAGGCTGACTTACGAAATTGAGGACTACGCAGAAGACTTGGCTGCTTTGTTAGATGCCTTGCACTTAGACACAGTTTATGTTCACAGTCACTCGATGGGAGCATCGGTGGCGACAATATTTCTCAATTTATATCCCCAAAAGGTAAAACGGGCAATTCTTACCTGTAACGGTATTTTTGAATACGACGAAAAAGCTTTTGCTGCTTTCTATAAATTTGGCGCTTATGTTGTTAAGTTTCGTTATAAATGGTTCTTAAAAGTTCCCTTTGCCGACAGATTATTTATGGCGCGGTTTCTGCATCGTCCGATTACAGGTGCTGCGCGTCGGGCTTTTTTGGAGGATTTCCTCCTAGCTGATTATGAAGCGGCTTTGGGCACGATTTATACTTGTGTGAGTAAGAAAGCAGTGGAGGTAATGCCAAAGGAGTTTACTCGGATTAGGGTACCGACGCTGTTGATTTCTGGGGAAAAGGACATCATTATCCCGGCGCAAATGGGGCGTCAGGCTGCAGCGTTGAATGAGAAGCTTGAGTATGCGGAAATAGCGGGGACAGCTCATTTCCCGATGTTGGAGGATGCACAGACTTACCTTGCGCGGGTGCGGGAGTTTTTGGAAGTTAGTCATTAGTCATTAGTCTACTGCCAACAAATAATATCCCAGCCTTGTAGCCTTGTAGTACCCTTGTAGGGTGGGCAAAATGGATTATAGTTATGGCTAATAAAGTTATGAGATTGACTTTGCCCACCAAACTCATCTACTCATCTAATCGATACTTTATTTGAACGCGATGAGAGTTAAACAGCAGGAAAAGTTTGATGCTTTGGTTGAAGGCATAGAGAGATATGCCCGCCAACAACCAAACTATTACAAGCTTCGTGTTGCTCTGTTGGCTGCACTTGGCTATGCCTATATTTTATTTGTCTTTTTGTTGCTGTTCGGAATGGTTTGGGCTTTAAGAGAGGCAGTGGTGTACACCAATTCGAAGGATTTGATTCACCACCTGAATTGGATCGCGTTCCTATTGGGGTTGGGAATTGTAAGATTATTCTGGGCAAATTTTCCTCCACCCGAAGGTATAGAGCTCAACCGCAAGCAAGTCCCCCAACTGTTTGCCCTAGTTGATGAACTGACAGCAGCACTGAAAGCCCCCAAATTTCACCACATCCTACTCACTGATGAACTCAACGCAGCTGTTCTCCAGAGACCTCGCTTCGGCTTTTTGGGCTGGCAGCAAAACTATCTGCTTTTGGGACTCCCTTTGATGCAGGCTCTCTCTATCGAACAGTTCCGGGCGGTTGTTGCCCATGAACTGGGACACTTGTCGGGGAATCACAGCCGCTTTTCCAGCTGGATTTATCGTGTCCGCAAAATCTGGTTTGAGGTTGCTCAGAACTACCAGAACAAGGAACAAGGGGGTTTTTTCCTCTTTAATTCGTTCTTTAACTGGTATGAGCCTTTCTTCAGCGCTTACACTTTTGTTCTGGCACGAGCGAACGAATACGAAGCCGATCGCTGTGCTGCCGAGCTGGCGGGGGTGCAAAACAAAGCTGAGGCGCTGATCAATATCCAAATCAACGGCTATTTCCTGTACGAGACTTTCTGGCCCAGGATTTATAAACAGGCAGCTACCCAGCCGGAGCCGCCGGATGGGATCGTCACCAAACTGTTGGGTGAGTTGTCAACTGGAGTAGCATGGGAGGATGCCGCCAAAAGTCTCGACCTAGCACTGGCGGAGAAAACCGATAACGATGACACCCACCCTTGCCTATCTGAGCGGCTATCTGCCTTGGGGTATCAAGGAAATGCAGACCAGGTACCAGCAAAAGTAAAGGAAAGTGCGGCTGGGCACTTTTTTGGAGATACCCTGGAAAGCTTTGCCGTTCAGCTAGATGAGAATTGGAAAAAAGAGATTGCTAAAACTTGGAAAAGGCAACACACACGCACCCAACAGCAAAAGCGGAATCTGAAAGCATTGGAAGCGAAGGCTCAAAATCATGCCTTAACTGTAGAAGAAACTTGGAAGCGTGCCTATTTGACTTGGCATTTGAAGGGGAAGGAAGATGCTATACCCCTGTTTCAGGAAGTCCTCGCCCAAGAACCGGAGCATCCACTGGCTAATTATCAACTAGGGAAGATATTACTGCAAAAGAATGATGCCTGGGGCATTAGCCACATGCAAAAAGCCATAGAACGAGACCCGGAGCTGGTGATTTCTGGCTGTGAGTTGCTTTATCTTTTCTATAAGCAGCTCGGACAGCTAGAAGAGGCTGAGATGTATCGGCAAAGGGGACAGCAGCACTGTGAAGCTTGGAAGCGATCGCTGCAGGAACGAACCAGCGTCAGTTCCGAAGCTCGGTTTATACCCCACAACCTGCCAGAGGTAGAAGTCAGGCAGATAGCAGAACAACTGTCTGGTATCCCTGAGGTGAGAAAGGCTTATCTAGTGTGCAAGGAAGTTATCCTTTTTCCTGAAAAGCCGTTTTACGTCTTGGCAATTACCCGTCGATTTGTGAATGGTCAGGGGCCGAACTATAAGAGGGATAATGAACTGATTGACCAGCTAGAGATAGAACTCAACTTCTCTGGGACTGTTCGCGTTCTGCTTCTCCAGGAAAACAACACGAAGCTAAGGAAAGCTTTACGTCAAGTCAGAGGGGCATCTATTTACAACTAAGCTCCTGTACATCTAGAGCGCCGATTCAGTAATAAAATTTGACAAAATACCTAATATATGTATTAACGAAAAATCAATGGATTTCTCTCTCCCCGTCTCCGGTGTCCCCCCGTCTCCCCGTCGTCACTTTACCTAAATTTCGATTACTGAATCGGTGTTCTAGGGCTTGTCTGCAAAGTCCAAAATTTGAGGTAGGGGCGAAGCATTTGGGAGACAAATTATGTCTAAATCCTAGGTTTTTCTGTCCAAATGCTTCGCCCTGCAACGAGTTTGCAGACAGATCCTAATTGAACAAAATGTCTCGCGCAGTCCCCACCTAAAATCTTCGATTTAGGTGGGGTTAGCAATAACCCCTGCTAATATATCAAAATTAAAGCTCAAGTCTGCAAATGTGAACATTGATTTTAGTCCCCCATCTCAATACTGCTCGGTTAAGGATTTTTGGTTTTTCCCAGTGCAAGCATGGGAGCAGGGAGCAGGGAGCAGGGAGATAGTATAATACCAAATCCGGGTTAAATACCCCCTTTTTGAGAAAGCAGGGAGAGTAGGGAGAAAAGAAGAGAATTTATTTTTGTCACAAACCATTTAATTAATCTCCCCCGCACCCTGCTCCCTGCTCCCCTGCAGTCTCAACCGACAAATTTTTGTTAACCGAGCAGTATTGTCCCCCATCTTCACTGGCGTTTATCTTACTGCGAGCGCTTTAAATATTGTCTAATTATCCAAGCTATCCCTCCAAATACAATGGCAATAAGAAGGTTATAAGCAAGGGGTACTTCGCAGACTGAGGGATAATGAGAGAAGAGGATAGGGCAATCTTTTTCGGCATTAGTGAGGGTAATTCCGGCAACTCCCGCCCCGACAATGGCGACGAATTCTTGAAAGTTGCGCTCACGTTCTGCTTTTTCTAGTTCAACACGACTGCGGATGGCATTGATATTATCTTCTAAAAGTCGCAGTCCAATTTGCATATTTTCGATGTCGTTGGCGATTTGCACTAGATAGGTTTGTTTTACTAAATCACAAAAGTGATTGAAAAATTGAAGATTATTGTTTTTCCCTGCTTCTTCTTGGATTATCTCTAGACGAGTTTGATAATTTACTAGATTAATTTCAATGACTTGTTTTTGAAAGGAAAGTTTCAACAGATCGAGAGTATATTTGTTGAGAATATCTTGAATGTTATTCAATAGTTTTTTTGAACTAAAATTTTGATTTTTTTGAGCTATTATTGTTCTGTTCTCTTCAACTCTTTTATAGTGCTCTACTAAGGACTCTTTGATTAAACGGCTTTGCTGATATGCCCAATTGATTTTATGCCGAAAACAAAATAATCCCATCCAATCTGGATAAAAATTTATAAATTTATCTAGTTGATGTTTGTGGGAAAAAATTGCCACGATAAAATGGTTGTTTTGATGAGAAGAAATTGAGTTGATTTTCCAAAACTCAAACAAGTTTCCTTCTAAAAATATTCCTTGTCCATATAAATCAGTTGGGTTAGCATCTTCGACTAATACTTGATAAGATTTTTGGGCAATAATTTTAGGATCTGGCTGGGAATCCTTGGGAAGATAGCCAGAAAGCAGCCAAGTTTGTCCGATAGTCGCAGGTTTGTGGTTTAATTCTAATTTTTGGTCTATTTCAGTTTTAATGATGGCAAACTTTTCAACAGATTGGGAATTAATTTTATTATTGAGTGAACATTGAAGTTGTAAGCCGTAGGTGTCATTTAATCTAACGGGGTAAAAATAGCCTTGTAAGCTCTCATTGTTAGGTTGAAAATCAGGTTGAATTGGGTTGGTTAATTCTAAATATGCTGTTTCAATTTCATTGTCCTCGAATTTGACTTTGTCATTTGGCAAGCGTGCTTTGAATCTATTCTGATTTTCATCAATATCATTTTTAGAAGTATTGAGCGCATTTTTTAAATCATACAAAAAAAGATCAATTGTCGGATCAATTAGGTCACTCATATATAGCCCTTCTATTTAGGTTGTACTAAAAATTCTTTTATTTTGTCGAAAAAAGTATATTTTTTATTTGCTTCTTCTCTGCTTTCAACTTTACTGAAATCGAGGACAGCATTATTTATCTGCCGCTCATATTTCTTGGCAGGAGAAGTATGTTTGCCGCTTCTATCGATATACTTTGGAGTAGCATTTTCATAAGGTAATAACTCAACGGGAATTTCTTGCACCACATCCAATCTACTTTTGTAGAGTTGATAGTCTTGCTGCAATTGAGGCTCGGAATGTTCTTGAATCAATTTTATCAATAAAGGCTGAGTATAGACTTCCCAAGCATTAGGACGATTATTAAGATCGTAGACCACTTTTTCAACAATCTTTTGTTCTTCTTTATTGAAAGAAGTTTTTGAATCTTTGAGTGCCAAGAGAAAGGCTAAACTTGTATTGTTAACTTTTATGGCCATCGCTAATTTCCCAATTCCTTCAGATAGCATAAGTATAGCAATCCTATTTGACTTGTCCAAGGGAGCAGAATGACAGCACATTGGGAAGCGCAAGTAATAGGCATTAATGCTTACCCACCATCGGAATTAGGATCCCTAACCGTCGCAGCAAACGATGCCGAAAAAATTGCCCAGCGCTTAGAAGAATCGGGTTATGAAACCTTTCGAGTGCAGCGTTTACCCCAATCGCCCAATCAAAAAGGAGAAGGGAAAATTAATCCCGAAGCGGGGGTTAGTCACATAGAATTAAGAAATGCGATCGCCAATCTGTTTACCCCTGAGTCTCCCAATCAACCGCCAGAGACGGCGTTATTCTTCTTTTCGGGACATGGGTGGAAGCAGACAGTCAATGGCAAAGAGGAAGTCTTTTTAGCCACCAGTGATGTCTTATCCGCTCATCCAGATGCCAGCCAGAAGGTTTATGGGATTGAGATTAGTTGGTTAGGCAAGCAAATCCAAGAAAGTAAGGCAAAGAGAGTTATTGTATGGCTAGATTGCTGCTATGGCGGCGAATTATTCAAATATTTACCGACAAATAAAGATTATTGCCTGATAACGGCAACCCGTACCTTTGAACCAGGTAAAGAAATTGTCCACGAACAAGGGTTATTAACCAAAGCGTTACTTGAAGGATTAAACCCCGAAAAACACCCCGATGAGATTGTTGACAGTCATTATTTGGCAAGTTTTGTCGAAAAGAGGATGGAGCAGTGGCAAACTTCCCAATTACCTCAATGCGCCAATTCTAAGCGCACAATTCCCTTAACCAGCAAATTTCCCAAAAAACCGTTTCAAGATAAATGTCCCTATCGTTCCCTAGACTATTTTAAAGCGACAAAAGAAGATGCGGATGTATTTTACGGGCGGAGGAAGTTAACCCAGCAGTTAATTGAACGAGTCAAGGAGAATAAGCGTCTCATTGCCGTTTTTGGAGCATCAGGAAGCGGAAAATCCTCTTTATTGCGGGCGGGGTTATTCTACCAGCTTAGATTAGGCGAAGCGATCGCGGGGAGTAATAACTGGATCTATATTAAACCCTTTACTCCCAAAGAAAACCCTCTTCAGAGTTTATCTGAAGCAGTCCATAATGCTGACATCTTGAAGAATGCAGCTACTCAAACAAAGTCTGTCTACGAAGACTTGGTGAGTTTAGATAGTCAAAGGCTTGATTCCCGTATCATCCTGATTATCGACCAATTTGAAGAATGCTTCACCATGAGTAATGAGAGCAACCGGAAAGAATTCTTGGACTGTCTGAAAGACTTAATTAACAATACGGCGAACCTGCAAATTATCATCGGAATGCGCTCAGATTTTCGGCAAAGGTTGCGGGAATATCCTGAATTTGCCAAGAAAATGAGTAAAGTCAATGTAGAGCATTTAACCCGTGAAGAAATTAAAGAAGCGATTGAGAAACCTGCGGAAGTAGTGGGATTAGGTATCGGAGAGGGCTTAAAACGGCAACTGATCAACGATGTAGAAGACTATCCGGGCAGTTTACCCCTACTGCAATATACTCTAACCGAATTGTGGCATGAAGCACGCCGACAGGAAGAGCAGTTTTTGCGCTATCAAACCTATGAGAAGTTAGGAGGAATTGAGGGAACGCTGGGAAAGCGAGCAGATGAGGTGTTTGAGAGTCTTTCAAAGGAAGAACAAACTGTTGCCCAGCGTATCTTTTTAGAATTAACCCAAGTAGGAGATGCCTTTGATACTCGTCGGCGAGGGCGGTTAGGGGAGTTAGAGAATTCGCACCACAGCTTAGAACTCTTAGATGAGGTGACGCAAACCTTAGCCAATGAAGAAAATCGCCTCATTACCCGCACAGAACCTGATGAGGAAATTTCTCAAGAAACCGAGAAGAGTTCCCAATCCAAAATCCTAATTGATGTGGTACACGAAGCCTTAATTCGCCATTGGCAGCAGTTACTGCATTGGAAGGATGAGTATAGGAATGGGATGGTGATTGAGCGCAAAATTGAAGCCGCAGCTAAGGAATGGGAGAAAAATAATAAAAAACAAGAATATCTGTTGCAGGGGGCAAGGTTAGCAGAAGCGGAGGGATATTTAGAAGACTACGGCTCGTTAGGAATGTTGGATGGAATGGCGGAGGCGTACATTGAGGCCAGCATCCAACAAGAAGAGGCCAGAATCCAACAAGAAAAAAACAACCGCCTGCGCCGTCGCTTAGTTATTGGGGGGTTTATTGGGGTGGTGACGTTGGGAGCAATTGTCTCCACCATTTTTGGGTTGAAATCTCAGAGACAGGCCACCATAGCGACGCTAAAGGAACAGGCGGCCACGGTTAAGGTTTTATTGCCGTTAGAACCCCTAGAACCTCTGGTTTTAGCCATTGCTACTGCTGGCAAAAACCTATCATCATGGCAGGTTAAATATATTCTCCCTGAAGTTGAGTCTAGTTTATACGAAGCGATCGATGTCGTCCGCCAACGGAAAAGTTTTGAAGGCCATGAAAGTTCTGTCTATGCCGTGGCCTTCAGTCCCGATGGCCAAAAGATACTCAGTGGCAGTACAGACAACACCCTCAAGCTGTGGGACATCTCTGGCAAGCTGCTGCACACCTTCAAAGGCCATGAAAGTTCTGTCAATGCCGTGGCCTTCAGTTCCGATGGCCAAAAGATACTCAGTGGCAGTACAGACAACACCCTCAAGCTGTGGCGAAGGGGATTGAAAGATTTGTTGGAGGTAGGCTGTGAGCGGTTGCGCCTCCATCCAGTTTTCCTTTCTCCTCCCTCTGAAGATGTCCAAGGAGAGGACAAAATCCAAGCTGAAATTGCCCAAGGAGCGGCGCAAACTTGCTTTAACTATGGCGGATGGAAGGGTAAGGAAAAAGCCGAATTCTTGGCGAGACAGGGGTTAGCTATGGCGCAACAGAAAGGGGATATGAAGGAAGCGAAGGATAAGTTTAAACAAGCAAAGAAACTTGATTCTGAGGTTAACCTAGCAGAATTAGAAGGAGAAGCTGGAAAATTAGCGGTTCCGACACTGCTTAAGAAAGGCACAGCTCTAGCAAGAGAAGGGAAAGTCTCAGAAGCGATCGCCGCCTTGAGCGAGGCCCAAAAACTGAAGCCAGACATCGACCTTAATCCCGACACAAAAGCAATAGATAAAGACCCCAAAGCTGTTGGGCAACAGTTAGCTGCACTTACCAAGGTGAAAGAGGGAGTCGAGCTAGCAAGAGAAGGGAAAGTAGAAGAGGCGATCGCCGCCTACCAAGAAGCCCAAAAACTGAAGCCAGGCATCGACCTCAATCCCGACACAGAAGCAA
>JBFRWF010000003.1:0-12608 GCA_051439465.1 Xenococcaceae cyanobacterium | reverse complement strand
ACCTCACTAGCTTGGGAAATGCTATATTACCTATTCCCTATTCCCTGTTGCGCCCAGCCGACAACGTCGACGCTGGGCGCACTGTTGCCTATTCCCTGTTGCCTATTCCCTGATCCGAAGTTCCCTGTTCCCTACTTCTCTCAAAAAAGGGGTAGTTAACCCGGATTTGGTATTACTAAATCAAATAGACGCTGCGCACGCTCTCTCCCCTCCCTTGCTTCTCGGTAATCCGGTTTGTAGTTCAAGGCTTGCTCGTAGGAAGCGATCGCCTCTTGATATCGCTCTAATTTGAAGAGGGCATTGCCCCGGCTATTCCAGGCTTGATAGTAATCCTTTTTAATCGCAACTGCTCGCTCGTAGGAAGCGATGGTCTGTTGATATTCTCCCAAGTTATACAAGGAATTACCCCGATTATACCAGGCTTGGTAGTAATCGCGCTTTAACTTAATTGCCTTGTCATAAGAAGCAACTGCCTCAGCATAGCGCTTGGCTTGATGAAGGGCCCAGCCACGATTATACCAGGCTTCAGAGTAGTTAGATTTAGCTTTAATCGCTTGGTCATAGGAGACAATTGCTGCTTTATATTGTCCTAAGTGATTCAGAGCAATTCCTCGGCTATACCAAGCTTGGGATAAGCTTGGTTGAAATTGAACCGCTTTATCATAAGATTCAACCGCTTCTTCGTACCGTTTTAAATTCATCAGAGTATTGCCCCGCTGATACCAGGATTGATAGAAATCTGGCTTCAATTTCACCGCCTGGTCATAAGACTGAACCGCTTCTTCATACTCTCGTAAATTATGAAGCGCCCAACCGCGCTGATACCAAGATGATGTATCGTTGGGTTGCAATTTCAGCAATTTATCAAAAGTGGCTACCGCTTCTGAATATTGCTTTAACTTCACCTGCACATTCCCCTTACCCTGCCAAGCTTCCCAGTAATCTGGCTGGATTTTGATTGCTGCGTTAAAAGCGTCAATTGCCTCCTTATATCGCTCCAAACTCTCAAGTACCTGAGCGCGACCAATCCAAGCTTGCCAATAATCGAGCTGAATTTGAATCGCTTTCTCATAGGCTTCTAGAGCTTCTTCGTAGCGTTTCAACTTCTTGAGGGTATCCCCTTGACCTTTCCAGGCTTCCCTGTAATTCGGTCGGATTTGTAGTGCTTTGTTGTAAGCTTCCAGAGCTTTTTCATAGCGATTCAACTCATAGAGAGTCTTGCCCTGCTTATAGAAATCCGACGCATTGGTAGAATTAATCAAGTTCGTAATCGAGACAAATGCCGCCGCGCTCAAGCCAATGATTCCCAAAGAGATTAACCCCTTATACAACAATGAGCGGGACTTCTTTGGCTTGGCTGCTGGGGAAGTTGTGCCCTTAGCACCGGGCAAGGCTAGAGTGGCAACATTAGAAGCAACATTAGAAGTTGTCAAGTCTTTCACTGCTTGCAACGCCTGAGTCGCTGATGGGTAACGCTCGCGGAAGTCATAACGTACCATAGTATCTAAAACTTTGGCTAATCTAGGGCTAACCGTCACCCGATCGTGCCAGCTAATTTCCCCAGTTTCAAGGTTCGCTGGCAGTTGGTGAGGCAAGCAGCCAGTAAGTGCCTGAATACCAATCATACCCACAGCATAGATATCGCTGCTTAATTGTGGATGACCGTTGGCTTGTTCGCTGGGACGGTAGCCAGGAGTGCCAATCGCTACTGTGTAGTTACTCTGCGCCTTCTGAACTATCTGGGTACTGATTTGTTTGACTGCGCCAAAATCAATTAAAACTAACTTGCCGTCTTTTTTACTCCGGATGATGTTGCGGGGATTGACATCCCGGTGAATGACGTTGTGCTGATGAACAAACTCTAAAATTTCCAGAATCTCCTGCAAGAGGGAAATTACTTCATCATCACTTCTATCCCTCCGTTGGTTGCCCTGGAGTGGGGGGTTTAGTTCTTGAGAGAGCTCATCACCTTCGATATATTCCTGAACCAGATAGAATTCTTGATTTTCTTCAAAATAGGCAAAAAGCTGGGGAATTTGCGGATGAGTTCCTAGCTGGTACAGGGTTTGGGCTTCTGTATCAAACAAACGTCTTGCTGTTTGCAAAGTAAATGGATCAGTGGCTTGGGGTTTAAGCTGCTTGACTACACACTTTTGATTACCGGGTAAATGCTGGTCTTGTGCCAAGAAAGTTTTCCCAAATCCTCCTTGTCCTAGCTGACTGATAATTTGGTAACGTCTACTCAGTTTTTCTCCTGGAGCTAAGTTCATGCTTTGCTCTTTATTACCCATTTAATTGACATCTCCCCTGCTTGAAAGACAGGGGATTCTAAACGGATGCTACGAGAGGGTCTTCAGACACCTCTCAATAAGATTTTCTGACATCGATATTCTATTTTTCTACTGTGATTAAGCTGATTAGACTGTGATTATACTATGATTAATCATAGTCCTGAATCATAGTATAATCATTGAATCATAGTCCATTTTTCAAAAGCCTTGGCTCTCCTGTATCTATGGTGATAAGCAGAGGTTAATCTAATGAGCGGGCTTACGCCGTAAGCCCTTACAGCAGGATAATTCCCCAAATGTAGGGGCGCAAGGCTTGCGCCCAAAATGTAATATAAACCTGAGACAGCGGGCTTACGCCGTAAGCCCCTACAGCAGGATAATTCCCCAAATGTAGGGGCGCAAGGCTTGCGCCCAAAATGTAATATAAACCTGAGACAGTCCACTATAATGCTACAATGATGCCACGATAGGACTTTCCGTTTAAGTCAGTGCCATTCCACCCTACGCCAGAGGTTTTGGTGGGCTACGGCGGATAGTTAGTTGGCAGGTTAGTTGGATAAGTTATCGCCGCCTAACCCACCCTACGCAAGGGTTTAATATTTTCTTGATCGCCATCTAATGGAAGCAGGTGAAAAAACTCTATTGGCTCGATGAGATTCAACCTTCAGAACGTCTCCTGGTGGGAGATAAAGCATTTGCCTTGAGCCAGCTTTTGCAGCGTGGCTATCCTGTTCTACCTGGTTTTGCGATCGGCACCTCTACACTAAGGGAATTTCTCGAAATTATAGGTGGTTCGGAATCGCTGCTGGCTGATTTCCCCCATTCATCTCTACATGTAGATGTAGATAATCACCAAGGGTTACAAATGGTGGCGCGACAGAGTCGTCAAGAGATTATTAATGGGACTTTGCCCCCTGAATGGCTATCAACTCTAGTCTCCGCTGCCCAAAAGTTACATTCTCGGACGATAATTTTGCGCTCATCTGTTTCTCTACCTTACCCAATGGGGCAAGGATTTGCTGGTTTAGTGCGATCGCAGGTTTGTAGGTGTGAACCAGAAGCTTTAGAATTCGCCCTCAAACAAGCCTGGGCAGAGTTATTTCGCGCCAGAAGTTTGTTTTGCTGGCAGCGGGCGGGAATTGGAATAGAACAGCTAAAATTAGCAATTTTAGTGCAGCCGATCGCTGATGCCATCGCTTCGGGAACGGTGGAAATTCAAAGCACCCGCATTGGCATTCAGGCCACTTGGGGATTGGGACACAGTCTGATTAAAGGAGAAGTGCTGCCAGACTCCTATCAAATACAGCGATCGACAGGAATAGTAGAAACTAGGCAGTTGGGAAATAAAACTCGTGCTTATCGCCTGAAAACTGAGCCAGAATCCACCGCCGTTAATCAGAATTGTCTGGAAGCTTACTTACTGAGTGAGGAAGAACAAGAACAATATGCCTTAGATGAGACTTCTCTGACAAAACTGATTGAGCTCACTCAACATCTGGCATCGGATCGGCAATATAGTGGTTCCTTAGAGTGGACTTTGCTTCAAAGAGCAGAAAGTCCTCAGCCGCAATTCTATCTGACCCAATCTAGTCTATATCTAGAGCAGGGGACCAAAGTGATTTCTGCGCCAAAGAAACCCTTGATGGCACAACCATTATTGAAAGGATTATCCGCCTCACCGGGACAAGCGATCGCTTTAACTCAAGTCATCCCTGGTTCAGATCAGCATCTGCAAGCAATTCCGGAGGGGAGGATTTTAGTAACCAAAAGTATTGCCCCTGATTGGCTGCCTCTGCTCAAAAAAGCTGCGGGTGTAGTGGCGGAAGAAGGGGGAATAACCAGCCATGCAGCAATTATTGCCAGAGAACTGGGTATTCCTGCCATCGTCAGTGCCACTGGTGCGACGCAGTTGCTTAAAACTGGAGAATCTGTGCTGCTCAATGGTGAAAAAGGCGAAATTTATCGCCTCCAAGGGGAGCTCTTAAGCAGGGGAGCTCTTGAGCAGAGGAGCAGTTCCCAGTCCCCAATACCCGATTACCCAATTGCCACTCAACTAATGGTGAACCTGAGTCAGCCCAGCTCCATTTCCAGTGCTGCTGCTTTGCCTGTGGATGGGGTGGGGTTAGTGCGTTCTGAATTTATGCTGCTGGAAATGCTCTCATCTCAGCCTCTGAATGAGTGGCTACAGGGAGAGCAAAAGTTAGTTCTGGTTGAACATTTGACTCAGTTGATTAGTGAGTTTGCTGCTGCTTTTGCCCCACGACCTGTATTCTATCGCTCTATAGATTGGATAGCGCCTGAATTTCCTGCTCTGTCCTCAGAAGCGCAAATAAATCCGATCCTGGGACAGCGGGGAACCTACAATTACCTGTTAGATCCGGCTCTATTTGATCTGGAGTTAGAAGCTTTAGCTCAAGTAAAAGCCTCCGGCTACACCAACGTTAACCTGATATTGCCTTTTGTTCGCAGTGTGGAGGAGTTCAGCTTCTGTCGCCGTCGCGTGGAACAAGTAGGTCTAGCTAGTCAAGCCTCTTTCCAAATTTGGATCATGGCAGAAGTACCTTCGGTGCTCTTTCTCATACCACAATATGTTAGGGCAGGAGTTCAAGGCATTTCAATTGGTACAAATGATTTGAGCCAGTTGTTGTTAGGAGTTGACCGGGAACAGACAGTTCTAACCGCAAGATTGAATGCACGTCATCCGGCAATGCTAGAGGCGCTCAAGCAGTTAATCGGACTGGCAAAAACTGCGGGAATTCCTTGTTCAATTTGCGGTCAAGCGCCTGTGCAATATCCTGAAATAATTGAGCAACTGGTGCGGTGGGGGATTACCTCAATTTCTGTAGAACCGGAGGCAGTAGAAAAAACCTATCGGGCGATCGCTCGCGCTGAGCAACGCTTGCTGTTAGAAGCTGCTCGGCAAAAATGCAATCCACTTTTGTTTCAGAGGGACTGAACTGAAAATCTAATTCACTGTGACTGGTGACTGGGAAGAATTTATAACCGGGGATCAACTGCTAGGATTTTGCTAAATAGGTGGACAAAAATAAATATAAAACCCGGATGAGGTGTTAGGTGTTAGGGTTAGCTGTTCCCTCCTGTTGCCTTTTCACTATTCCCTATTCCCTGTTGCCTGTTGCCTTTTCACTATTCCCTGTTCCCTGTTCCCTGTTCCCTGTTCCCTGTTCCCTGTTCCCTCTCTCAACCATTAAGCGCAATGATTACCCACCCACTGACGGTAAGTCCAGATACTCTCCTCAACAGTGCGATTGCTCAAATGAGTCAAGAGCAAACCAGTTGTGTTTTGGTCGTAGAGGGACAAAGCCTAGTCGGTATCTTTACCGAGCGAGATTTGGTCAGGTTGATTGCTTCAGGGGCAATCACAGAAGGTGTAACAATCGACGCTGTAATGACTCCACAAGCGATCGCCCTGAGAGAATCCCAAGTCCAGGATCTCTTTTACATCCTCAACCTTTTTCGCGAGCACCGCATCCGCCACCTTCCCATTGTCGATGATTCTGGAGAATTGGTCGGACTGATCACCCCTCACAGTCTGCGCCAGGTTCTCAACTCCTCAGATTTACTGAGATTGCGGCGGGTAGAAGAAGTAATGGAGACGCAAGTAGTTCATGCCCCTGAGAATGTTTCTGTGTTGAAATTGGTAGAACTGATGGCCCAAGAATCAGTCAGTTGCATTCTCATTACCCGAGAGAATTCTAACAAGATAATTCAACCTCAGGGAATTGTCACTGAACGGGATATCGTGCAATTCCAAACCTTGGGGATGGATTTCAACCAAACCCAGGCACAAACAGTAATGAGTACCCCCTTGCTGCCAATCCAACCCCAGAATTCTCTCTGGATTGCCCACGAGCAGATGAAGCGGCATCATGTGCGACATTTAGTGGTCTGCGGCCAACAAGGTGAATTGGCGGGCGTGATTACCCAGAGTAGCATCCTCCAAGCACTGGAGCCAGCAGAAATCTATAGCGTCGTGCAGATATTGCAGCAGGAAGTTCGCAAACTGGAAGAGGAGAAAGTTGAACTCTTGCACGAGCGCAACCGCCAACTGGAAAAACAAGTAGAAGATAGCATAGCAACAATCCACCGAACAGCCGAACGAGAGCGCCTCCTCGCTACAATTGCCCTGCGCATTCGTCAATCCCTAAATCTAGAAGAAATACTCAACACCACTGTAGCTGAAGTGCGTCAATTGCTTCAAACAGATCGGGTCATCATTTACCGCTTTAACCCCGATTGGAGCGGAATTGTGGTAGTAGAATCAGTGAGTAACCCTGACTGGTCGATTCTCGGCAGAACCATCACAGACCCTTGTTTTGGGCAATTTTGGGTCAATCCCTACACAGAAGGCCGCATCCAAGCTACAGCAGATATCTATACATCCGGACTCAGTCAATGTTATGTCGAGTTACTTGCTCAGTTGCAGATCAGAGCGAATTTAATTGTCCCCATCTTGCTAGCAGAAGAGGCAGAGCAAAAGAGAACTTCCCCAAGCCAAAAAAGCCAAAATCGATTATGGGGATTGCTAGTTGCTCACAATTGCTGTACTCCAAGACAATGGCAAGCCTCGGAAATTGATTTTCTCTGCTCATTGGCAACTCATGTAGCCATCGCAATCCAACAAGCCACACTTGTCGAGCAACTACACACAGAACTTGCTCAACAAAAACAGACCCAAAAAGAACTGCAAGACAATATTACTGCTCGCAAACAGGCACAAGCAGCTCTCGAGTATCAAATTGAATTCGATCGCCTGGTTGCCAACATCTCAACTCGTTTCATCAACCTAACATCCGACCAAATTGCCAGTGGAATCCAGCAAGCGCTGCGAGAAATTGGAGAATTTACCCAGGTTGACACAAGCTATGTTTTTCTATTTTCTCAAGATCGAACGACCCTGACAATGACCCACGAATGGGTTTCACAAGGACTAGAACCCCAAATCCAAAACTGCCAGAACCTATCGGGTGCTGCCTTTCCCTGGGCAAATACAAAACTCCAGCGGGGTGAAATTCTCTATGTTCCCAGCCTAGCTAACTTGCCAGCAGAAGCAGCCATTGATCGGGCAAATTGGCAAACCTTTAATCTTCAATCCATCATTTGTGTTCCCCTGAGCTACCAAGGCACTGTCATAGGTTGGATTGGTTTTGCATCCTTTCATCAGGAAAAAACCTGGTCCGAGAGCAGCATTAATCTCCTCAAAATAGTCGGCGAGGTATTTACCAACGCCTTGCAAAGTCAGCGAACAGAAAAGGCACTCCGGGAACATCAAGAGCGCTACACCTTAGCAGTTCAGGGTTCTAGGGATGGTCTGTGGGACTGGAATATCCTCACTAACGAAGTCTATTACACTCCCCGGTTCAAAGAAATCCTGGGCTATGAAGACCATGAAATGGCCAATGACTTTCACGCCTTTGAGTCCCGATTACATCCGGAAGACCGCGATCGCATTCTCAAAGTAGTGCAGAACCATATCGAGCATCGGGTGCCCTACGACGTAGAGTACCGCTTGCGAGCCAAAACCGGAGATTATCGCTGGATTCACGCTCGCGCTCAAGGAATTTGGGATGAACAGGGAAATGCCACCCGCATGGCAGGTTCCATCAGTGATATCAGCGATCGCAAACAGGCTCAAAAGGCACTGCAAGAAAGTCATACTAAAATCAGTCTCATAACCGATAATCTCCCTGCTTGGATTGCCTATGTCGATAAAGAGCAGCGCTATCGCTTTGTGAACAAACAATATGAAAGGGCATTCAGAATACCATCACAAGATATTCTAGGTAAGAGCCCCCAAGATATACTCGGTGCGAATTATGAGGAGGTAAGGGAGTATCTAGAAAGGGCTTTGACAGGAGAACAAGTCAGCTTTGAACATATTATCCATCTTGGGGATGGCATCAAAAGATATGTCAGCACACAATACATTCCTCATATTGAAGAAGGTAAAGTTCTGGGATTCTTTGGTCTAATTGTAGATATTACTGAGCGCAAACAAGCACAAGAAATTCTGCGACTGAGCGAGGAACGCTTGCAGCTTGCCCTAGAAGGCTCTGGCGATGGACTATGGGACTGGAATATAACAACTGGAGAGATTTATTTCAGCCCCCGGTGGTTAGAAATGCTGGGCTACGATTTAGATGAGCTTCCAGGACATTTCAGTACTTGGGAAAAGCTGATCCATCCAGAAGATAAGCCTTGGGTGATGGAAGTGCTCAATGCTCACTTAAAAGACACTTCAGTTCCCTATGCCTTTGACTATCGAGTGCTAACCAAATCAGGCCAATGGAAATGGATAGCCAATTACGGCAAAGTTGTTGGGAGCGATCGCAAAGGCAAGCCTCTGCGGATGGCAGGAACCCATAAAGATATCAGCGATCGCAAACAGACAGAAGAAGCACTGCGCCAAAGCGAAGAAAAGTTTCGTCAACTAGCAGAAAATATCCGCCAAGTCTTTTTCATTCAGTCGCCAGACTACAGCGAAACCATCTACATCAGTCCAGCTTATGAAGAGATTTGGGAATGCAGTTGCCAGAGCTTATACAACGATCCTCAAAGCTGGCAAGAGTCGATTCATCCCGACGACCGTGAGTTTGTCAGAGCTACTATTGAAAAACAATTTGCACAAGATGAACCCTTCCGAGGCGAATATCGCATCCTGAAGCCTGATGGAACAGTAGTTTGGATTTTTGCCCGCACATTTTTGCTTCGGGATGATACTGGTGAAATTCACCGAGTTGTAGGAATAGCCGAAGACATCACCGAGCGCAAGCAAGCAGAAGCAGCTCTAAAACAGGCAAAAGCAGAATTGAAAATAAAAGTAGCCCAGCGAACAGCCCAATTAGTTAAGGCCAATGAGCAACTGCAACATCAACTACTCCAGCGTCAGCGAGCCGAAGACAAGCTGCGAAAAAGTGAACAGCAATACCGCACCCTCGTCCGCAATTTTCCCAATGGCGCAGTATTTTTATTTGATCGAGACCTACGTTACATCATTGCCGATGGCATCGCCTTAAGAGAAAACGATTTTCAGAGCGAATTATTAAAAGGCAAAACCCTGTGGGAAGTACTGCCACGGGAATCCTGCGCTCACCTAGAACCTTGCTATCGAGCAGCCTTAGCCGATCAAACCACAACCATAGAAACCACTTACAGGGGGCGAACCTTCTTCTCTCAAGTCTTACCAGTCAAAAACGAGCAGGGAGAAATTTTTGCCGGAATGGTAGTATCCCAGGACATCACAGAGCGCAAGCAAGCAGAAGAAGCGCTTCGAGAAAGCGAAGCCAAAAATCGAGCCATCCTCAACGCCATACCGGATTTGATGTTCCGAATCAGCAGCGATGGTATCTTTTTAGACTTTAAAGCAGTAAAAGACGAAGAGCTATTCGTCCCTTCCAGTAAATTTCTCGGAAAAAAAGTGCCAGAAGTGATGCCAGCACAAACCGCTCAACAGACCATGTACTATGTGGAACAGGCTCTGAAAACTGGCGAAATTCAAATCTTTGAATACCCACTGCCGATGAGAAGCGGGATACGCAATTACGAAGCTCGCATCGTTGTCAGCGGAGAAAACGAAGTGTTGGGTATTGTGCGCGACATCACCGAAAGCAAACGCATCCAGCAACAGCTGCGTCAAACCCAGAACCGCCTGCAATTTCTCCTCGCGGCTAGTCCCGCAGTCATCTATAGCGCCAAGGCAACCGGAGATTATGGCACCATCTTCATCAGTGAAAACGTGACTTCCCAGCTCGGCTACCAAGCACGGGAGTTTCTCCACAACCCAGAATTCTGGGCCGAGCATATCCACCCAGAAGATGCTCCCCACATCTTGCCTGAGCTGCCAAACCTAGTTAAGCAAGAGAATTACACCCTCGAATATCGCTTCCAACAACGGGATGGAACCTATCGATGGCTCCACGACGAAGGGAGGCTGGTGCGCTCTGCAGAAGGACCCCGACTCGAGCTAGTGGGTTATCTAGTAGACATCACCGATCGCAAACGTGCTGAAGCAGAACGAGACAAGCTGATCGCGATCGTCGAAGCCACCTCTGACTTTGTTGGCTCAGCCGGAGTAGACGAACAAATACAATACTTAAACGACGCTGCGCGGAAGCTGTTTGGATTGACTGAAAATGAAGATTTAACCAGCTTTGCCATCTCGGATGCTTACCCAAATTGGGCTTATAAAATTATCCAAAATGAAGCCATTCCAGTAGCAATGCGTGACGGGGTTTGGCTGGGAGAAACCGCTTTTTTGAGCTGCGATGGAAAAGAAATTCCCGTCAGCCAACTGCTTATTGCTCACAAATCACCAGATGGAAGTGTAAAACTACTCTCCACTATTGCCCGCGACATTAGCCAACAAAAGCAAATCGAAGCCACTCTGCGGGAATCAGAGCGACGTTGGCGGACGCTCCTAGAGAATGTGCGTTTGGTGGTTGTGGGATTGGATCAAAACGGTAAAGTTGAGTATGTTAATCCCTTCTTCCTAGAATTGACTGGGTACACTGAAACAGAAATTTTAGGTAAAGACTGGTTTGAAACCCTTTTGCCACAGTGTCAGAAACAGCAGGTGCAAAAATACTTCCTGGAAATTTTAGAGCAAGACTTGAAGGCTCACTACCAGAATTCAATTCTTACCAAGTCTGGGGAAGAAAGAATCATTGCCTGGAACAATACCCTATTACAAAATTCCCAGAGAGAGACGATTGGCACCATGAGCATAGGGGAAGACATCACCGAGAGCTACGCAATCGAACGAATGAAAGATGAATTTATCTCCGTTGTCAGCCACGAACTCCGCACCCCCCTAACTTCAATTCATGGTGCTTTGAAGCTGCTTTCCAGTGGTTTAGTTGCTTCCCAGTCTGAGCGGGGACGGCGCGTGCTCGAAATTGCCGCTGAGAATAGCGAGCGCTTAGTGCTACTGGTGAACGACATCCTAGAACTGGAACGCTTGGAGTCCGGTAAAATCAAATTGTCCAAGCAGCAGGTGAATGCCGCTGACTTGTTCCGTCGAGTCATTGAACTGATGCAGGTGATGGCAAATCGAGCAGAAATCAACCTCGAAGTTTCTGCACAAGATATCCAGTGCTATGCTGACGGCGATCGCATTATCCAGGTACTAACCAACCTCCTGAGCAATGCCATCAAATTTTCCCCCAGAGGTTCGACAATTTGGTTAACAGCAGAACTAGAGAAGGAGAATAAATTTTCCCAATCACCACTCACCAATTCCCAATACCCAATCCCCACTATATTGTTCAAAGTTCAAGACCAAGGAAGGGGCATTCCTGCTGATAAAATTGAAAGTATCTTTGAGCGCTTTCACCAAGTTGATGCCTCTGACTCCCGCAAAAAAGGGGGGACAGGTTTAGGTCTAGCCATTTGCCGAAATATTGTCGAGCAGCACGGCGGACAAATCTGGGTTGAGAGCACTCTGGATGAGGGCAGCAGTTTTTACTTCACATTGCCTGCACATTTGTGCTAATCAAAGAAAGAGGAATTAGAGAGAAGCTTCAAGCAAAGACATAGCAGTCCACTAGACCTGGTTGGGCGTAGGCGTAGGCGAAGCCTTCTCGTAGAGTAGCCTTCTCGTAGCCCGTAGGGCTTCTCGAAGAGTAGAGTAGCCTTCTCGAAGAGTAGAGTAGAGTAGCATTTGGACTGACTTACCTGGGTTTGGGCAATAAATGATCGCCCAAATGCTTCGCCCCTACAAATAATGATGATTACTGGACCGATGCTCTAGTAGGGTGGGCAGCAGATGTGATGCAACAATTGAGTCAGATGTCTAACAATTGCTGCCCACCAGCAATAATATTCGCCGATAAAAATTCGTAACTGCTCACTGCAACAGAGAAGTTTTATTGAGAAGAGGACCGGCGATCGCCACCTCAGACTCCGAAGGTGCAAGCTCTTCCTATATCCTTTCTCAAAAAAGATCCCAAATGGGTTCTATAAAGCGGGTTTGGGGTATATTTGTCAAGTCCCACTAACACACCAACTGTTTTTGAGCGCACCCCCCAACTTTGGCAGCCTTAATTAATTTCACTCAAAATCTAAAAATATATCGGTAAATATCAAATTTTCTCGACGTTTTTACCATTTTGTAACGAGGCAAGATTCTCTCGTAGGCTGAAACACTCATGATTCCGTTGAACTAGCCCTCGGAGCCTCAATGCTCTCACTCAGGTTATATTTATAGTTGTAAGTGAAATTTGATCCAAAGACCTCGATGCCAGAAGTCACCTACACGACCAAACTGCCGTCAGATGGAAACCTCTCTTCGTTTCTTTG
>JBFRWF010000002.1:0-8342 GCA_051439465.1 Xenococcaceae cyanobacterium | reverse complement strand
ATTAATAATAAATTAAAGCTGATTAAGCGTTCAGGTTTTGGATTTAGAAATTTTGATAATTTTGAAAAAAGATCCTTATTAGTTTGGCATTTAATTGATAGTTTAGCATAATTTGTCCCGTAGAGCCGTAGTATGTTGTAAAGAAATGTTAACAATCTAAGCGCTCTGATTGAAAGTTAGTCAAGCAAATTTCAAGCGCTCACACCACAGGATTTAATTACCCTTTTAGGTAAATATCGACATACAATTATAAGCATCAGGCTTTTTTACAGTTCTGCCATGAGTAGGTCTCAACTTGCCGTCAGAATTCCCCAGTTCCTTAACGAGAAGCTCAACAGCTATGTTGCCCGCACTGGAGCCTCTAAGACTGAGGTGGTGGTTGGTGCTTTGGCACATTATCTCGAATGCACATCCGATTTGCCGCTGAGTCAGAGAATGGCTGAGCTTGAAGCAAAGGTGGCGACGCTGGAAGCTCAGATGAAAACTAAATGATGGCTGAAATCTAAAGGTTTAGGGGGTTTTCTCTGGGAGCAAAAGAACGTCTTAGCTTAAAAAGAATACAGGAAGTTTTAGAACTCAGGGATGTTGATATCGGACCGATTGAAGCCCGACTGCAACCGACTGAAACTCAGTCAAGTTTGACACCACCTCAAAAAGTTCATGTCACATCTATTCAAACACCAGTAACAGCTCAGCCAGCACCGCATCCTCAACCCGAAACCGTTACTCCTGAGAAGTCACAGATGTACATTCTCCACCTCTCCGACCTCCACTTTGGCAATACCCAAGATGCCAAAAACTGGCACAGCCAGCTAGCTGACGATCTGCGTCAACTTCTGTCTCAACTACAACAAGGTCAACCTCCTCGTCTCGATGTTCTTATCATCTCCGGTGATGTTGCCAATAAATCGGAGCCATCCGAATACGAGGCTGCTGAGCTGTTTGTCAATCGTCTCCTTCCAGACTTCGGGCTGCGGCAAAACCAGATTGTCATTGTTCCTGGCAACCACGACCTCAATTAGGAGCTGTCTAAAAAGGCTTATGAACCTGTAAGGCGGGAAGACTATCAAGGTTCGCTCAAGGACGAGGACGTTTTTGAAAAGAACCTTATTGTTGATGGGAATTACGTCGAAGTTCCAGAATCGAGACAGTATGAGCAGCGGTTTAAACATTTCAGTGACTTCTACGAAAAGGTCATAGGGAAACCCTATCCTCAGCAGTACAGGCAGCAATACGAGTTGCGGCATTTCCCAGAGCCAGATCTGCTCGTTCTGGGACTGAATTCTGCCTGGAAGCTGAATCATAGTGATAAATACAAATCTGCTGCTAGGATCAACCCTGATGCTCTTACCAACGCGCTCAACGAGATTAATCAAACCCCAACCTATAGGGGCAGTCGCCTCAAGATGGCAGTTTGGCATCACCCTCTCAACAGCCCCGATGAAGACCGCATCAAAGACAAAGGTTTTATGCAGCGGCTAGCACAGAATGGTTTCCGCCTTGCCCTCCATGGTCACATCCACAAAGCTGGGGCTGATGACTATAAATACCGGGCTGGCAGCCAGATTGATATTATTGCTGCCGGAACCTTTGGTGCCCCCGTGCGACAGTGGGTGCCGGGTTATCCGCTGCAATATAATCTGCTGAGGTGGCAGGGTAACAAACTGACGGTCTACACTCGCAAGCGGGCAGATCTCAATGGGGTTTGGCAACCTGATGCTATGTGGGTTCAGGCAGATGGCTTAGCCGCCAATTCTTACTACGAAATTGAGCTGAATGTCACAATCAAGCTGAGTGTTGCCGCTGAATCTGGAGTCGGGCGACAGCGAGAACTACCCGACGAGCAACTTCCCGATGCTAGAAAAAGTCCAAAGCTTTTCAGAAGAGAAGCTCTCGAACAGGAATACAAAGCGTTAGTCCAGCAATATCAAGAGCTAGGCAAACAATTGACTTGGTCTGAGGCTGCCTCGCGCGTTCGTATAGAAAGGCAAATGGAGAGTATCTTAGAGCGAATGGAGCGACTGTATGAGGAGATTCAAGGCTTGTAATGAGTTAAGGTTAAGGCTTGACTGAAAGAGGTAATGATACTAGACCCAGCCACTCTCAAAAAACAGGAGCTTAAATCGGTATACGAAACGTTAGTCCAGCAATATCAAGAGCTAGGCAAAAAATTGACTTTCTCTGAGGCAGATGCTTGCGTTCGTATAGAAAAGCAAATGGAGAACATCTTCGGGCAAATGGTGAAACTGTATGAGAAGATTTATCAATCGGGTACGACAGGAGAAGAAACGACAGAGATCGCAGCCCGCGAAGGAGGTAGTCGGGAGGACTCAGAAACTCAACTGGTACGCCAAGCATTGCTATCTCTGAATTACACCATGCAATCCCGGCAATTTAAAAAGTTTTGGCAAGAAGATATCAACCGTCAAGTGGGAGCTTTTCTGATTCATGGTAAATCTCAGTGCTGCCAGCGCTGGTTGGTGAATCGCTTAGTTCACTCCATCGTTCCTGAGGTCATTCTCGATCTGAGTTCAGCGAATAAGTTTAGTATTTTTACTCCCCAGCGTGACACTTATATTGAAGATTTGTGGAAACAGTTTAGCGAACAATTGCCTCAGAAACCCAAGCCGGAAGCATATGCTCTCGCCCAAAGCGTTTATCAGGAGTGGCAAAAGGAAACTGTAATTTTGGTATTCCACGGTCTGGAGCAGATGCGGGAAACCCAACCCAAACATTTAATCACTCAGTTTTGGTCTCGCCTCGTGCAATTAGTCGAGGCTCATCCCCAAGAATCCTGTTCTTCTCTTCTTCTGATGTTTTTAATCGATAATCGAGGTCGCGCTAGCGAGTGGGAAATAGACTTTGCCGTTTGCCTAGAGGATTGGGAGTTACAGCGACCTCTGGATTTAATGCCAATTGAGGGTTTTTCTTATTCCATATTGGAAAATTGGGTTAAGAGTCGCTCTACCCGCCAGTTACCGGGTTTTCCCTCAGACTCGAAGCAACTTCAAAGTGTTACGCAAGCAATCTGGGATGATAGCCGTGAGGGGATTCCAGTACTGGCAATGGATTCGATTTGCAGCATATGCGGCTATCGCTGGTATGCTATCGAGGAGGCGCTAGACTTATGACTAACCCCTGTCCCGAGTGCAACCTTGAATATACGGGAGAAGTCAACCCCGAACCGGGTGTGTTCGATCGCCTGGGAAGACCCCTGTATCCCTATCTACCGAACGACGAACTCAAGGAAGTAGTGCGGCTGGCGATCGCCTTGGAACGACCTCTGCTGCTGATGGGAGATCCGGGCTGCGGGAAGACCCGACTAGCTCGAGCGATCGCCTACGAATTTACCCGAAAGAATGCAGCTCCCCTGGAGTGGGCAAAGAACGAACTCGCGACAAACAGTTCCCCGCTCCCAGAGTGGGCGAAATTCCAAGAGTGGCCCTACCAAGAGTGGTTCGTCAAGTCCAACAGTAATGCCCGAGACGGACTCTACACCTACGATGCGGTCAAGCGCCTGAGGGACGCTCAGCTAGCTGCCCAGAATTACCTGGACGAACGGGGCAAAAAACGGCTGCAAGATGAAGCCCAAGAAGGCTACATCAGATACGGAGCCTTGGGCAAAGCTTTTCAGGCTCCCCTGCGAACGGTGGTGTTGATCGATGAAATCGATAAAGCGAACATCGATTTTCCCAACGACTTGCTGCTAGAACTGGACGAAAAGCGCTTTAAGATTGAGGAAACCGATACAGAAGTCCAAGCTACTGCGCCCCCCATCATTTTGATCACGAGTAACAACGAGCGGGACTTGCCCGATGCCTTTTTGCGGCGCTGCTTTTTTCACTACATCAAGCCGCCGGACAAAAAGCGGCTGCTCGAAATCTTGCAAGCCCACTTCGGAGGTGAGTTGAAAGAAATCGAGGACTTCCTAGAGCAAATTGTAGATGAGTTCCTAAATTTGCAAAAAGTGGAGCGGAGTCAAACTACTGGCAAGCGTGTCAGTACCAGCGAACTGCTGGACTTAGTTCGAGCGCTGCTGCTGGCTCCTTCTAAAGTGCCAGAACTCCTCAAACAAGGTCTCCCGTTTTTGGGAGTGTTGCTCAAAACTCCTGATGAACGAATTCGCTATCGGAGGCAGGGCGATGAAACCAAGTGAATCCTACTTGCTGATGCTGTTCGCGGGATTACAACAGGCAGGTTTGCCGCTGAGAATTGAGGACTACCACCTGCTGTTAAAAGCTTGGAAACAGGGCTTTCACTGTTCCACCTATCGGGAGTTACAGCAGTTGTGTTGCCGACTGTGGGCTAAGTCTCCAGAAGAGCAAAAGCGCATTGAAGATTACTTCGAGCGCTATCTAGCCCAATTCGAGTCACCGGCTGAGTCCACGAAGCCCGTTTTGCCCGATTTCTCGAAATCTACTCCAAAAACCAGACCACTTCCCCAGCAAACTCCACCAGGATCGAAGGTTCGTCAGCCCGTAGTAACCAATAGGCCAAGAGGGGGCAGTTCCGAAGATCTGCAAGTGGCGCAAGCCGTTCCTCGCCGCCTTCCCGAACAGCGCCAAATTCCCCCTGGCAGCTTTGTCCTGCCCGGCAAGTCCTATCCGGTGACGCGGCGGCAGATGCAGTACGGCTGGCGCTCGCTGTACCAGCCCACCCGAGAGGGGGAACCGACAGAGTTAGATATGGTAGCCACTGTCGAGCAAATCGCCAAGCAGGGCATCCTGCTCGAACCCGTCCTGCTGCCGAGCTTAATCAATCGGACGGAGTTGCTGCTGCTGGTCGATGGCAGCAATTCGATGGTGCCGTTTCACCCCCTACCCGAGCAGTTGGTCGAAACTACCCAGCAGCAAGGTCACTTCAGTCGCTGCCAAGTCCGCTACTTCCGTAACGTTCCCAAGGATTTGCTCTACACCGACTCCGAGCTGCTCAATACCGAGACCATTGCGGATTTGCAGTTGCAGTTGCACCCCGCCCGAACTGTCGTCCTGATTTTTAGCGATGCGGGAGCAGCCCGTGGCGGCTTTAATCCAGCCAGGGGCGTGCTGACCGATATCTTTCTGGCTCGCCTGGGACCTCGCGTGCGCCACGTCGCTTGGCTCAATCCCCTACCCGCCGACCGCTGGTCTGGCACTACAGCCAGCAACATTGCCGCGAGAGTTCCCATGTTTGCCCTCGATGAGTCGGGGTGGCGGGAGCTGCTGCGTGAATTGCGGGGTCAGCCCTCGGGACGGCTCACTGCCCCCAGTACCGTGCCGGAACGGCCGGAGCGACGGGACTTTGCTCGGCAAGTGAGAGAGTCACTGAATCGCCTGTTAGAGGATGAGGGGTTGCGACTGCGGGACGGGGACGACTTCCGGTACGAAGTGGCAACCCGCCGCCTTGAAGCTTTTGCCGAACGGGGACGAGCCTATTTCAACTTCGCCTGCCACGCTGCTTTCCCACTGGCACTGACCCCGCATTGGCTCTATTACCTGCGGGAGAACTTTCGAGAGGACTTTCGGGAGTACTTTCGGTCGGGCTTTCAGCCTGAGTTGCCTTGGCTTGCCGTCCCTGATCTCTTACTGTCTAGCCTATGTCATCCTGCGGGATACCAGCTCTACGAAATGGACGCGGCGGTGCGCCACCTCCTGCTGCTCCTGCTTAAAGAACGGTTTGGTCCAGAACGCTTGGAGCGACTCTCCAATTGCCTGCTATTTTACGTGCAGCAGGGTTTGGGCGGCAGCTACCGCCAAGCTGAAGACTTTGGTGAGCGTCCGGAGTGGATTGCCCTGGCTTACACCCAACCGACAGAACTGGCCCGCCAACTTGCCGAGCGGCTGCAACAACTCTATCCCTCAGACCAAGCTGAATGGGTGCGCCTCGCCTCTTTTAGCGCTACTTTTGTCGAACCCCTAGGGCCTGAGTTTCAACCCCTGCTGACCTACGCTCGCGGGATGGGACGTTTGGCGAGAGATGACCGAGAGGGTGCCGAAGAACTGTTTGAGCAAATTCCTACCCCTGAACTGACTATTGCTGGAGTCACCCTTAAAGTTCCTGGAGAATTTAAACTGCTTTCTGAAAAAGGAGTTGACTACACCAAACTGCATGACCTCCTGGCAGATTTTAAGTGGAAAGAGGCTGACCAAGAAACGTCTGATAGAATGCTACAGGCGATGTCGAAAAAAAATTGGTGGGATGTAGAAAAAAAAGATATATTAAATTTTCCTTGCTTAGACTTGCGCACTATCAACTCATTGTGGTTAAAATTTAGTAATGGTAAGTTCGGCTTCTCTGTCCAAAAGGATATTTGGACAGACTGTGGCGGCAAGCCGGGAGAATATAATTGGGATATCTACCAAAAGTTCTGCGATCTCAATGGATGGCGAAAAGGCGGGGGGTGGTTGAACTACGATGAACTAACCTTTAATACCAAGGCCCCCCGGGGGCACCTCCCGACTTTCTCGGGGGGGCACCTCCCGTTTCTCGGGGGGGCACCTCCCGACTTTCTTTAAGGGGGGCACCTCCCGACTTTCTTAATGAAGGTTAAGAGAAGATATCTCTTCTCTCGCACAGAGGCTTGTAACCTGTAGTGTAGAGGAACTTCAGGCAATTGTCAAGTCTTAATTTTCAAGTAGTTCATAACGAAAACATAGGCATTTCAAGAACTCAATACCTGGCACTTGCGGTTTTCCGTAAGGGCCGCGCCAGCAACGCCTCACTAAGGCTTTCAAGAGTCATCAAATAGCTGCATTGCCACTTTTGGGTCGTAGCAATTCGCATAAACAAATTTCTCAGCCACCTGCCGAACTTCTGAGTCAACCACTTCCCAAGTAGCCCAAGGTAATTTCATCTGACCGGGTGAAGCTTTATTTTTCTTCTTCAATAGCTTGGGTAAAAACTTCTCTCCCCAGCAGTAGCGTTTTTCAGGTTTTGGTTTAGCTTTGTACTTCTTGCAAAATTCTCGATACTTCCTAGCACATTCATCAAGGGTTTTCCCCAAAGACAAAAATGCTGGATGCCATTGGGTTAATCCATCATCTGTTAGCCTATCATGTATGCCATAATTGGAGAAATCGTAGAAGAAACCATTTTGCATCCCAGCACTTTTTGGATTAGAATGAATATATCTGAGGGTGTTTAATGCCCGTTGATGGTCATCTTTAGGGAAACCAGTGCTGAAATATCTTTTCTCCCAAAAATGCCCGCTGCGATTGAGCATCCGGTTGAAACACATCGCTGTGTACCAGTTAATCCAGTGCATAATCTTTGGAAGCTGTTCAGGTTGCAATGGCTCCAAAAGATAGTGAACGTGATTCGACATTATGCAGAGAGCATAGAGTTTAAAGTTAAACTTGTCAATCGCCTTTTTGAGAGTATAAATAAACACTTGGCGGCATTCGTGGCGAGTAAGTCTAAATTCCCTATTGTTGCATCTGCTTGTCACATGGTACGAGTATCCAATTTTTAAATCGCGTGGTTGACGGGGCATTAGTCCTCACAATTGAAATTCATCAGAAAGATACACCATAGCGCCGCCAAAGGCGCTGCGGAGCAGACCGCCTCCTTACTCCCCCCGGGTAGAGATGATGTATAATGGCAAAGAAGGTTAAACTAACCAATAGTGCAGTTTGGACTGAATTTAAGTAATTTAGGTTGGGAAGGAGTGGGAATTTGGACTGTGAAAATTTATTTTTTTCGAGTCATGCTATCCAACAAATGTTTTTTAGACGGATTAGTAAACAGGAAGTAAAAACCACGATTATTTACGGGTAAGATATCGAAGAAAATCCCAATTATAGCCCTTTCCCAACTTATTTAATTCTGGATTTTGTCAAGGGCAAACCAATTCATGTGGTGTTTTCTTATGATGAAATGAAAGATACAGGATATGTGGTAACTGCTTATATTCCTGACAGTCAATTATGGACTGATAATTTTAGAAAACGGAGGTAATTTTCATGGAATGTGTTATTTGTAAACATGGAAAAACTCAGCCTGGATTAGTTACTGTTACTTTAGAAAGAAATAATTGTCTTGTTATTTTCAAACAAGTTCCCGCAGATGTTTGTGATAATTGCGGGGAATATTACTTAAGTGAATCGGCGACAGATGAGGTTTTAAATAAGGCTGAGGATGCTGTTAACAAAGGGGCTGAGGTGGAGATTTTACGCTATGTTGCTTAAGCTTTTAGCGACGTTGAGCATCGATTCAGTAATACATTTTCGGCTGGGTCGGGCACGGCGTTTTGGTACTTTTGGCTTTCTGACAAAGTTTTTTGATGCCGTGCCCCTACATTTATCTACCATTTATCGCAGATATCCTGATTACTGAATCGGTGTTCTAGGGATTGCCGTAATGAC
>JBFRWF010000001.1:0-6224 GCA_051439465.1 Xenococcaceae cyanobacterium | reverse complement strand
AATTATTTAAACTATTACCATTGTTCTGAGCTTTTTTGAGAGGCTGAGTCAAATTTTAATGGGTTCTTAGCAGTCAAACTGTACCGTAAGCGTATGAGCATCGGGTTAAGTTAGTCTAAACTCCAGTCTTTATGGGATATTGGGAAACTCCAATCTCAGCGGAGCAGATTGGAGCAGTTCATGTTTTCAGGGTCATGTCGCTCTCGCCTCCGGCCGCAGAAGCGATCGCTCCAATTCAAAAGTCAAAATTATCCTTTTGCCTGGAGCGCCATCTCCATCAGAAGCTTCTGAGCGCTGCGCTCTGGCTCATCTGCACCAGGACTGCGCCGAAGATATTGCCCATCTGGCTGCAACTCCCAGGCTTGGCGGTTATCCCCCAGCATGATCTCCAGAATTTCCTTCAGTCGCTTGGCTATTTCCGGGTCTTGGATAGGAGCGATCGCCTCTACCCGCCGGTTCAGGTTGCGAGGCATCCAGTCAGCGCTGCCGATGAAAAACCCCTCTTGTCCGTTGTTATGGAAACAGAAGATGCGGGAGTGTTCCAGGTATCGACCGACAAGGCTCATGACTCGGATGTTCTCGCTTACCCCTTCTACTCCAGGACGCAGACAGCAGATACCCCGCACAACCAGATCAATTTGGACTCCCGCTTGAGAGGCTTCGTATAAGGCGGCAATAATTTGCGGGTCCACCAACGAGTTCATTTTGGCGATGATGCGGCCAACTTGGCCTTTTCGGGCGTGTTCGCTCTCCCGCTGGATTAGCTCCCTCAGCCGCTGGCGCATATTGACTGGAGCGATCAGCAACCGACGATAGGAAAGTTGCTGTGCATAACCGGTCAGGTAGTTGAATAGTTCGCTCAGGTCAGCTCCCAACTCTTCTCGACAACTCAATAGCCCCAGGTCAGTGTAAAGCTTAGCTGTCTTGGGATTGTAGTTCCCCGTGCCGATGTGGACGTAGCGGCGAATCTCATCTCCCTCCTGACGCACGACCAGCAGTGTCTTAGTATGGGTTTTGAGCCCCATCACCCCGTACACCACATGCACGCCTGCCGCCTCTAGCTTTTGGGCCCAGTTGATGTTGCTCTCTTCATCAAAGCGGGCTTTCAGTTCCACCAGGGCTGCCACTTGCTTTTTATTTTCTGCGGCCCTCATCAGGGCTTGCACAATCGGAGAATCCCCAGAGGTGCGGTACAGAGTCATTTTAATCGCCAGCACGTCCGGGTCAGCAGCCGCTTGGGTAATGAACAGTTCGACAGAATCAGAGAAGGATTCGTAAGGATGGTGAACTAGCAAGTCTCCTTGGCGAATCACCGCGAAGATGTCCTCTCGCTCCCCGATTTCCAGGGAGTCAATCCCTTGGGTCAGATCGCCAACTCCCTTGAGAGGAGGAGGAACCACTGGCGTCCAAGGGAGGTCTTTGAGGTGGGGCAGAGGCAGGGACATCAAGGCCATTAAATCTTTCAAGTTCAGCAGCCCCTCTACCTCATACACGTCCGGTTCGCTCAGGTTTAGCCCTGCCATTAACGCCTGT
Source organism: Xenococcaceae cyanobacterium (assembly GCA_051439465.1). Taxonomy (GTDB): domain Bacteria; phylum Cyanobacteriota; class Cyanobacteriia; order Cyanobacteriales; family JBFRWF01; genus JBFRWF01. The sequence goes on along the minus strand of JBFRWF010000001.1, from coordinate 4,691 downwards.
CGCACCAAGGGACTGGCAGAGGCTTGGATTTCGAGCCGCACCGCGAATCCTTGGAAGTGGCGCTTGCTAATTTCCTGTTGGATGGCCAGCAACAGGTCATCTGCTTGGTCTTCGCGCACGGGAAAGTCGGCATCCCGAGTGACCCGGAAGCAGCAAGATTCCCGAATCTCCATTCCCGGAAATAGAGACTGGAGGTTCTGGGCGATGACCTGTTCGAGGGGCACTCCAGTCCAGATCGTCTGGCGGCCGTCAGAGCGCTGCTCTTGGTCGGGTAAGGGAATAAATCGGGGCAGGATGTCCGGCACTTTGACTCGGGCAAAACGCTCCTCCCCTGTTTTCGGATTTTTGACCACCACGGCCAGATTCAAGCTGAAGTTAGCTATCACCGGGAACGGGTGAGCGGGATCGACGGCTAGGGGAGTGAGAATCGGGAAAACGCCCTTGGAGAAATAATCCTGGAGATAGAGTTGCTCTTCGCCCTTGAGGTCAGGGTAATTGAGGAGGCGAACCCCGACTGAGGCAAGCTGAGGGCGGAGTTCCTGCTCCCAGTGTTGGTGTTGCTGAGTGACCAAGGGGCGGAGGCGCTGCTCGATGTCATCTAGCTCTTGCTTGGGGGTGCGCCCATCGGGGGTCAACTGGCTGATCTGTGCCTGGACCTGTTCTTTGAGAGTCGATACCCGAATCGAGAAGAACTCATCTAGGTTGGAGCTGAAGATGGCGCTAAATTTCAACCGCTCTAGTAGAGGGGTTCGGGAATCGAGGGCCTCCTGCAGGACTCGAGAGTTAAACTCGAGCCAGCTGAGTTCTCGATTGAAGTAGTACTGCGGGTCGCTTAGATTGAGCTTGGGATCAGTTTTTTTAACTTTAGGCATAATTCTGTAAGTTAAGTTTAAACATCGGAAGAGGCGATTAACCGAAGCGACCACTAACGTATTCTTGGGTAGCCTGTTGCGCGGGTTGTTGAAAAATTACTTGGGTGTGGTTGTATTCCACCAAGTAGCCGACTTTGCCGCCTTTTTCTGTGGCTTCGGCGTTGAAAAAGGCCGTCAAGTCAGACACCCGCGAGGCTTGCTGCATATTGTGAGTGACAATCACAATCGTGTACTGCTGCTTCAACTCCTGAATCAATTCCTCAACTTTCAGCGTTGAAATCGGGTCAAGTGCAGAGCAGGGTTCGTCCATTAAAATCACTTCCGGTTGAATGGCGATCGCCCGCGCAATGCAGAGGCGCTGCTGCTGTCCGCCAGAGAGGGCCAGACCACTTTCTTTGAGCTTGTCCTTGGCCTCATCCCAAAGTGCTGCCTTGCGCAGGGAATTTTCTACTAACTCATCCATATTGCCCTGATAGCCATTAATTCTCGCTCCAAAGGCAATATTTTCGTAAATCGACTTGGGAAAGGGATTGGGCTTCTGAAACACCATGCCAATTCGACTCCGCAGCGCTACTGGGTCAACTTTCTTGCCGTAAATATCGCGCTCGCGAAAGGTGATTTTGCCCTCAACCCGCGCCCCCTGAATTAGGTCATTCATGCGATTAAAACAGCGCAAAATGGTACTCTTGCCACACCCAGAAGGTCCGATAAAGGCAATAACTTGGTTTTCTGGTATATCCAGGTAAGTATCGCGCACAGCCAAATTGGAACCGTAGAAGACAGAAACATTCTTGACTCGCAAAACGGCTTCATTTACTAGGTCGGAAGGAGAAGAATTGGATATCATCATTTAAAGTAAAGGATGTTCAGGAGAAAAGTCTCCCAAGAGGACGTTAACTTTGGGAATTGAGCGATGCTCGAGAAGATATTAGGGGCTGCCGCCATGGGCGGACTCTTAGGACTCGAAAGAGAGCTCAGAGGCAAGCCAGCTGGGGTCAAAACCAATGCTTTGGTCGCCTTAGCTGCTAGTTCCGTTGTGCTCTTGACCCAGTTGGTGGAGCCTGACCAAGTTGTCCGAGTGATGGCGGGAGTCGTCCAAGGGGTGGGTTTTATTGGGGGAAGTCTCATTCTCAAGGAGGGTCACGGGGCTCGCGGACTGACGAGCGCGGCAGCCGTCTGGGTTTCCGCTGTCATTGGGCTGGCCTGCGGGGCGGGGCAGTGGAAGCTGGCCGCCGCCAGCCTGCTGTCGGCTCTGTTAATTCTCAGGGGGGCGAGGCTGTTTCAGAACAAGGAGGAAAGGGAGTGAACTTTTCTGCTAAGGATCAGAGAAAAGAAAAAAATATTAACTTTTAATCACTTTTATTTTACTCCTCTCTTGTAATTATCATAGAATCATATTCTCTCATATTTACTGAAAGTTTAAGGAGCTATTATTAAAAGTTGATTTCTCTTAAACTACTCTTAATTTTGGGGGGGAGATTAAGCTTGCTACAGATGATCGGAGGGAGAATGTGGGGAGTGTGTGGGACAGAGTTGGAGAAATTTTGGCTCTTGGGAGAATTATATTATGTCTGAATCACTCCTTGGGGAAGCTTTTCTGGCTGGGATAATCAGTGCTTGTTCGATGCCTTTGGGGTCATTAACTGCCTTCTTTTGGCATCCACAAAATCGAATATTAGCTTTCTTAATGGCCTTTGGTGGAGGGGCGTTACTGGCAGCTTTAGTCATCGATCTTGTTGGAAGCGCGATGGAAAAGGGGCATCTATTAGAACTAGTTATTGGCACAATTTTAGGGAGTTTGCTCTTTACCCTGATCAATCAGGCGATCAATAATTCTGGTGGGTTTTTGCGCAAGCCTTCTACCACCCTGGTTCACCTGACTCAAAAGGAAACGCGCCACTTTGAGCAAAGAGTCTCGCGACTCAAGCGCATCGATCTGTTTCGAGATCTAGAGCCACCTTTACGACAAAAACTCGCACAATATCTGCTCATTGGCCACTATCCCCAAGACACTACCCTTTATTGTCAAGGAGATCCCAGTGAAAGCCTTTACATCATCGAGGGAGGAAAAGTTGATTTACACACTTCCCAAGATGATTTCCATAGGTTAGCACGCCTGAGTTCTAATGATATCTTTGGCACGATGGCATTTCTTACAGGGTGTCCCCACCAAACAGTAGCAGTAACCACAGAAGACACTAAGTTAGATATCTTACCTCGTTCAGACTTCGAGTCCCTCCTCCAAATTTCTCCCCATTTAGCCCAAAACACTGCCTCATTCTTACAAAGTGAGGAAGTCGCCGACTACCTGCAACATCGTCAAGGTTTGAGTTTTTCTCAAGTTAAGGATTGGGTTGCCTTAGCCGTGTCAAGTCTGCATCAGGAAGGAGTCATTCCCCCGGCTGTAGAAATCAAGCACAAGCCCGATGAATTCCTCAAATTAGCCCCACAAATTCGCCGGTTTCCTATCTTCAAAAACCTCTGCCCAGATGAACTCCAAGAAATTGCCGCCCGCTTAATTTATCACCAGCGAGAAGATGGCTATATTTTCTTTCAGCCTCAAGAAATTTCGGCTCGCCTCTACATCATCCATGAAGGGGAAGTGGAAATTGTCTATCCCAAACACTTACAAAAACCGCCGCTCATTCTCACCTCTGGTGACGTGTTTGGGGAATTATCTTTCGTGACGGGAGCAGCTCATACGGTGACGGCGATCGCCAAAACCGATGTCAGGGTTTGGGTGTTGAGAAAACAGTATTTTGTCGAGATGTTGCAACAGTCCCAGACTCTAGAAGAAAATGTCAGAGACTTTTTGGGACAAGCTAAACTAAAAGACTACCTGCAAACCAGACAAAACTTTGAACCGACGAAAGCCGGACAGTGGATACAGCAGGCTCTAGAAACCATGAATGCCAGCCATCTCATTCCGTCGGCGACGGCGATGGCGGGGGCAGTTGAGGAACACAAAAATGCACCGATGGCAATTTGGTTGGGACTGTTGATGGATGGTATTCCTGAAGCGCTCACCATCGGTGCACACTTAGTGGTAGCTCCCTTGAGTCCTTCCCTACTCGCTGGCTTATTTATTGCTAACTACCCGGAAGCCTTTTCCAGTTCCCAAGGGATGAAACAGCAAGGGTTTTCTCTCTCTCGGATTTTCTTGATGTGGACTTCGATTATGTTAGTTACGGGGATTTTGGCAGCTTTAGGTACTGTCTTCTTTTCTGACGTTCCAGACTCTACCGTATCCCTGTTAGGCTCCATTGCGGCTGGTGCCATGTTAACAGTAATTTCAGAAACAATGTTGCCAGAAGCTTATGCTAAGGGAGGCTCTATCGTCGGCATCTCCACGATCCTGGGATTTTTAGTCATTATCTTAATTCGCTCTTTGGCTCCTCATTAGGCCTAAACCTAGGAGTGCGATGTAGAAAGCTGAGTGCTATAGGATGATAACAATTCTAATACTGAGTGGAGAGTTTGCCTCTATCTAATGCTGCCTAAATTGGTAAAACACGAGATATTCCAACTGAATATTCTTATTTAACAACATTATTGAAATAAAAAGGATCCCTTGTGCTATGGTAACAACACCAGTAAAACTGACCCTTGAAGATTATCTTACCTATGATGACGGGACTGACAACCGCTATGAATTGGTACGGGGGAAGCTGGTTTTAATGACGCCACCTAGCGTTAGACATTTGCTGATTGCTAAATTTATCGAGGGGATATTAGATGATGAGATCGCTCGTCTGAATCTACCATTAGTTGCACTGAAAGAAGCCGGGGTACAGACTGAGTTAGACTCATCTAGATTAC